>NZ_JBMPPK010000003.1:0-388392 GCF_049339405.1 Undibacterium sp. Tian12W
GGTGTTCTGTGGCTTTGATACCAGAGTCAGCGATGAAGCGGAATGGGCTGCCTTCTTTCAAAGAAGCGGCACCGGCTTGTACAGAAGCTGCTTTCCAGAATTTGGAACGGGCATCTGTGGCTTGGCCGGACAGTTTGACTTGATCAATGATTTTGGTAATGAGGATGTACCAGCTGCCCATGGACATGATGACCATGATGATGAGTGTGCCTTTGGCAACGAAGTCACCGGTTTTCCAGAGAGCATCGAGACCGTATGGGTTGTCTACCATTTCTTTGGCAGCTGCTGGTGCTGCTGGGGCGCCAGCGTCAGCTGGAGCGGCTGGTGCCGGGGCTGCGTCAGCAGCAGGTGCTGGTGCCGGGGCAGCAGCGGAGGCAGCTGCAGAGGCGGATTCCTGTGCAGAAACAGGGGCGACGGCAACGGCGGCTGTCAAGGCCAGGAGTGTTGCAGCCAGGAATGCGGAGAAACGGGTTTTCATTGAGGTGCTTCCTTTTAACAAAATAAGGTTGGTATTGCTTACTGCTGTTTTTATGTATTACTTATGTATTACTTGGTTTGTTTGTTGCCTGGTACTTATCTTTTACGAATCGATCTGAACCATCTCTTGCTTCATTTTCTTGGGTAGAGCAGTCTGGTAGATCAACTGCTCTTGCCTGGGATTCCTGATTACTCGAGCTTCCATACATACTGGACTTTGGCCCAGGTCTGTTGTGGTTTGCCATCGACGGTACCTGGTTTGTTTTTGCAGGAACCTGACATCAACTGGGATTTAACCGCATTGTCGAGACCGCGGAATCCACTGGATTTGTCGATCTTGACGTCGGCCACTGTACCATCTGCGCCGATCAATACGGACAACAGGACGGTGCCGGTTTCTTCATTGCGCAGGGAGGCGCGTGGATATTCCGGTTTGCATCCACCGACGTTGAAGTCGATCACGCCTGGTATGGTGACCGGGCCTGTGGCCTTGGCTTCTGTCGGTGCCGCTACCACTGGCGGGGCCTTGTTCAAGGTCGGGTTATCTGGCTTGACATTGGAGACCGCAGTAATCGCTGGCGTTTGTTGTGGCTGTGGCTGTACCTGGACTTCCGGTGGCGGAATGAACGGTGGCGGCGGGGCCAACAATTTCGGTGGCGGTGGTGGCGGTGTGTCTGGTGGCGGTGGTGGCGGCTTCACTTCTTCTACCAGCTTGACCTCTGCTGGTTTGATCACCACTTCCATCGCTTTGCGCGCCAATCCAGATACCAGGGCATATACCACCAGTACGTGAAATGCGATAACCAGCCCCAAGCCTATAAACTTCTTCCCCGGCTCTTGCTGGCGATTTGAAAAATCCATTCCGGCTGTCTCCTCGATCTTAGAATATGAAGGCGGTAATAATAACCGCTGTTGGTGTTAAATTTGCGTTTCTTGACTGAAAACTTTTCATATTTTTTGTAGCAAGCATATGAATCCCTGTCTTAAATAATCTGTACTGCCTGATTTGTACCCTGTCTAGCGAAATTTCCTTGTGTATTTCAATGTCAAAACAGTCAAGCAATAAGCAATATCTGAACCATGTATAAGGTCAGCTTTTGCATCAATAAGGCATCTGTATGGAAGAACTTTGCACTGCATAATCCCTGTTGCGCACTAAAACCAAGATTGCACTCATGAAGCTGTGCTCCAAAAAAGATCTTGCTGCCTTGCACTTGCCTTCCTATTGTCCTACAAAGACCACCGCACTCAGAGCGGGAATCGTAAATCGCCCACTGATACTCTCATACTTCGCTTCTGCTGCCACACGTTTATCTGCTGCTTGTGTAAGCAAATGTGTGGGGTGCAATTGATAGCTGCGCTGGCTTTGTCCTTCTAGGGTTAATGATTGCGTCTGTGAGCTGATATTGATGAAATACATGACAGAATCAAAGTTCGCCCCTGCCAATTGCCTGCCATCCAGATGCGCTGCGATCAGTAAGGGGTTTTGCGCGGGACCGGTATTATAAAAATGCAGGCGCTGTGCAATATCAGACGCAGTCGATAATCTGAACAGGCTGGAGCTGGCCCTGATCTGCAATAAATCACGGAATTGATCGCGACTATAGGCAATATCTGCGCGGGTCGGTTTAATATTCGCCTGTTTCAGTACCGCCTTGATGTAAGGGTAAAACTGGGCATTGTCTTTTTCTGGTGGCAGGCCCGTCGCAAAATAATTGTCGCCATAGCTCCAGTCCAGCCGGTTAAACCAGTCACCGGAATTGAAGCTATTGCTGTCCATGGACTTGGAGCGCAGGATATCGACACCCGCATGGTAGTAGGCCACGCCCTGGCTGAACGCTGTTGTTGCCAGGGCCAGAGCCTGAATGCGGGCGCGGTCTGCGCTGCTGGTGTCCAGCGGCAGGCGATAGGCATTGATGTCGAACAGGGTCTGGTTGTCGTGGTTCTCTACATAGTTGACGACTTCGCCAGGCTGGCTGGCATAGCCTGCAGGCTGACCAGCATAATCGATGTCCTGTAATTGCCTGGTCTTGCCATCAAAGGTTTGCATGCTGAAGTTGCGTACTGAGCCTGCCAGGCCCAGCCTGAGCATGTCGGCCGCGCGCAAAAGATCCTGCTGTGGCATGGCCTTGTCTGCCAGGGTGTTTGGCATATAAACCAAACCATTGATGTAACCCTGGTTTTTGACTATGCCTACGCCTGCATCGCCATGGCCGCCGCCGCGTATGGCATCGCGGGCACGGTCGCTGAAGCTGCCTATGCCGCTGCCATTCAGTGACAACTGCGATGCCTGGACAAAGCGCTTGCCGTCGGCAATTTCTCCAAAATTCCAGCCTTCTCCGAGGAACTGGATCTGGCGTCCGGTTTCTCGCAACAGCCTGGCTTGCATGTCTTCCATCACCTGTCTGGGTTGGTGTCCCATCAAGTCAAAACGGAAAGAGTCTATTTTGTAATGCTGCGTCCACAACAGTACAGAATCACTCATCAGCTTGGCCATCATGAGATTTTCTGTTGCGGTATTGTCGCAGCAGGTGGAGCGTTCTATTTGTCCGAGCTGGTTCAGGCGCTGATAGTAGCCGGGGATGATGCGGTCCAATACTGAGTAGGCAGTTTGTCCAGCCCCTGCAGTATGGTTGTAAACCACGTCCATGCCCACGCGCAAACCGGCATTGTGCAAGGCCATGACCATTTTTCTGAATTCCATGATGCGCCTGGCCCCATCGCTGGCATCAGTGGCATAGCTACCCTCGGGCGCATTATAGTGATAGGGTTCGTAACCCCAGTTATAACAATCCTTGTCGGCATATTGCGTAGCGATTTTTTGTTGCTCTTCGCCATCTGCCTTGCCCTTGATGATGGGTGTCTGGCAGTCTGCTTCAGGTACGGTGGCAAAGTCAAAGACAGGGAGCAAATGTATGTCCGTCATGCCCGCTGCACTCAGAGCCTGCAAGTGCTTCATGCCGTTTGAATGGGCTTCGCTAAAAGCCAGGTATTTGCCGCGCCAGGCTGGTCTCACCGTTGCATCATTGATGGAAAAATCCCGTACATGCAATTCATAGACTTGCATGTCAGTTTGATTTTTTACTTTGGTATTTGGCGTTTGCTCGTCCCAGCCCAGGGGTTTTAATTTGCTGAAAGACAGGTCAGCGATGTAACTGCGCTTTGAATCTGTCGTCAGGCTGATGGAGTAGGGATCGGTAACGCGATTGCGCACCAGGCCCCTGCCGGGTACGTAAACATCGACCAGGTAGGTGTAATACTTGCCGGATAAATCCACCTTGACACTGGTGTTCCAGCTGCCAGTATCGGCATCGGATTGCATGGGCAGTATGCTGGTAGATTTGGCTTTGCCATCTGGATACAGGCAAATCGAAACACGTTGCGCCGTCGGTGCCCAGACGCGGAATCGTGTCTGCGTTTTATTGGTAACTGCTGCCTTGCGAATGTTGGCGCCGTAATCATTGAGGCTGCCTGCTGTCTTGTATAAGTCATCGAGCGCTCCGGCAATTTGCAGGCCGGTGTAATCGATAACCCGGCCTTCATTATCTTCTGCGACGATTATTACTTGTGATTGCTGCAATGAACGCAATTGTTGCAAACTGATATGTGCAAGCTCATATACTTTTCCCGGTTCAGTATAGGTAAAGCGTTTTGCAATATCGGTGTCGAGTGTCGCGTCCGATCCGGTCAGTGCAATCACTTCATCAAAGCCGCTTGGTTTGTTGCCCTTGCTGAGTTTGAGTTGTCCTGTCCTGGAGATGTATAGCCTGACTTTGTTGTCTGTTGCCCGGCCAGGCCAGCGTATCAGTTTGTTGGAAAGCCAATAGGCGCGCGCGTCTGTGGTTGGCATGGCGGCTGGCGATAATGTGCTTTCAAACGGACCTGCATTGCATGCAGCAAGGCCTGCGTCTGGCGCATTGCTGGCGACAGCATGGCTGCCACAAGTTGTGGCACAAGTCGTGAGTACGCACGCCATTAAAAAGCTGCCGCAGCTTTTTGCCCGTGCAGTAGTTTGTTCAAAAAACAAAACAGTCTCCTGGGTAAAACAAGCTTCTTTACTCTGATTGTAGATATGTTTGAATCGCAAAAGTAGTGTGACTACATAAATAAAATCAAGTTTACGGCTGGTTTTACCGGTTTTATTGTGGCTAAAGTCAACTTCGCGCCAATATTTTTTCAAATTTTAACCTAATAATCGCAAATTTGTTAGACATGAGGTGTTGATGTATGTAGTATTGCTACATAAAATCTGATGGCGACCTGTTTTCTTATTTCGGCCCCGCTCAGGCGCAAAAAATATGAATGGTGAGATGTTGAGTAATAATCAAAAAAAATCATGCAATGCAGCTCCGCGCTTGCTGGCTGACATAGGTGGCACCAATGCGCGTTTCGCACTGGAAATGCAGAGCCACGAATTTACTGCCATTGCTGTATTGCCATGCAATGCCTATCCTGACTTGCAGTCTGCCATCGCCGCCTATTTATCGAGTCCTGAAGTGCTGGCTGTATGCCAGTCGCCGGTAAAAAATGCGGCTATCGCCATTGCCAATCCTGTCGATGGTGATGTGGTGCGCATGACCAACCACCACTGGACTTTCTCCATAGCCGCTTTACAGCAGGCGGCGGGGTTTGACAATCTGGTAGTCGTCAATGATTTCACTGCACTGGCAATGGCCTTGCCACATCTGGCCGCTCATGAGCGTGTGCAGATAGGTGGTGGCCAGGCTCAGGCTGACCGCGCCATAGGTTTGATCGGTCCCGGTACTGGTCTGGGTGTGTCTGGCATCATTCCATCTGGCGGGCATTGGGTAGCATTGTCCAGCGAAGGGGGGCATGTGAGTTTTTCTCCCAGCAATGAGATAGAGGTAGAAATCCTGCGCGAGGTCTGGAAAGAATATTCGCATGTCTCTGCCGAAAGATTGATCTCAGGCATGGGTCTGGAATTGATGTACCGCATCCTGGCGCAAATGGATAAACAAGCCGATACTGAAGAAATGAACGCGGCCGACATTACCCGTCGTGCACTTGATGGCAGTTGCATCATCTGCACCCGTACTGTGGACTATTTTTGTGCGATGCTGGGTACCATCGCCGGCAACCTGGCCATGACCCTTGGTGCGACTGGTGGCGTATATATAGGTGGCGGCATCGTGCCACGCCTGGGTGAATTTTTTGCGCAATCAGCATTTCGCCAGCGCTTTGAAGCGAAAGGCCGTTTTGCAGATTATTTGGCACAAATACCGACTTATCTGATCACGGCAGAGTATCCCGCATTTTTGGGTGTGTCTGCGATATTGAATGAACGACTGTCCTTGTCAGACTGTGTCGCCTAAAATTTGAAAAGACCTTTCACCACAGAGGCACAGAGGTAACACTGAGGAAAAATTTTATTTAATCAGATTAAATAAATACTTCTTCTTTACGTTTCACATGATTGCTCTCTTTGATCTTCTCTGTGTCTCTGTGCCTCTGTGTTGAGAGGTCTTGATCTAGTGGTTAAAACGAAATTACAAATCCATGAATAATTCTTTGGCAGTGCAAGCAAATGACTGGTGGCGTGATGCCGTGATTTACCAGGTCTATCCGCGCAGTTTTTCAGACAGCAATGGCGATGGCATAGGTGACTTGCCTGGCATTACTTCCAAACTTGATTACATCGCCAGCCTGGGCGTCGATATCGTCTGGATTTCGCCTTTTTTCACTTCGCCGATGAAGGACTTTGGTTACGACGTGGCAGATTATTGTGATGTCGATCCCATCTTTGGCACGCTGGCTGATTTTGATGTCTTGCTCAAGCGCGCGCATGAACTGGGTTTGAAGATCATGATAGACCAGGTCTTGTCGCACTGTTCGGAAGTGCACCCCTGGTTCGTCGAAAGCCGCAAGAACCGTGACAACCCCAAGGCCGACTGGTATGTGTGGGCCAATCCCAAGGCAGACGGTTCACCGCCGAATAACTGGCTGTCTGTGTTTGGTGGTTCTGCCTGGCAGTGGGATGCACGCCGTCGTCAATACTATATGCATAATTTCCTGGTCAGCCAGCCTGACCTGAATTTCCACCATCCTGAAGTGCAGCAGGCGCATCTCGATAATATGCGTTTCTGGCTGCAGCGTGGTGTAGATGGTTTTCGTCTCGACGCCTGCAATTTCTATTTCCATGACCAGGCTTTGCGGGATAATCCACCCAGTCAGGTGCGCGATAACAAGACCGTGCAGGACAATAATCCCTATGGCATGCAGGCGCATATCCACGACAAGACGCAGCCAGAGAATCTGGCCTTCCTGGAAAAAATTCGCAGCTTGTTGAATGAATATGGCGCGATCGCCATCGGTGAAGTCGGGGCCGATGATTCGCTGGCCGTGATGGCAGATTACACCGCCGATGGCAATAAATTACAGATGGCCTATAGCTTCAATTTGCTGACGGCGACGTACTCTGCTGCCTACATACGCCAGCAAGTGGAGGAATACGAAGCGCGCGTCAAGGGTGGCTGGGTATCCTGGTCTGTGGGTAACCATGATTCTGTGCGCGTCATGACACGCTGGGGTGGGCCAGAGGCAACACCGCAATTTGCCAAAATGCTGCTGGCCATGCAAATGACCTTGAAAGGCACGCCATGTCTGTATCAAGGGGATGAGCTGGCGCTGACGGAAGCCGACATCGCCTATGAAGATATACAAGACCCGTACGGCATTACTTTCTGGCCAGAATTCAAGGGCCGCGACGGTTGCCGCACGCCCATGCCTTGGCAGGCAGATCAGGTAAATGCCGGTTTCAGTTCTGGCAAACCATGGTTGCCGGTTCCGGCGGAGCATGCTGCCCATGCAGTTTCTGCGCAAGATCAGGAAGATCAGTCTGTCTTGAATTTTGCCCGCCATATCCTGGCCTGGCGCAAGAAATACCCGCAGCTTAGCAGAGGCGAGATCAGTTTCTTCGATGCCCCTGAACCTGTATTGGCGATACGTCGTGACCTGGCTGGCAGCGATAGTCTGCTGGCGGCATTCAACCTCGGGAGCCAGCCTGTCAGTTTCAACTGGCCTGCAACTCAGAATGCCGCACAATTGAAGGACACTGGCTTGCCGGGACAAGTCACCGATGGTCTTGTGGAATTACCAGCCTACGGTGCATGGTTTGGTGAGCTAATGAAGTAAATGTTTTGCAGAGCGCTTGACAGGGCTGCATGCTGACCGTGCAGCCCTTTTTTTGGGCAGCGCAAATCTGCAACAGCTAGGCAAGTGTTTGTGTATCAATAGAAAATTGCTTGCGATAATTGCCGGGACTGTTCGCAACGATGCGGCGGAAATGGCGGCGCAGGGATTCTTCTGAACCAAAGCCTGCCAGCTCGGCGACCTGCGGCAAGCTGCTTGCTGGTGACTCCAGCAATTCCTTGGCGATGGCAACGCGTTCACATATCAGCCATTCACCCGGCGCCATGCCTGTGCTGTCTTTGAAATGACGTTGCAGCGTGCGGGTACTCATGGCTGCTTTCTTGGCCATTGAGGCCAGATTATGTGGCAGGGCAGGGTTGGACCTGACCCAGTCCATTAACTTGGCCAGACGTGCATGTTCATCTGCGGGCATGGGGCGTGGTACAAACTGTGCCTGCCCACCTTCGCGATGCGGCGGTACCACAAGGCGTTGCGCGACCATATTGGCGACTTTCGCACCATAATCCTTGCGCACCAGATGCAGCAACATGTCCAACCCGGCGGCAGAACCTGCCGAAGTCATGATCTGCCCCTGATCTACATACAAGGCATTTGCCTGCACTGTGATTTCTGGATAACGTCTCAGCAGTTTTTCGGCATAGCGCCAGTGCGTAGTGACGGTTTTGCCATCGAGTATGCCAGCTGCAGCGAGGATGAATACGCCAGAGCAGATAGTGCAGATACGCGCACCACGCGCATGTGCGAGGCGGATTTTTTCCAGCAAAGCTGGCGGTGGCATTTCATCAGCATCACGCCAGCCAGGGATGATGATAGTGTCGGCCTGATCCAGCATGTCCAGACCATATGGCACTTCTACCGTGATACCGCCGGCGGCCCGCAACTTGCCGGGTTCCGCAGCGCAGACAGCGAACTCATACCAGTCCACACCCAGTTCCGGACGGTTCAGGGCAAACAGTTCAACCGTGCAGCCAAATTCAAAGGTGCACAATTGATCATAGGCAAGGGCGACAACAAGATGTGGTTTCATGGCGTGATCTTACCGCATCTTTGGATATGCGACATGGTCTGCACTAGCAAACTGTTTATTCACGCAGCCAGTCACGCAATTCATAATACCAATAGGCGCATTGCGCTGCCATCAAGCCCAGGCTGCCAAAAGCGGGTGGCAAGCCGTAGTGATCAAGTCCATGAGGTAAAGCCTGCTTGCGGGCGATTGCCTGCGCCACGACTTCGCCAGCCAGCGTGGTTGGTGCTATGCCATGGCCGCCAAAACCCATGGCATACCAGATACCGTCAGGCAGGCAGCCAATTTGTGGCATCTTGTGCTGGGCATAGCTCATCAGGCCGCTCCAGGCATATTCGACCTTTGTTCCAGCCAGTTGCGGATACACCTTAAGCATGTCACCGTAAAGCAAATCAGCGACTTCGGCGGGCTGCCTGTCACGTATGGAAATACGCCCGCCCCAGAGCAGGCGGCTGTCTGCCAGCGGCCGGTAATAATCAAAGGCAAAGCGGGTATCATAAACCGCAGCGCTGGTTTGCATCGCGCTTGCCAGTTTGTCGCCCAGTTTTTCAGTCGCCATGACATAGGTGGCGATAGGCAGTACCGAGCGCCCCAATTGTGGATAAAGTTTTTCTATATAGCCACCACAACAGACGACTACGTGTTGTGCCTTCACCGAGCCATTTGCAGTACGTACGATCTTTTCAGCACTACCAGCATCAATCGTGCTTACGCGGCTATGCTCATGGATACGCACGGCCCCGGAGCTCAAAACCCTGGCCATCGCCTGGGCATATTTCAGCGGGTGAAAATGAAATGCATTCTGCTCATGCAGGGCACCAAAATACCGCTCGGTATGCAACACGGCACGGGTCTGTTCCCGTGACCACGGTGTCCAGTCGACTTCAAATTCGCGCAGCATGAAATCTCTTTGTTGCTGGAGTTTTTTTGCATCATCAAACCAGTTGGCGAGCAAGACGCCGTTGTCGTCGATGTCGCACTCCATCTGATGTTGCGTGATGCGTTGCCGTATCAGAGCAACTGCATCCAGCGTCAGTTGATACAGCTTGCGTGCATGCTCAAGTCCAACTTGTTTGATCAGGCTTGCATTGTCGAGGCTGAAACCGCCAAACACAAAACCACCGTTGCGGCCTGATGCACCGTGGCCTATCACTTCCGCTTCCAGCAAGGCGATATTGCTGACTCCACGCTCTAGCAATCCCATTGCCGTTGCCAGGCCAGCAAAACCACCTCCTATGATGCAGACTTCGCAATCAAGGTTTTCTTGCAGAGATGGGTAGTCAATAGCCGCAGTATTTGCCTGATAAAAGGTTTGCTGTAAATTTTCTTGGAGGATCATAAGCGCTTGCAGCGACAGAAAAGCCGTCAAATTACACGCAATAGCAGTGGCAAGGCAAGCATGAACTCTTATCTGTCCCTTGTTTACTTTTGCTTGGTGGGCAATTACACTGAGTTGCTAACTTTCTTTCAAATCCTTTGCACATTGCTGGCAATCTGCATCAGCAGCGCGCTGAACAGACCTGCGGGCTCGTGGGGATTTATGAAAACTCAATATTATTTTCCTGGTTGATCACATGCGTAAATTGCCAGCATCTTATGCAGGATTTGTCATGCCCTTGCTGTTATCCATACTGATGACCTTTATCGTTTCTTTCATCAGTACCTTGCGTAGTGTCGGCCTGGTAGATCACTTCCTGCAAATCTGGATGGGTTCCTGGGCATTGTCGTGGGTGTTTGCTTTCCCCGCTTTGTTGCTGGTTTTACCTTTGGTCAGGCGTATCACCAGCATGCTGGTTGAGGCTCCGCGCTAAGCCATGGCTGGTTTTGTTGCACAACTCTGCTAGCCTGAGTCAGCTGGAAATAGAAGGAAAATAGCAGCCAGGTAGAAACATCTGCTTACAAGTAATTACGATTTATCACGTACAAATCATTGTGAATTTTATATTATTACTTTTTGTAAATATATCATTTTGATGATGCATGAATTTTCATTCATTGTCGTCATTCGCAACAATGAACACCGCATTTATACAAGTAGTAAAAGACCGCAAACTTGCCCATGACTTGAGGCAGGTTGCAGATGATTTTGAAATTCTCGATTTTTTCAAGCAATACGGTAGTTGCTGTTTCGTGATGTCTGCCATGTTGGCGCACATACTGTCAAAAAAAGGCTATGCCGCCAGAGTCCAGGGATGCTATGCCGAAATCATGCAAAATAACGGTGTTTTTTACATAGGCTACAAGGGTTTTGCGCATGAGCAGCAAAAGGAAGGTCATGCTGTCTGCATAGTCGATGAACAATATCTTATCGATTTTGGACTGGGAACTTTAAGAAAGTTTTATGCCGAGGATTTCAGCCACGCGCTGGCCTGCGAAATTTTGGGCGACAATCCGGTGCTGGGTCATCTTGAGCTGGGTAGTGGCGCGATAATGACATGGCGTACAGATTGGATTTCACCCATGGTGAGCACAGAACTGGAACACCAGCTTGCAACAGTTGAGCGTGTATTAAGTGGCTATGACGACTTCCAGAAAAACCGCATGGCCTATCTGGTCAAGAAATTATTTGCCGGGCCAAATCTTCCCTTGACGCCTCCTGCCTTGTTGAGCAGAGTCACTGCCAAGCCGCAGCTACCGTTAAAAACGAAAAAAAGTGAATTGCCTGCCGCGCGCGAGTAAGTGGATTTTTAAGTGAATTTTAAAGTAGATTACTAAGCGGATTTTTAAGCGGATTCTAAAGCAGATTATTCAACGGATTTTCCAACAGACTTTTTCACCGCCAAAGCCTTGCTTTCTTTTTTCAGGGACTTGGATACAGGGCACACTGCCTGCATGAAACTAGCCAGCGTATTTGCCAGATTGTCCCCCTGCAAACGATAGAAAACAAATTGCCCGCGCTTGTCACTGGCAATCAATCCTGCTGATTCCAGTATGCGCAAATGCTTGGACAAGGACGGTTTGGTCATCTCGAAACGCGCAGCAATTTCCCCGGCAGACAATTCTGTCTCCGATAAATAAGCCAGAATCTTCCGGCGTGGCGTCGACGCCAGGGCTTCAAATACTTTTTCCATAATTAGCAAGAACTGTTGATGACTCATCTTAGCACTTTAGCCGGTAATCGTGAAGTTAATTAGATAATTAGACATTTAGCTAAATAAGGTATATGCTTGAATCGTGAACTGAATAAAGGCAGACAGGTATCATGGAAACTGACAAAGACATTGCAGGCAGCACGACGGTCTATTACAACAGTGCCTGCCCTGTATGTGATGCTGGCATACGCGATCAGCGTGGGCGTATGCAGACTTGCAAGATCAACTGGGTAGATGTGCATACTGACCCTAATGCAGTAAAGGAAATCAACAGCGAGCTGGAAACCGTACGCGAGCGCCTGCATGTGCGCAATGCCAATGGCGAACTACTGACGGGTGAGCAGGCATTGGCTGCCTTGTGGTCGCAAACTAGTGGCCGTCGCTGGCTGGCCTGGCTGACACTAAGGCTGAGTTTTTTGACGCGGCCACTGTATAACTTCATCGCCAGACACCTGTACCGCTGGAACCGCAGGCGCGGTCACTGGTAAGACCCTGATTCGATTATCATCAATCAATAGAGAATGTCATGAGCACAATTCGTACGATAGCAAGCAATGCTGACCCAGCCGAACTGGCACGTTTCAATAGCCTGGCAAGCCGCTGGTGGGATGAGAATTCAGAATTCAAACCCTTGCACAGAATTAATCCACACCGGCTGGCATGGATAGACCGCCTGGTTCAACTGCCAGGCAAGCAGGTGCTGGATGTGGGTTGTGGCGGCGGCATTTTGGCAGAGTCCATGGCGCGCAAGGGTGCCAAAGTCACAGGCATAGACCTGGCTGATAAACCCTTGCAAATCGCCGAGTGGCATGCGCAAGGCCAGGACGTGGATGTGCATTATGCCAAAAGCAGTGCCGAGGCATGGGCCGCGCAACATGTTGGACATTACGATGTCATTACCTGCATGGAAATGCTGGAGCATGTGCCATCTCCCGCTGCTGTCATCCAGGCCTGTGCAGAGATGGTCAAACCTGGTGGCTGGGTATTTTTCTCAACGATCAACCGCAATCCCCTTAGTTATGCGCTGGCGATTGTGGGGATGGAGTATCTCATGCGCATCCTACCGCGAGGTACGCATCAATATGCGCGATTTATCAAACCAGCCGAATTGCTCGCCATGGCAACCGCCGGTGGCCTGGTCTTGCAGGACCAGCATGGCCTCGGCTATAACCCGCTGACCCAGCGCTTTCGCCTGCATGGTTTCATGGGAGTAGGCTATCTGCTGGCGATGCAGAAGCCATTGCAGGTACAAGTTCCAGCAAACCAGAGTAGCTGAGCAGCAAGCCCAGGCCAGGCATGACAAAGCCTACATAAAAACGATAGCGGCCATCTTCTATGCCTTTATAGGCCTGCGATTGCGGAAACAGCTTCACAGGCAAGGGTATGCCATGCAGATGCGCCGCAAGAACGCGCCAGCTCCAGCCGCCGCCTTCAAGAATATCTACCGTCAGGCGGAAATGCATCAGTCCTGTGCTCTCTTGCCAATAAGCATGTGGATACTGGCCATGCGGTGCAAACACAGTGACCAGTTTTTCTACCTTGCCATCCGGCGCAATGAATTCTCTGGCCCAAATCAATTTCCCTGGCGCATGACTGATACTGACCTTGTAGCCTGAGCGGGCGTGTTTGGTCGGCACGCCTAGCTTCTTTGCCAGCCTGCGTCCCAGAAAGCCAGCCAGACCCTTGCCCAGCTTGATATCTATCTCGCCTTGCAGCGTACCGCCATGGATATGGATTTGCTGCAGTAGAGGATGCAAATTATTGAAAGACTCACCAAACCACTCCTGGGCCGGGGTAAGAGGGGGACTCGGCATCGTGGTTTCTGTAGTCATGCGTGCCATTGTAATGCTGCAAACCAAGCCTGCAGAGTAAGCCAGAAAAATAAAAAAGTATCGCTGACACTGTTCGGTATGGCTCTGATTTATTTTGATTGCGGAGGAACAGTAAAATGCCTGACCCACAGGTAAAAACAGGCTTGTGCTTCTTTTTTACAGCACATGGCATTAAAATCCCGCACCAGACACATATTTCGCTGATGCGCACACCATATATGGAAATGGCGGGCGCAGTGATCACAGAGTACAAATAAGCAAGTACAAAAAAATAAGTACAAATAAGCAAGCACAAGAGAAAGTACAAAACATGGTTTTTAGTACGGTTAGTTTTTTATTTTATTTTTTACCGATCTTTCTCGTCTTGTATTTTGCATTGCCGTTTCGTCATATCCGCAATATTGTCTTGCTGCTCGCCAGCCTGATATTTTATGCCTGGGGCGAACCTAAGAACCTGCCCTTATTATTGATTTCCATCTTGCTCAATTATCTGTGCGGGCTGGGCATGGGCCGGGCGCAGGAAAAAGGTGGCACAGGAAAATCCATCTTCATCGCAGGCATAGCTTTTAATCTGCTCTTACTGGTCTACTTCAAATATTTCAATTTTGCGCTGGATAGTCTGTATGCAGTGCTGAATGGTGTGGGCATCGCCATGCCCATGGCAGAGGCAGTCACGCTGCCGCTGGGTATTTCTTTCTTTTCCTTCCATGCGATTTCTTATCTGGTGGATGTCTATCGCAAGAAAACGGCGCATGAAAAGAATCTGTTTGCCCTTGCCATGTATATCACCATGTTCCCGCAACTGATTGCCGGGCCCATTATCCGTTTCTCTACCATCGCCAGGCAATTACACCAGCGTCACCATACTGTGCGCAGGGTGGAACTGGGTATCAAGATTTTTATTCTCGGTCTCGCGCAAAAAGTCTTGATCGCCAATAGTGTGGCCTTGCCTGCTGACCAGATATTTTCACTGGCACCAGAGACTTTGGGGCTGGCCAGCGCCTGGCTGGGCATCACCTGCTATACCCTGCAAATCTATTTTGATTTCTTTGGTTATTCGAATATGGCGATAGGCCTGGGCCTGGTCACTGGCTTTACGTTTCCGCGCAATTTCAATTATCCCTATGTCGCGCAATCCATCACCGAGTTCTGGCAACGCTGGCATCTGAGCCTGTCTCGCTGGTTCCGTGATTATCTGTATATACCTCTTGGCGGTAACCGTGGCTCCAGTCTTGCGACTTACCGCAATCTGTTTATCGTGTTTTTCCTGTGCGGGCTCTGGCACGGCGCCAGTTGGACCTTTGTGGCCTGGGGCCTGTATCACGGCGTTTTTTTGGTATTGGAACGTAGCGGCCTGCAAAAAGTACTAGCAGCCTTGCCCAGAGCATGCAGACATGTGTATACGATACTGGTGGTGATGGTGGGCTGGGTGTTTTTCCGTTGCGACAGTTTTGCCCAGGCCCTGCATTACCTGCAGGCCATGGCAGGCGGCATGCCCGCAGACAATGCGGTCGCCCCCGTCATGAGTTTTATGAATGGCACGGTCGTCACGGCTCTGTGCATAGGTATCCTGGTTTCTACTCCCATCGTGCAGGCACTGAATAAACCACTGGCAGCCGTCAGGGTGGCCGCGCCCGTTCTGAGCCTGATGCTGTTTGTCTTGTCGGCAGTCAGCCTGGCGACCGGGGCTTACAATCCTTTTATTTATTTCCGTTTTTGAGACTGGAAGCTAAAGATGAAACCATCCAGTCCAGCCACATCATCCACTACCTATAAAAAGCGATTTTATAGCAGGGTAATCTTTATCTTTGCTTTCTTTGGCCTGTTGATACTGCCAGCCCTCATTCACCTGAGTGGCAAATGGCAGGGTAGCAACACGGAAAATCGCGTGCTGGCAAGCGCACCGGTATTGCCGGCGAACATGGCAGATGTGTTGAAATTCCCATCCGTGGCAGATGCCTATCTGAACGATCACTTTGGTCTCAGGAGTCAACTGGTCGCATGGAATAACGGCCTGCGTTATCACCTGCTCCGGGATATTAATGCCGTGCAACTGACTGCAGGCAAAGATGGATATATCTTCTTTAACTCCCATGCTGCCAATACACCTTTGGGCATGGTGCACTTCCTGTGCGGTAAAAATGTGAGTGCGCAAGACCGTGCCGGCATGGTGGAAACTGCATCCGGCTTCATGCAAACCGCCTTGCAGACCAAGGCCGATAGTTACTTGCTCATGGTGCCTACCAAACCCATCGTCTATGCAGAGAAAATGCCGGACTGGTTGCAAAGCCAGTGCCAGTTATATACCCCCACCTTGCCAGGCGTGATTGCCAGTCTTGATCAAAAACCAGGCCTGACAGGCAGAGTGATCTATCCCCTGTCAGAGATGCTGGCGCTCAAGGCCAAAACCGAAGTGTATCCAAAAAATACTTTTCACTGGACAGGCATGGGCCCGCAAGCCTTGGCGCAATGGCTGTCTGAAAAATATTTTAAACATCCGAGGTTGATTACCTTATCTGGCCAGTTGCATGACCGGCCCTCAGACATACAGCAATTCTTGCCTGGCGTCACACTGAATGTGCCAACCCGTGAGCCTGATTACGCCGTGGCAGACATTATTGCTTGTGCTGGAGTTGCCTGCTTCCCTGAATGGAAGGGTGTCGCTGCCTCCTTGGGCGATGTCAGCCGTTACCGGCATGATAAAAAACAGGGGCCCAGACTATTACTGATCTCGGATTCTTTTGGGCATGGCGTCGCTGGTTTTTTTGCCGAATACTATGGCGAGGTCTGGCACCTGTCCATGAATAATATCAATCTGCTGACAGAGGCTGAGCGGGCCAGTTTGAAGAAACTTGTTTTTGAAGATTTTGCACCTGATCAGGTGCTCTATGTATTTCACGATGCTGCCATCTCTTATTTTGAGAGAGCACCAGCTCAACTTTTGAACGCAAAAAGATAAAAATTCTCAGCTTTGGCCGGGTCATATTGCAAGGCAATGCAGGGCAGGTGGAAAACTCTTGCCTGCCTGCATTTCCTTAAGTCCTACAAACTCGCAGTCCAGCGTCCTATATCTGGCAGCCATAGCCGCTGCTACGATACATCCCATGCCTGAACGATAAAAATCACTCTCAAAGACTGGCGGGTAACACTGAAGGTCACAGACAGTTGATATTGTAAGTGCAGGCATCTATAGCAACTTTTCCGTCTGGCATATAAACAAGTGAAATCCTAATCAAGGAGTATAAAAATGAATAACTTCGTAAAAAAAATCACTGGCATTTTTCTGGCAAGCATGATGGTTTTGATGGTCGGTTGTGCTTCAACTGCAAAGCAGGAAAGCACCGGCGAATACATAGATGACACGCTCATCACGACTAAAGTGAAAGCCGCCATCGTCAATGAGCCAACATTGAAAGCAAGTGAAATCAATGTTGAGACTTATAAAGGCATAGTCCAGTTGAGTGGCTTCGTTGCTGATCCAGCTTCTTCCAGCAAGGCCGTCAGTGTGACGAGTGAAGTCAAAGGCGTTAAATCGGTCAAAAACGATATACGCGTTAAATAAATAGGCCATCTGGTCATCAGGTCACGGGTTCTGCGCAGCTTTGCTCAAAGCCCGGTCTTGATGGTGATCAATGGTGATTATTGGTAGTCGTTACAAGTGAACGCTACAGGAGCACAGGACCAGCAGGTCGCAGAAAATTTCAATTCAATCTGCATTTGCTGTTGTTCGATTGCAGGCAATTACGTGACAGCCAGACGTGATTGCCACTTGCTCCGCAAGCAGCTTGGTTAATAACTGGACTGATTGTGGAGTTTTTTTATATGTGTTGCCTAACGCACTGACACAGTGTTTTTCTCAACATAAACTGAATTTACTTTTATCAGGCAATAAGCAGGCAACAATCAGGCAACAATCAGGCAACAATCAGGTAGTACTCAGGTGGTATTCAGGTAATAGCCAAGGCTAATTTGATGCTAATTTTGATGAATACTGAAACTTAGCCTGATACAAGTAATTTTTTGTAGTCCCCCCATTTTATTACAGGAGCTTCATGATGAATTCAGATCAAGTCAAAGGCGCAGCAAAAAAAGTGGCAGGTAAAGTCCAACAAGAAGCAGGCAAGCTGGTCGGTAGCAAAGAACAGCAAGTCAAAGGCGCTGCCAAACAAGTAGAAGGCAGCATGCAAAAAGCAATTGGTAACATCAAGGAATCCCTGAAGGACGAACAGAAGCACTAAGCTACTGTCCGTTTCCCGGGCTTAGGCACCAGTTTGCAGGGTGCTTGAGCCCGGAAATTTTATGTATTTCAGCTTATCTGTAGCATCTCGCAAATCGCTAATTCAATAATCAAAATAATGCAAATGAATGGACAAAAGCGATGGATGTACCTCTACCCAACTTACCTTCTGGCATCGACCCTGCCAATACCTCCAATAGCTCAGCCAGATTGGCTGATGATAATGACCAGGTAATCGCCGATACTCCAGTCGCTGAAATCAAAGTACCTGCAAGTGTCGATGCGCCCGCTCAGCTGATTCCCGGCATACATGTCAATGCACGCGGTCTTGCGCTGACCATACTGGCAACGGTTGCTCTCATCTTTGCTTTGCGTGCCGCGCAACGCTTTTTCATTCCCCTGACCTTTGGCATTTTCATTGCCTATACCTTGTCCCCATTGGTCGATGCATTGCAACGCCTGCGCTTGCCGCGCGTGATTGCTACCAGCATAGTCATGGCCAGCATGCTTACCGTTATTGCTACCCAGGTCAATTCATTGCATACAGAGTTTGACGCCATACTTGACCAGTTGCCGGTGGCGACCCGCAAGTTTTCCGGCGAAATGAGCAAGTTGAAGATAGGGCAGGCTGGCCTCATGCAAAAGATGCAGACAGCGGCAACAGAAATAGAAAAAGCAACCAGCCAGGCGACTTCAGGTGGCCAGCCGGTTGTAAAGAAGACGGTTGTCAATGAAGCCCCGGTATTGAAATTGCGCGAGCTCTTGCTGGCCGGCTCTCTGGGCTTCATGGATTTGCTGGGGCAGACTGTCATGATGCTGTTTCTTATTTTCTTCCTGCTGCTGTCCGGCGATAAATTCAAGAGAAAGCTGGTCAAGATTACCGGGCCTTCGCTGACGCAGAAGCGCATTACCGTGCAGATACTCAGCAAGATCAACACTTCGGTGCAACAATACATGTTCATGCTGCTGATCACCAATGGCCTGTTGGCTTTCCTGACATGGATAGCGTTTCACCTGATAGGCCTGGACAATGCCGGCGCCTGGGCAGTCACAGGTGGCCTGCTGCATGTCATCCCGTATTTTGGGTCGATTTTAATGGCGCTGGCAGTTTGCCTGGTTGCCTACGTACAGTTTGGCACCATCTCGATGGCGCTGCTGGTGGCAGGTATCTCTGTGGCGATCGCTGTGCTGGTAGGCACGGTGGTGACGACCTGGATGACGGGCCGTATCACCCAAATGAATACGGCGGCAGTGTTTATCTCTTTGCTGTTCTGGGGCTGGTTATGGGGTGCCTGGGGTTTGCTGCTCGGTGTGCCAATTATCGTCGTGGTCAAGGTCATGGCAGAACATATAGATGGCATGCAGGCTGCGGCAGAACTATTGAGTGAATAAGCGCTTGCTGGCTGACATATAAGTTATTTAGGGCAGTCTTGCATACATTAAAAAAGCCATTCCTTCAAATCACTGGAATGGCTTTTTATTTTGTCAAACCCGGCATTGCATCTAATGCCGTACTTAGTTCTTAATTGCGATAGACGTGGTTGTCTTTGACATACACCTGGGCACCAACACGCAGGTCAACAATATTGTCCTGAACTATGCTTTGATATACACCGTTTTCCAGCCGCACACTGATCTGGTATGCCTCGCGCACTTGCGGGTTGCGATTATTTTTTTCTATGTTGTTACCAACAATCGCACCACCAACAACGCCAGCGGCTGTCGCAGCAGCATTACCCAGACCGCCACCTACCTGGTTACCCAATATACCACCAACGATACCGCCGACTATTGCGCCTGCACCTGGGCCTTTATTTTCATTACTGACCTGGACTACTTGAATTGATTCAATCACGCCGTAGCTGCTATATCCCACCTGCGAGGCTGGGTAGCCAGTCATGGTGGATGGTGAGCTGCTGCCACATCCTGAGAGTACGGCAGAGGCGGCAAAAGCTGCGGCGATGACGGTTTGCTTGCAGATATTCATGATCATTCTCCACTGTTGTGATGTGGGTCATCATGAGCTTCACGATTCCATCTGTCGGTGCGTTATCGCACCGTTGCGCACCGTGCGCACCATACGCACTGTGCAAACCGCTAAAAAAAACAGATTTCATGCAGCGATGCATCGTTCTTGTAGGACAAGTCCCACATTTTGCAGCGCGTTCAGCGTACAAGCTGCTGCCAGACTCTCTGATGCCAGATTCACGGATAACAAACTAAAGTGTAATCAGTTCGAAAGACATCAGAAATTAAAAAGTAACTGGTGTCGATGTCGTGAAAATAAACTCTGTACCCGCAAATATTGTAAGCATGAATGGCGTAGTACGGAACGAAATTGGATGTCTTTGAAAAAGAGGAACAAAAATGAATATCGCTCACACACAAGTTTCTATGACCCCACATCCATCGCTGATCTCTGGCGGGAATTTACATCGCAGGTATTCCGTAGATTACACAACACCAACACGGGCTGATGTTGGTTTGCTTGATGAACCTATGCAAAACGATATTCTGGCGGCATTGCCTGAAGAAGAACTTGCATTCCTGTTGCCGCATCTCGAACTGGTGCATTTGCCATTCGATAAAGAACTGTATGAGTACGGCGCTAAATTGTCCCATGTATATTTCCCTACTACGGCTGTAGTCGCCTTGTTATACGTACTGGCTGATGGCGATGTCACAGAAATCGGCGTGACTGGTCACGAAGGTTTGCTTGGTATCTCTGCTGTCATGGGTGAACGTGCTCTGGGTACAGCGATGGTGCAATGTGCTGGCGACGCCTACAAGCTTAAAGCTTCAGTCTTGAAAGAGGCGTATGCCAAATGTGGCAAGTTACAGCATATCCTCATGCGCTATACGCAGGCCCTGTTTGCCCAGATGGCGCAAAATTCTGTCTGTGGCCGTCACTATTCGATAGACCAGCAATTGTCACGTTGGTTGCTTGACAGGCTCGATCGCCTGCATTGCAATGAAATCAAAGTGACCCAGGAGATGATCGCCAATATGCTGGGTGTACGTCGTGAAAGCGTTACCGAGGCAGCTGGTAAATTGCAGCACGAAGGCCTGATCCAGTACAAACGCGGCAATATCACCATGCTCGACCGTGAAGGCCTGGAGATGCATGCCGGCGAATGCTACCGCGTGTCCAAACAAGAATTTGACCAAATACTTTCAACAGCCATGGCACGATAGTGCTTGAATTAAGTTTAAAATAAATGGCGAGAGCTGGCTGGTCAGACTAGGGCGCATAATAGAATGCATAAGACGAAAGCAAAAGCCTGATATTCTGACCGTAAAATCCAAAATCCCGTTACCCAGGTAACGGGATTTTTTTACGTCTTGAAAGGAATAAATGCTTCAACGACAGTGCCAATATTTTTCTCACCCGGCTTGACAGAGAAACTGCCACCCAATAGCAAGGCACGCTCACGCATACCCAATATGCCATGTGATTTGGGCTTGGTCAGAGCCTCTTTTTGTATGCCTATACCATCATCACGGACCTGCAGCCATAAACCCTTGTCAGTACGTTTCAAGCTGATCTTGACCTCGGTAGCCTGGGCATACTTGATGACATTATTCAGTGATTCCTGGGTAATGCGGAACAAGGCGATAGACCAGGCCGGGTCTATGGTATCGAAATCTTCTGTAATATCGGTCACGTAAGCCAAACCAGCCATGGCTGTCGTCTCTTCACAATAATGCTGTATTGATGCAGACAGACCCAGGTTGTCGAGCATGCTGGGGCGCAGATCTTCTATGATACGGCGCTTCATATCCACCGTATCGAGCAGGGCGCGCTTGGTTCTTTGCAATTGCTTGACCAGATCTGGCTCCTTGTCCTTGAGCTTTTCTGTCACGACTGAAATATCCATGCTGATCGCTGTCAGGTTCGAACCCATTTCATCATGTAATTCCCGCGCGAGCTTGGCTTTTTCTTTTTCAGATACATTCAACAAGTGATGTGACAGCACCGATAATTGTTCAGTACGTTTCAAGACCGTACTCTCAAGATTGTCATTCGCTATCTTCAAGGCATTTTCTATACCGCGCTGTTTGTAGAAACTGCGGTAGATCAGGCGGTAAAACAGTATCAATACCAGTAATGCTATGCTGTTGGTCGCCGTACCAAAGAACAGGGCATCTTTATAGTCCTTGTAAAAATTCTGGCGCCTGGCGGCGAGAACCTCGTTTTCTTCCTTTTCCATGATGATATCGAGCAGGCGGATTTCATCCATGACTTCCCGTCCATCACCAGCCTTGGATATCTCGACTATTCCCGTCAACCCAAATTCTCTATAGGTCGACAGGGCTGATTCAAATATCTTGGTTTTACTGCTATACAATCTGCGCAACTCTGCCAGGTTCTTGATCTGGGCAGGATTGTCTTGCAACAGCCTTTCGAGTTCCTTGAAATCATTTTCCAGCTTGCTCTGTGCGACTTGCATTGGGCGCAAATAGACTTCGTTGCCGGACATAAAATAACCACGCAAACTGCTTTCAGAATCCATGATGAGCAAATTAATATTCTTGAGCTTGTCTTTGACACTCCAGTTATGCTCTACCCAATCATTGTTGAACTTGAGCTTTTCCATATTCTGGTATGCTGAATAGGCATTGCCGATCAGGACGACGAGACAGGTCACGAACAGAAAAGTGATGTAAAGCGGGATGGAAGTCGATGCGTTTTTTTTCATGAAAATTTCCTCAAATAGCGCCTGCAAACAGCATGTGATTGCGGAAGAAAATTGGAGTCAGTCATTTTTTCTCCCCTTTTTCTGTCGTTGTAAACCAGGGTTTTCATCACTTGCGGGCCATGAAAAACAATACCTGAATTGATAAATTATGTGTCGCAAGTTTACAGTAAAATTTTGTAGCCCCGGAAACTTAAATAGGTAGTCTTATTCCTACAAGCAATTCCGCGAAAGCTTATTGCTAATCCGCATGAGTCTCCTTAAAATGAATTGTAGTGGGCCTCTGGGATACGCGGTCTTATAAATGCATTTATCAGCGCGAGTTTCAGTTCGTAAGAGTGTGGAACAAAATGAACGACAAGAAGAAATTAAAAGTATTTTTAATCGAAGACGCGCAGCGCATCCGTTCTGTGCTCATCGAGGTATTGCAGCAGACGGAAAATATAGAAGTCATCGGTTTTGCAGAAAGTGAACAAGAGGCCTTGTTTCAATTGCGCTCTATTGAGTGGGACGTTGCCATTGTCGATATAGGTTTGCGCGAAGGCAGTGGTCTGGCTGTATTGTCCGGCTTGAAAAATGATGGCCGTCAATATGGCTCACGGCTGGTATTTACCAGTAATCCCAGCAATGCCTTGAAAACCCGCACCATGTCACTGGGTGCTGAAGGTTTTTTTGATAAATCCCGTGAAATGGACAATCTGGTGGGCCACATCCAGGCCCTGGCTCATTAATCTTCTCATTAATCTTATTAATTAATCTCATTAATTGTGATTAATTAAATGTCGAAAAAGTAGCTACCGTAGTAGCTTCTTCCTTACTCTTACTCTTCCTCTACTCTGACTCTGTTTTGAATCTGGCGCTGGCCAGCTCACTCCAGTAGATTATTCTTCATTGCGTAATACGTCAGGTCACAGTTTGACTGCAAATTCATTTTTTCCATGACGCGGGTGCGATAGGTGCTGATGGTTTTTACGCTGAGCGACAGTGTCAGCGCAATATCAGAGACAGATTCGCCTTTGGCCAGTCTTAAAAATACCTGGAACTCGCGGTCAGACAAATCAGTATGCAAGGCAGTTTCTGCATCATGATCGAAGCCCTGGGCCAGGATTTCACCGACATCAGCGCTGACATAACGGCGGCCGGTAGAAACAGTCCTGACAGCCTTGATGAGCTCGTGGGCATCGCATTCCTTATTCAGGTAGCCGTTAGCTCCCATTTTCAAGAGATTCACTGCGTATTGCTGTGCTGGATAGCCACTTAAAATAAGGATAGGCAAGTCTGGCTGCCCTTGCTTGATGGTACGCAGGGTGTCTATGCCACTCTGGTCAGGCATGCTGATATCTAGCAGCATGACGTCGCAAGCTTCTTTCCTGGCGATTTCCAGCGCTTCACGGCCTGTGGTTGCCTCGGCCACGACTTCAAAGTCGCTGACCTCTGAAAAGATCTGCTTGAAACCGGCCCGTACAATCTGGTGGTCATCACAAACTGCAATACGTATCATTTTCTTCCTTCAATTTGGGAATGCTCGAATGATTGAAACTAGTTTCAATACGGCATCACAAAGCATCATCAACTACTCTTGGGGAGGGAATTTTAGCAATTTCCCTACAGTTGCAAAAATTGTGAAATATCCTTGCCCATAACCATAGCATAGCATCTACACAGGATATAGGTAAGTCACTATCAAATTCCCCTCGCCATGCTTACTCATCTGGGGATAACTAATTTCGCTTAAACCAGTCTGTAATGAGCGTCAGGAGAGGCAATTTTGCAACCCGTTTGAAACAAGAGCAGCAAGACTAGTCCTGCTGCTCGCTAAGGATCATAAAGCTTGGGGATCAGTAAAAAGGCAATTTAGCAACTATTGTAAATACCTTTGCTGCCTGTTTTACCGATGCCAGAGCTCTCAGCGTGACTGACGGAACAAAACACCAAGCGCCACCACCGTTGCCACTGCCAGACCCAGCATCGTCATTGGTTGCCTTCTGACCTGGACGCGGCAGGAGTCCAGCAATTTTACCTCATTGATATACAGTTTTTCACTATGGTCGGCAAGCTTTGACGCTGCCTGGTTCGCGCCTGAAGCCAGCTTGCCGGCAGCCTGCTCTTTGATGACATTCAGTTTTTCAACCGCTGGTTTGACTGCTTCTGCAGTTTTCGCCTGCACCTGCTCTACGAATGTAGGTGGATTATCCGCTGTAGGGAAGGGGATAGCAGGATGGTTGATGCCATTTACAGCCCCATCATTTGCCGACGTAGCCGTATTAGTGGCCGCATTATTCGCATTACTCGTATTGCTAGGCATGATTACTCCTTTTCCTGGATCAAGTCCAGTTGACTGTTATAGGGAAGCGCGAGATTTTTCACAGTTGCGTTGCTTAACTGCCGTTGCTTAGCTGAATTGCTCAAAGCGCTTGTTGTGCCTCATTGTGCTTATTGCACCGTTGTGCTGTCTGTTGTCGGGCGGCTTACTTTGGGCGGTAAATTGCCGCCTTCGCCTTCCCAAGTACTGATTTCGGTTTTATGCAGCTTTTTGGCTGCGTGTTTTTCGTGGTATCTTTTTTTGCCGAAGGCGGTCATCAAAGCCCAGCTGGCAATGCCAGCGACAAGGAATAAATGTTTAGTGGGTATCATAAATTTCTCCTGGTTATGTTCATTTGCTTAATTTGTTTCAGTTGCTTCATTTGCTTGCAATAATCCGTATTCAGGATCTGGAAATCGAAGTAAGGCTATTTTGCTGGCGCTTGATGCATTGCCTGATCACCTTTTGTGCATCACCGATGGCGATCTGGCATTTGGCATTGGTCATCTTTTGATAACCGCGGGCAAGCATTTGCTGTCTGCCGAGTAAGTGACCGATGCCGACGCTTACTGCACCCTGCAAGAAAAATATTCCGCATTTAAATAGACATATACTCATTGCGATCTCTCCAGAAAAATGGTGAATCCTGATCCATACGGTAAGCCAGTGGCAGCTCTTACATCCGCCAGCTCCAGCCAGCGCCTGGCTAAAACTGTTATCGACTTGCATTGCATACTAGCATCGGCCCTGATCACACCATATAGGACGCCGACGCCAGGCTTTGTAGGAATAGATGAAGTAAACCGACCATGTTCTCTAGTAAGCACCACTGCAGAATTGATGACTGAATGAGTGGCTGAAAGAATGCTCACCCCAGGCGCACATTCCAGCCATATTGAGTGGAATTCAAAGAGATTCAAAGAGTTTGCCGCAATCTCTTGAGCTCCTACATGCCTGCAAGCCCATGTCCGATACTGCGAATTGTCCCCGGGTTTTAGTATGTGCTTATGCCAGCGGGAGATATAAGCCCCTGGCGAAATTCCTGTCATGTCAGTAATCATGGCGACAGGCAAGTTGTCGGCAAGCTGTTCTGTCTGCGGATATAAATATGTAAGCAGGAATATATAAGCAGGCGTGTGTACAGCGCTAAGGCTGGCTAATTCACTACCAATAAAGGAAACATCATGGACAACGACGACATCATTTCTACCCTGAACGACCTCATCGAAACCAGCAAAGATGGCGAAGAGGGCTTTAAAGTCTGCGCTGAAGATGCAAGTGGCCGTCATCCACAGCTCAAAGCCATGCTGGCTGAGCGTGGACGTGAATGCGCCCTGGCAGCTTCTGAACTGCAAGAACTGGTACGCAATCAGGGTGGCGATCCAGAAACCAGCAGCAGCGTATCTGGTGCCTTGCACCGTGCGTGGACCAATATCCGTACTGCTGTCACAGGCAAGGACGATGAAACAGTGCTCAACGAATGCGAACGCGGTGAAGACGTGGCCGTAAAAGCTTACCGCAAAGCTCTGGAAAAAGATTTGCCTACCCATGTACGCCTGGTGGTAGAACGCCAGTATCAGGGCGTGCTGCGTAACCATGATCTGATCAAAACCCTGCGCAATCAAGTCAGGACACATGCCTGAGTTAATTGACTATGCCGTGCAGGGCTACTAAACCAGCTTTGCATTGCTCATCGATCAAAACCCGCGGGGTGCAAGCCTTGCGGGTTTTTGTTTTTGATCATCCTGGTTCATCAAACTTTGTTGTGCCTCAATGCTTGAAGGGCAATTTGCCCTAGTCTGCATCTAACTTACATGCTGCATGAAGTGCACTGTGCGCCAACGTACCGAAGTCATCGGCTTGAACTGACACTATGACCATCACCAGTTAAAGAATCATTTCACGCGCTTGATGGCGCGTTTGCAATCACGGAGAAATTAAAATGCGCAAATTAGGCTTGTTATTGTCGATGATGGCCATGTTGGTACTGTCAGGTTGTGGCTACAATGGTTTCCAGAGTGGCGACGAACAAGTCAAGTCTAGCTGGTCTGAAGTCTTGAACCAATACCAGCGCCGTGCCGATCTGGTTCCTAATCTGGTGAACACCGTCAAAGGCTTTGCTGCACAGGAAAAAGATGTATTGCTGGGCGTGACCAATGCCCGTGCCAAAGTTGGCAGCATACAGGCTACGCCTGAAATATTGAATAATCCGGAAGCTTTTGCCAAGTTCCAGTCAGCACAGGGCGAATTGTCGGGGGCCTTGTCCAGATTACTGGTGGTTACTGAAAATTATCCCCAACTCAAGTCCGACGCTAACTTTCGCGACCTGCAAGCCCAGTTGGAAGGCACAGAAAACCGTATTGCCGTAGCCCGCAACCGGTATATCAAATCAGTGCAAGAATACAATGTGATGGTGCGCTCCTTCCCATCGAACCTGACAGCCATGATGTTTGGCTACAAGGTCAAACCCAACTTCGCAGTCGAGAATGAAAAAGAAATCGCCAAGCCGCCGACCGTAGACTTTGCTGCCCCTGCAGCCAATACTACCAACACAGGCGTCGCAAAATGAGCATCCTGCAAAAAGCCGGATATTTTATTTGTGCATGCGTGCTGCTGCTGAGCTTTGATGCCGCTGCACAAATTGCCGTCCCACCCATCCAGACCCGTGTCACGGATCTGAGCGCGACACTCAGCGCTGAACAAAAAGCCACTCTGGAACAAAGCCTGCGAGCTTTCGAAACTAAAAAAGGCAGCCAGCTTGCAGTATTGATCGTGCCAACCACCGCACCAGAAAGCATAGAACAATATGCCTTGCGCGTGGCAGAAAAATGGAAACTGGGACGTAAAAAGGTGGATGACGGCGTCATCCTGCTGGTGGCAAAAAATGACCGCACTATGCGTATAGAAGTCGGCTACGGTCTTGAAGGTGCCCTGAATGACGCCACAGCCAAACGTATCATTGCCGAGACCATGACGCCTTATTTCAAGCAAGGCGACTACTATGCCGGCATCAAGGCAGGTACAGATCAGATCATGCGTGTCATTGATGGTGAACCCTTGCTTGTGCAAAGCCCGGGCCGTGTAGTTGATAGCGGAGGTTTTCAGCAATATGCACCCATATTATTTGTCCTCGCTTTAGTCGTTGGCGGCGTGTTGCGTGCCGTCTTTGGCAGGTTGCCCGGTGCCATCATCACAGGTGGTGTCGTCGGTGTTATTGCCTGGTTTGTCATAGGCGCAGTCTCCATGGCAGTAGTGGCTGCTATCGTCGCCATGTTATTCAGTCTGTTTAGTGGTGTACTGGGTGCGCGTGGGATAGGTGCCTATTATGGCGGATCAGGACGAGGTGGCTTTGGTGGAAGTGGTGGTGGATTCAGCGGTGGCGGCGGTAGTTTTGGTGGTGGCGGTGCATCGGGGCGGTGGTGATATGAGAAAACTTAACTTCCTGCGCATTGCAAAACATATGCTGAGTATGCATTCGCAGTTAAAGCGCTCGTTTCCGCCTGCAAGCCTGGACGCCATAGAGCGCGCCATCAAACAGTGTGAAGCAAACCACCTGGGCGAAATCCGTTTCGTCATCGAGAGTGCGCTTGACTGTGCTGCCGTGTTTGCAGACCAAACGACCAGAGAACGTGCGATAGAGGTTTTTTCCCAGGTCGGCGTATGGGATACAGAACACAATAACGGCGTGCTGATCTACGTTTTGCTGGCTGAGCGCGAGGTAGAAATCATCGCAGATCGCGGCATCTATCGTAAAACCGGTATTGATGCATGGAACCATATCTGCCACCAGATTGAAGCGGCCTTTAAACAAGACCGCTATGAAGAAGGTGTTATCCAGGGCATACAGGCTGTTGGCATGCACTTGAACACACATTATCCCGCCAGCGGCGAGAACATCAACGAATTGCCGGACAAACCTATTTTGTTATAGAAGACAAGCGGGCTGCTATTCAGATGCCAATATAATCAAGACGCCCGGTTGACGACAAAATAAGCCACTGTGCCGCCGATGGACGTCATCAACGTACCCCATCCTATATCGATCAGCGATAAAGTCAACGACCAGCCCTTGAGTGTAGAGAGATTGGTCAGGTCATAGGTCGCATAGGCAATCATGCCTAGTAATCCACTCAACATCAAGGCACAAGTCCAGCTTTGCTGGCCCAAGGCAGGTGCCACGGCAAATACCACCACACCCATCGCGTAGAGCAAATAGAATACTGCCGCTGGCGCAATCCTTGGTTTTGGCAGAATCATGTCACCCAAATGGGATTTATATAAGGGACCCATCACCATGGTCAGCCACGCTGCATCCAGCGCAAGCATGCTGAGCAGGGAACTGCCATAGGCAATCAAGTAATGTTGTAGGGTGAGCGTTGTATCAAGTGACAGCGTAAGCATGGCGCGATCTTTCAGGTGAGGAGCGCGCCAATCAAAGCTACTGATTTTCAGGCGCAGGGTAATGGCGGGTGGAGCGGGAAGGTGGACGCTATTGAGTACCACGATCCCGCATGTGAGAGACTATTTCTGTACTTTAGGCCACATGCTGGTTACAGCATGGCTTCAACGTAAGAAATTCCGTTCAGCCAAAGCGACGGGCAGCAACATATGCCAGCGTACCAGCGATACATGACAGCAGTGCACCCCAACAAATATCAATTGCCGTTAACACTGGTGACCAGGCTGTTAGCGTCGCCAAATTGCTCAAGTCATACGTTCCATACGCAACCAGACCCAGTAAGGCACACATGAGCCCGGCTTGTTGCCAGCTATGCGCACGCAATGCAGGCACAATTCCAAATACTGTCAGTCCAAAGGAATACAATAAATAAAACAGCGCCGCTGGTATCAGCCTGGGTTGTGCCAGCATCAGCTCGCCCAGATAAGACTTGTAGGTGGATGTCATCAACAGCCCCAGCCATACCGCATCCAGGCCCAGCACTGCCAGCAAGGCAACGCCGTAAGCGATCAGTATTTGCTTTGCAGCAGGCGACTTGGCGGTAGACAGTATGAGCATGGCTTTGACCTTTTTTAAGATATGGATGTGATGGCGTTGTTAGTGATGCCTATTATCAGCGAAGTGTCTGTCTCCTTCTGTGCGGTAGATAATGTAATAAAAGCGTTGTTAAATATTGAACAGGTAGTGTCTAATATCATATTGTTAAGCATTTCGCTTATTCACAGCAGCAGGTACTTGTGGAATTGGCGCGCGCTTTCACCAGGTAAATTTTTCTCGAAATAACAAATGCTTATCTCCATGCCATCTAATCTTAAACAACTTTTTGCCTTCCTATCCGTGTGCGCTGTGCTTTTTTCCGGCAATGCCACAGCCATGACCATGCTCAGGTCGAACCAGACTCTGATACTGTTTGGCAAGGTGGTGCCAGAAGACAGCCAGCTATTCCGTAAAAAACTGGAAGAAGGACCAGTCAAAACAGTCGTGATGACAGAAAGCCCTGGTGGCAATATGCGCGCCGCCTATGACATTGCAGCACTGATCACAGAAGGCAAGATCAATACTGCAGTCAATGGCAATTGCATGTCTGCCTGCGCGCTCATTTTCATGGCGGGCACCGAAAGACGGATGCTTGCCAGCAAGCATCTGGAAAAGACAAGACTGGGTTTTCATGCTCCACACAATAAAGTCACTAAAGAAATCTCGACCGCCGCCATTCCAAGATTTCGTGAGTGGTTGCTCAAGGTTACCCAAGGAAAATTCCCTGCAGAGGTCCTGGACCGCGCCATGAATATAGAAAGCGCTGGCGACATGCTGTTCTTCTATTATCCAGACGAAAACTACCTTGGGGATATACGCTTCTGTACGCAAGGTTTGCTACGTTGCGAAGCATTGAAAGGCTACAATATTGTCAATATCGGCATCCTGACAACAGCTGAGTTGCTGACGTTGGAGAGCCTTGATAAAGCAGAGCAAGATATAGCTAAACCATAGTAAAGCAGTTTTCCATCCATCAATCAAAAGGAAATGCGATGACGAAAGTAGCGATCACGACCAAAGTTCCAGGCAAATTAACTGTATGCACTTATGGCGGCTTTGCCCCGGTTTGTTATAAGAATGAGCAAGGCCAGCTTACCGGGCTGGACGTCATTTTCCTGGAAAAATTTGCGATCTCCCAAGGGCTGGAAATTGCTCTCATAGAACATGATTTTGACGGCATCTGGACCATGCCTGACGAGGATAAGTGCGACATCGCCGCCGCCGGTGTCCAAAAACGCGACAAGCGGGATACCGGGCCAGGCGGCTCATGGAGTGATGCCTACTTCCAGGTGCAAAGGTCGTTGCTGGTGCGCAGCGCCGACCAGGCTGCATTTGACGACTACCTCAAGCTCTCAGGCAAATCCATCGTCGTCACCCGTGGATCAACCGCTGACATCGACGCCAAAACCCGTTACCCCCATTGCAGCATCCTGTATGTCGATGACATTGCCGAAGGCCAGCCAGATGCCCAGGCCTATATTGTTAGAACCCTCATCGCAGACCACCACGCCGATGCCTTTGCCGAAGGCGATGTCAGCAACCAATATCTGCGCAGCCAGTTTGGCCGCGATGTGGCAGGCGGCCTGGCACTCGCCGATATTCACCACATCGACGGGACAACAGCAGAAACCTTCAATTTCATCACCCGCAATGCCAGCACCGGCTTGCTGGAGCAATTGAATCTCTTCATCAAAGAAAACAAGGGCAGCTACGCACCTCAGGAATAGTTAGTATGTCCAAGGTCGTCATAATGCCCTATTCAAAAGGATGGCCAGCGCTCTTTCTTGAGGCAAAGAGTGAATTGCTGGCTGCATTCACCCCAGTTGCCGTGAGCATGGAGCACATAGGCAGCACGTCGGTTCCCGGGTTGGCAGCCAAACCTGTGATAGATGTGTTGCTTGGGGCTGGTTCACTGCAAGAGATAGAGGCAAACATTCCGGCTCTTGCCAAACTGGGATATGTCTATGTGCCAAAGTACGAGCAAGAGTTGCCCATGCGGCGTTACTTTGTCAAATCACCCGCAGACTCGCTACGCATACACCTGCATGCGGTTGTGACTGGTTCGCCGTTCTGGAATGAGCACCTGGCGTTCAGGGACATACTGCGCACAGATGCGCAATTGTGCTCACAGTACCAGGCTTTGAAGCTGCAGCTGGCACAAGCACATGCCAATGACAAGGCGGCATACTCCGAAGCCAAAGGCCCTTTCATTCAGGCCGCCCTGGCTGCGCTGGCAAAACCAATTCCAGCTGAGCTCACTTTATAGTGACCTGACCCGGCTCTGGTGCTGCACTAAAGCGGATAAATCGCCTCGCTACTGTAACGGTATGTAGCAAGTATGTAGCAATACAGGGTATGAGACAGGCGCAAAGCCAGGGAATACCTACTCATGAGCTATATTCATATACTTATGCAGATTATGCGGCTTATCAAGCGCACTGATCTGCTTTACTATTTGTCGCTGCCAATTTCCTGGTAAGGGTCTTGCTTTGCTGTTTGCTTGTTTGCCTGCCTTAGCTTGTTCCCGATTTTTGCTCTATCGTTTGTTCTATTTTGTTTTATCAACCGGGGCCTTAAGGCCTCAGACCGGCGGAGTTGAATGTGCTGATTGATGCAGTCCGTGTCGCCTTGCGACGTCCTTATACTTTCGTCGTCATGGCGCTGGTCATCCTGATTGTGGGGCCGCTGGCTGCATTGCGCACGCCTACTGATATTTTTCCTGAAATACGCATGCCGGTCATTGCCGTGGCCTGGCAATATACCGGGCTACCGCCCGATCAGATGGCGGGACGCATTTCTACCTTGTTCCAGCGCAGCCTGACCACCACCGTCAATGATATTGAGCATATTGAGGCCAATACCTACCCTGGTATCAGCGTCGTCAAGATATTCTTCCAGCCTGGTGTGAATATTGCAGTCGCCAATGCCCAGGTGACGGCGATTTCGCAAGTGGCCTTGCGCCAGATGCCTGCCGGTATCACGCCACCGCTGATCCTGAACTACAACGCCGCAACCGTGCCTATCCTGCAATTGGCATTATCAGGGCAGGGCCTGTCTGAACAAAGCCTGTTTGACCTGGGCATGAATACCGTGCGCACGCCTTTGGTCACCGTGCCGGGTGCAGCTATCCCCTTGCCTTATGGCGGCAAACAGCGCCAGGTGCAAATTGACTTGAAGCCCGCTGCCCTGCAGGCGCGTGGCCTGTCCGCACAGGATGTGGCGACTGCGCTGGCAGTGCAAAACGTTCTGGTGCCAGTCGGCACACAAAAGATAGATAGCCTGGAATACACCATACAAATGAACAGCGCACCGTCCGCGCTGGAAGAACTGGGCCGCATGCCGGTCAAGGTCATCAACGGCAGCACCATCTATCTGCGCGATGTCGCCGATGTGCATGATGGCAATGCGCCGCAAACCAATATCGTGCATGTGGATGGTGGCCGTTCTGTGCTGATGTCGGTATTGAAAAATGGTTCAGCATCCACGCTGGCCATTGTCGATAACATCCGCGCCAAACTGGTCACCCTGAAACCATCCTGGCCAGAAGCATTGAAGGTAGTCGCCATCAATGACCAGTCATTGTTCGTGCGCGCAGCCATTCGTGGCGTGGCGCTCGAAGGTGCAATTGCTGCTGCGCTGACCAGTGTGATGATCTTGCTGTTTCTCGGTAGCTGGCGTTCTACGGTCATTATTGCAATTTCCATCCCGCTGTCCATCCTCGGTTCCATCATTGCACTGGCTGCCTTTGGTGAAACCCTGAACCTCATGACCCTGGGTGGTCTAGCGCTGGCTGTGGGTATTCTGGTCGATGATGCAACGGTCACTATAGAAAACATCAACTGGCACCTGGAGCAGGGCAAGGATGTAGAGACGGCGATTCTTGATGGCGCACAGCAAATCGTCACGCCCGCCTTTGTCTCGCTGCTGTGTATTTGTATCGTCTTTATCCCCATGTTCTTCCTGGAAGGTGTATCGCGCTTCTTGTTTGTGCCCATGGCAGAAGCGGTGATTTTTGCGATGGTCTGTTCCTTCATTCTGTCGCGTACGCTGGTGCCGACGATGGCAAATTATCTCTTGCATCCACATACTGCCGACGATGTGCATGGCAACCATGGCGTGCCTTCACGCAATCCGCTGGTGCGTTTCCAGCGTGGTTTTGAAGCCAGGTTTGAATACCTGCGTGAAGGCTATCGCGGTTTGCTGCAAAGCGCAGTTACACGTCGCAAACCGTTTATCGTGGGTTTCCTGGCGGTGGTGGCACTGTCGTTTTTATTGCTACCTTTTATCGGCAGCAATTTCTTCCCCTCGGTTGATTCTGGCCAGGTGCTCATGCATGCGAGGGTGCCAGTAGGCACGCGGGTAGAAGAAACTGCCGTACGCTTTGCCAGCATAGAAAAAGCGATACGCCGCATCATCCCCTCAGAAGAAATCATCACCATGGTCGATAACATCGGCCTGCCGCCCAGCAGTATCAACCTCACCTACAACAATACTGGTGTCATGGGTTCGCAAGATGGTGATTTCCAGATTGCATTGGGTGAGGGCCATCGCCCCACGGCAGAATATGTGCGTGAACTGCGCGAGGCGCTACCGCGTGAATTCCCGGATACCACTTTCTCTTTCCCGCCTGCAGACATCGTCAGCCAGATTCTCAACTTTGGCGCACCCGCACCTATCGACGTGCAAATACGCGGCAGCAATGTCGATGCCAATTTTGGCTATGCGCAGCAACTGTTGAAGCGCATCAAGGCCATACCCGGCGTGGCTGATGCGCGCATACAGCAATCCAACAAGGCACCGGTGTTCAACGTCAATGTCGATCGAACCCAGGCGCAATTGCTGGGCTTGACGACGCGTGATGTCATCAACAGCCTGGTTGTCAACCTCGCCGGCAGCAGCCAGGTTGCACCGACTTACTGGCTCAATCCCGTAAATGGCGTCAGCTACCCCATCGTCATGCAGACTCCGCAATACCAGCTCGGCTCACTCGCTTCACTCGCCAACCTGCCTGTTGGCAATGGTGTTACGGCAGATGCTGCGACACTCGGCGGCCTCGCCAGCATAGAACGCGCCAGCGGCAGTGCCCTGGTCAGCCAGTACGATGTGCAAAACATGATACAGATACACGCTGCCACACAAGACCGTGACCTCGGTGCCGTGGCTGATGATATCCGCCGTGTCGTGGCCGAGATGTCAGCCACAGTACCCAAAGGCACGACCGTGCAAATGCTGGGCCAGGCGCGCACCATGGACCGTGCCTTCTCTGGCCTGCTGTACGGCTTGCTGGGTGCCATCGTGCTGATTTATCTGCTGATTGTCGTCAACTTCCAGTCCTGGCTTGACCCTGCGGTGATTGTCTCCGGCCTGCCTGCCGCGTTGGTGGGTATCGTCTGGATGTTGTTTGCCACCCACACCACCTTGTCAGTGCCCGCGCTGACCGGGGCCATCATGTGCATGGGTGTGGCCACTGCCAACAGCGTGCTGGTCGTCAGCTTTGCGCGTGAACGCCTGGCAGAACTGGGTGACGCCACCGCCGCTGCGCTCGATGCCGGTTTCGTACGCTTTCGCCCTGTGTTGATGACGGCACTGGCGATGATCATCGGCATGTTGCCCATGGCACTGGGCCTGGGTGAGGGCGGTGAGCAAAACGCCCCGCTGGGCCGTGCCGTTATCGGTGGCTTGGTATTCGCCACCGTTGCCACCCTTGTTTTTGTTCCCGTGGTCTTCAGCCTCGTGCATGACCGGGAATCTCGCCGTGCTAAATCAGCACCATCAGCACCATCGGCATCACCGCCACAAACTGTTGCCGGAGTTTCTTATTCATGAAAACTGATTCATCAAAATCATCTGCCCGCTATAAAATCCTGGGCATCTCGCTGGCCGTGATTGCCGCCATCGTCGTCGTCGCTGGTGTAGCTACACGCCGCTCACAAGCCGGACAAATCAAGGATCGTGCTATCGCCAGTACCGTGCCCACGGTGTCGCTGGTGGCGACTGCTGGCACAGGTGTGGCAAAGTTTGAACTGCCCGCCCGCATAGAAGCCTGGGCCCGCGTGCCCATCTATGCACGCGTCAGCGGTTACCTCAAAAACTGGACAGTCGATATCGGCGGTGCCGTCAAGGCAGGGCAACTGCTGGCCGAGATCGACACCCCCGACCTCGATCAGCAATTATTGCAAGCCCAGGCAGAACTCAGCAATGCGCGCAGCAACCTGGCACTATCTACCAGCACCGCCAAGCGCTGGCAATCACTGCTGGCCAGCGATGCCGTCTCTAAGCAAGAGGCAGATGAAAAAGCCGGCGACCTCGCTGCCAAGCAATCTGCCGTCAATGCCCTGCAAGCCAATGTAGACCGCGTGCAGGCACTCAAACGCTATACCCGCCTGACAGCGCCATTCAACGGCATCGTCACCGCCCGCAATACCGACACCGGCGCACTCATCAATGTCGGCGGTGCGCCTGGCAGCGAATTGTTTGTCGTCTCTGACGTGCAGCGCCTGCGCGTCTATGTCAACGTACCGCAAAGCCAGGTCGCCATGGTGCAAAACGGCAGCGTTGCCCAGCTCAGCGTGCGTGAACGCCCGGGCCGCACCTACACCGCCACCGTGCAATCACTGGCACAGGCAATAGACCCACGCTCAGGCTCCATGCTGGTACAACTTGCTGTTGAAAACCCCAATAAAGAACTGCTGCCTGGCGGCTTCGCTACCGTCAGTTTTGAGTCTGCGGCCAACACCGCCAGCATCAACCTGCCACCCGCAGCCCTGATCTTTGGCAAGAATGGCACCCACGTTGCCACCTTGGGCAGCGATAACCGCGTTGTCCTCAAAAACGTCAATATCGCCCGTGATTTTGGCAGCCTCATCGAAATCGCTGGAGGCATCGACCGCAATGACCGCGTCATCAACAACCCGCCAGACGGCATCAGCAATGGTGACCTTGTGCAACTGTCAGCAAATACAGCAGCAAATACAGCAGCAAATACAGCAGCAAATACAGCAGCAAATACAGCAGCAAATACAGCAGCAAATACAGCAGCAAATCCTGCCAAGGCCAAACCATGAGGCGCTATGTCATCGCCGCCTTGTCTGTCTGGTGTGCCGCCTGCACGCAAGCGCCCATCACACAGGCACCCGTCATGCCGCTGGCCGCTGCCTATAAAGAAGCACCGGCATCCGCCAGCGATGCAGCACTGACCCTGCCTGCACAAGAATGGTGGCTGCTGTTTGGTGATGCAGAACTCAACAGCCTGCAACAACGACTCATAGACAACAGCCCCGACCTTGCCAGCGCCTTGGCACGTTACCGCCAGGCACAGGCAGCCACGGGCCAGTTGCGCGCCGCTGAATTGCCAACGCTGGGCACCTCCCTCAACGGCCAGCGCATCCGCCAGTCAGAACGCCGCCCCCTGCGCGTGCTAGGCCCCACTTCGCCCAATGAATACAACAGCGCCACGCTGGGCCTGGATTTCCAATATGAAATCGACCTCTGGGGCCGTGTACGCGAACAAGTCAATGCCGGTGTCGCAGAAGAAAAAGCCGCCAAGGCTGACCTCGCTGCCGCCCGCCTGTCATTACAAGCCACACTGACAGACACCCTGGTCGCCTTGCGCGGTTTTGATGAAGAAGCCGCCATGCTCAGCGACACCGTCGCCGCCTACAGCCGTGCAGTCGATATGATCAACCGCCGCCATGATGAAGGCATCGCATCCGGCCTTGACGTCGCCCGCGTAGAAGCGCAATTGCAATCTGCCCGCTCACAAGCACAGCAAGTGCAGGCACAACGCGCCATGATGGAACATGCCATCGCCGCCCTGGTCGGTGCCAACGCATCCAGCTTCAGCATCGCACCCAGGGTCGTACCAGCCACCACGCCCGCAATACCGCTGGGTTTGCCATCCGCATTATTGCAACGCCGCCCCGACATCGCCGCCGCCCAATTGCGCATCGCTGCTGCCAGCGCCAAAGTCGGCATTGCCCAAACTGCCTTCTTCCCCTCGCTTAACCTGGGCGCACAGGGCGGCTTTCAAAGCAGTGACTTCGCCAAATTCATAGAAATGCCCAACCTGTTCTGGGCAATCGGCCCCACCCTGGCTGTGAGTCTGTTCGACGGGGGGCGCCGCAAAGCCCAGGTCGCAGGCGCAGAAGCGGTACTTGATGAGGCAGGCCAACGCTACCGCACAACCGTACTGGGCGCATTCCAGCAAGTCGAAGACCAGCTCGCATTGCTCAGCCATTATGGTGAAGCAGCCAAAGAAGAAAGCCTGGGCGCAGTCGCCGCCCAACGCGCCCTGACACTGGCAGAAATCCGCTACAAACAAGGTGCAGTCAGCTACCTCGACGTCATCGTCGCCCAAACCAACGCCCTGCAAGCGCAACGCAGTACGCGTGATCTCAATACCCGACAACGCCGCGCGGCAGTGCAACTGGTCAAGGCACTTGGGGGAGGGTGGTCAGTGGAAGCGGGAGGGAGTTAGCCTCCTCTGGTAAAGCCAGCTACCAAGAAGCATTCAAAGCTGATTGCGCTGACATGTGTGATAAAAAAACCGCTTCAGTTGTATTTGATAAGCGGTTTTTTGTATTGATCGTTGTGTTAAAGCGCCTTCCCCTTCAAGGGGAAGGTTGGGATGGGAATGGGGTTCTGTAGCAAATTCATGTCCCGTCAATCAACCGAAACCCATCCCCGCCCTAACCCTCCCCTTGAAAGGGAGGGACTCTAGCAGCAGTGCGATTACCCCCGGCCAGCGCCTTCCCTATCCCCGCAAACGACACAACATTAAGCGGGAACTCCAAAAACACATGCAACAGGCTCAGGAAAAGCAGGGCCTGCATGCCAAGATTGTAATCATAAGCGTACAGTGCCATCGACAACAGCCAGATCGCCACCGTCAAAAACAGGGTTTTCTTTGGCACCTTATGCCATTGTATGACGGATGTTTTTGAAAACCAGTTCAGGTAATGATAGGTATACGCAAAAGCAATAAAGCGCATGACCACAAACCCTGCATTGCTGCTAAAAATCTCGCTGGTTTTTGACAGCGCATCAAGATGAAAAACATTGATCAGGCTAAAGTTCAATAGCTCAAACTGAAAGTAAGATTTTTGGACATAAGCACTCACCGTATATTGCAAACTCTCTGGACTGACTATAAAAAAACTTGCCGCACAAACGATCAAAACTGCGATAGACAAATATCCTGAAAACGATTTTTCTTTCAAAACACCAAACAACATGAACGCCAGGGTGAAAATAAAGACGTGAATAACAGTAGGAAGAAAAATGCCCATCAAGAGTAAATAAGCCGGGGACTTATTCACGACAGCCACAGCCAACAAGGACAGGGCCACAAGCGCGGTGCGATACAGCCTGTCTTTGACAAGCGCAAAAATAAGCGCCAGTAAAACCGCAAACGCCAATACGTCTGCAACAAAAGTGCTGTCCTTAGCCAGATGTGCAAGGGCTGGGAAGAAAAGCAGAGCAAAGCACAGACCAATCAAAAAAATAAAATCGTATTTACCCTTGGTGAAATAATTTTTCTTATGCAGCCAACCTATCTCGGTCAGGTAATGCAATGGGCCAAGCACAGCGTAAGAGAACAAAAATAATTCGAAAGGGATGACAAACGCAACAGCGCAAGACAGGATAATCAGGGCGGTGTTGATATAATTAATGCGGTTGGCGTTTATCATTTGCGGTGTTGATAGCGATATAAAGATTGATGTACAAGATCAGCATATTAAGCTATGTCATGCACTCATGGCGCAAACTCCTGTTTCTGCATGGATGTATCGATTACCCGATAATAACCCGATAACACCGCAGGTAGCCTGGTATGGCCAGTACGGGTCAGTTTGACTGGCCTGGCGCGCCGATCACGACTGTCGGTGCTCATTTCCAGCATGCTGCATAGACCAGGTTTTGCAAAATGCGACCGTTAATGAGCTCAGTTTTTTTGCTTTACATCTAGGATTTGACCATGCCTTTGTCATCTTGGTTTTTGAAATTCGTCAAAATTAGTCTTTGCATTGCCTTTCTTTTTCCAACAGCTAATGCATGTGCCGGACATTCAGGTTGGTTTTACGAGAGCTTTTCTTGGCAAGGGTTGCGCTCTTATTTTGGTAAAGGCGATGTAAAGCAAAGAAAAATTTATCTTGCGCATCTTGATAAGCTGATTGCGCAGGAACGTAAGGAGCCCTTTTATTACATCGCTCTTTCTGAAGAAAACATTCAGCTGTGGCGTAGTTTCATTGAAAATGGCCTCGATTATTCGACCCTTAATTCTGATCAGGCGAAATTTGCTGACAGGATTATTGCGATCATTATGGGATATGAAGCTGAACTTGATAGTCTGAAGGTCAAAGCTGAGACGCATCCTGATTTCTTTCATCCAAAATCATTGCAAAAACTCATAACATCCTCTTCAGAGGAAGCTAAACAGATTTTAATTGCATTCAAATTTGGAAGAGGCTACGGACAGATACATCCCAGAACACAGTGCCCAAGGGAAGGCGGCGCTTGGTACTGTTATGGCATGTATGTAATCCTATCTCCCTCTGAATGTGAAATTCTTGGACGTGAGCTGAAGCGCCTTCTTCAGTTGCCATCTTTTGCAGAGGAAAGAGAGTCGTTGACTGGATTCGCGCAGGCCCTGAATCGTGCGTCAAAAAATGGGCGAGGCCTCTACTTGCATACGAGTGACTAATTTAAAAATGGGTTCCAGCTCAAGCTGGATGCACTCTCAAAAGTGCTTGCTTCAGTTTATATGAATTGACCAGTGGCTCATATGAGCGATTGCACAATCCATCAATTGCTTGCAAAACAGATTCGCGTTCGGCATCGCTGCTCAGCAAAAATTCTCCAACAACGATTTCTTTAGGGATGCCTATCAGTAACAATGTGGCGGCAACTACGACACCAGTACGATCCCGCCCCGAAGTGCAATGAATATAGACCGGCCATTGAGTCGCAGGATCAACCAAGACTTCCATGACCGTGGCAATCCAACGACGTACCTTTGAATGACTGGTGTCGTAATTCTCAACGGAATCTGCTGCAGGAAGGTGTATCAGTTTTGCACCAAGATGTTGTGGGTCTGGTCCTTGACGCAAATTGATAATTGTCTTGGGAGAACCCAAATCTGCCAGTGTGGAAATGGTGTCAAATTTACCGCCACGAATTAAGCGCCCAAGTGGAAACGGAACGTCATCAAGCCAAAGCCCCAAGGCATCGCTGACATCGCGAAAATTCACAGGGTGTTGGTGGTGCATAGCAAGTTAAGCATTACTTTTAAAGTAGTTGATTCAAGCATTTTTCGGAATTTGTCAGCAGGTTTTCTATGATGATTTGCTTACCTTGTGTGGGGTAGTCACACAGGGAAATATTGATATCGCCAATGACTGTCAGCTTCTGCCAGCGGCATGATGGCGGTGACTGACGTGATAAATGCGGGCCAGTATGACACAATCGATGCCCCATAGGCGGACTTAAAACTGTCATGGAAATCCTTGCCACTCACAATATCATGCAATGCCTTTTCAAACGCCGTGGGATTGCTGGCCTTGAGGAAATCGACAAACATCAGCGCCTGACGGTAAAACATGGGTGTGGTCAAGCCATAACTGGGCGCAGTCCGGTTGGTCAACATGCTGCCCACTTCTGCCGGATCAAAATGCTTGCCATCCAATAGCATGCGAGCCGCTTCCGGCTTGGTGACAAACTCTGAAGCACCTGCCCCTTGCGCCACCTGCTGGGCAATCCCTTCACGGAACCAGGCTGGTACACGCGCATAGGCAATTGGCCCCGCCACCTGATATAGCAAGAGATGGCTCAGTTCATGCGTGAGAATATATTCCAGCGGCAATGCCCCGCGTGCTTCTCTTTTTAGCAGAGCGTCGATATTCAAAAAAATACTATCCCCAAACTGCGCCGCTGGCTCATTGACGGTAACGGGCACATAGCGGATAAAGCAATCGGCATGGCAGATGTAGACTTGAGGTGCATGAGCAAACTTTGCACCATGTGCTTTTTCAACCACTTCACGCGCTTCTTTGACGGCAGCAGCAACTCGGTTCGTCACCTGCTCTGCAATTTCTGGTGAGGTACCAGCCAGATAACGTATATCGGCATTGGTTTTGCTGACCACAAATACATCGCGAGAACGCGTCAAGGCCATGCCAGTCTTAATTAGCGTACAGCCCGATAACAGGCACAGGGCAAGTAACACTGTCGCTGCCCTTGTGATGCCAGAGGTGGATGGCATCATTGGTACTCTCTCCTGAGATTGATAGGTGTGAAAATAAGGTTGCCCGCATCAGATCGCTTCAGTTGGGGGAAAGTTTCTTTCTCAGTCCGCATAAATGTATCGATTAACCTATCATAGCCCAGTAGTACCGTACGCAACCTGGCATGGTCAGTTCTCATCAGTTTGATCAGCTTGACCCAGTCATCAATGCTATCGTTACTCATTTCCAGCATGCGTTCATTCATCAGGCTTCGCAGGGGACGCGTCATGACTAGGCGGATTACATTAAGTTGATCGCCAATGTTGCTGGCAATCAGGCCTTCTTTTTTTCGTGGTTAAGTTTTTTACGATCAAGTATAACCAAGGTCAGGTAGCGTAATTGTGACAGGTCGTGACATTGAGTCGCCCATGAGTAAAGAAATTTTATTAAGACTAATCACAGATTGTGAATTTCATAATTTTACATCTTCTGAATTTCTTAAATTAACTCCTTTTAGACTTTTCAATAACTAAAAAAAGTGCTTTTTTCTTAAATAATTTAATTTTCGTTAAATGGCTTTGTGGAAAATTGTTTTAGGCAATTAAATCAAATGGAAAAGGGCATTTTTTCTTGCCTTTCAGGCTATACTGATTTGCCATTTATACTCGGAATGTATCTCCCATGAATATCGAAAATATTGAAGCGACGGCGCTTTGGCGCACGGCATTTAGTGAGTCGAATTTACTTAAGCATAGAGATCATTGCGAGCGTCTTCGCACGGAATTTTTGAAGTTTAGAAACAAAATTGAATCTCTTGTTGGAAAGATTTCTGAAGTATTGCCTGGTCTGACTGTCCACGACATATCTCATTTGGATGGATTATGGGGAGTTGCAGATATAGTTGCTGGAAAAGATTATCCGCTTAACCCACTCGAAGCTTTTATTCTTGGTGGAGCAATTCTTTTGCATGACTCTGCCATGTGCTGGGAAGCATATACCAGCGGAAAGGATGGAGTCCGAAAAACAATTGAATGGAAGGATGCATATGCCGTAGAGTGTGATCGAGCACCTGACGTAAATAAGGAGTTATGGGAAGCCGCAGCGGATTTTTCTGCGCTTCGCGCGCTTCATGCGCATCAAGCAAGTAGCCTTGCTACTAAAGGATGGGTGCATCCAGATACTGGACAGTCAATTTATTTGATCGACGACTTCGAGCTACGTCAGCATATTGGTGAGTTGACTGGAAAAATTGCCTCTAGCCATCATTGGGATATTGATTTGCTATCTTCAAAACTCGGAGATCAATACAATGCCCCTGCTGGACTTCCACCTGAATGGCAAGTGGATCCAGTTAAAATTGCGTGCCTATTGCGTTGTGCGGACGCCGCTCATATCAATCATTCACGAGCACCAGATTTTCTTTACGCATTGACTAGACGAAGTGGAATTTCAAAATTGCATTGGCAAGCTCAGAATAAAATGATGGGGCCATCGCTTGACAATGGTGACCCGTCTGGTGAAACGATTCTTTATACATCAAGTAATCCATATCCAATAGAGACTGCAGATGCTTGGTGGATTGCATTTGATGCCATATCGGTAGTGGACTCTGAAATCCATGCGTCGAATATGTTGCTGAACAATAGGAATCGACCAAATTCGGCTCCAGAATTTAAAATTAAGAAAATTAAAGGCGCAAACTCGATTTTTGAGATTGCCAAGTTATTACATGCTCAAGACTGGGTGCCTTGCAGTGCCAGAATTCATGTTAGCAATATAGAGTCGCTTGTCAAAAATCTAGGCGGTGAAAAACTTTATGGTGAGGGGACTGATACAACTGAGGTTGTTGTGCGTGAGCTTATTCAAAATGCGCGTGACGCAATTGTTGCGCGACAGATTATTGATGAAGGATACATTGGTACAATTGAAATTAAAGTCCGCACTATCAATGATGAATCCTGGTTAATTTTTGAGGATGATGGAATAGGAATGTCGTATGACGTACTGACGGGTTCTTTGTTAGATTTTGGAACTAGTTTTTGGAAATCTGTTCTGGTACAAAAAGAGTTCCCGGGATTGCGATCGTCAAAATTTAAATCAATTGGACGATTTGGAATTGGATTTTATTCAGCATTTATGATTGCTAATTCGGTAACAGTTATCAGTAGACGATTTGATAAAGGTATTGATGAAGCTAATACTTTGATATTTAATAATGGAATAACATTTCGGCCAATAGTAAAGACAGGAAAGCCCAGTAATTTTAATTTTCGAACATCAACACAGGTACGACTTAAATTAAAAAACGGAATTATTAAAAATCAAGACGATGTAACTATTCATTTGGGAATACTCGGTGTTCCTAATATCCACCCGAAATTACATGATTACCTTGCAGCTATAGTCGCAGGTCTTGACGTATGCGTTTCTTTTGAAAGTCCAACATTTCCAAAGAAAATAATACATGAAGCCTTTAATGAGGCAACGACCAATGGCGCTACTTTGCTGACTAAATTGTCATTGGTGGAATACGAACCTGATGGTAGCTCATGCGAAGAATATATTGCAAATAATGCTCGACGATTAAGGCCTATTAAGTCTGACGGATACACAGTTGGATTCGCCGCAATTTCAACTCACGCAGAATCAGATCGTTTCAGGTTGGGTATGAGAACCATTGGAGGATTGGCAACATCAGTTCATGGTGGATATGCGGCAGAGTATATTGGATTCTTGAATTTTAAACCGCGTTCAGCCAAGAGAGATGCGATTGAAATTGATGCCTCACAAGAAGCAATTAATGAATGGTTTCAAGAACAAATAGATATATTAGAGTTATCCTCATTTAATGACTTCGAACGATGTGTTGTCGCCGCAAACGCGAGCGCACTCAATATCGACCCTCTGCAGTTTGGACGCTTGTTAATTGCTCCAGCACCAAGCCAAATGACCATAGCTAGTTACAAAGAAATTGCATTAATGGCAGAAACTGTTCCGATTGTAATATTTAAGTCAAAATATATGGATCATGCTGAAACTTATCACAAGATTTCTTGCTATGAAAATAAAGTGTTGATCCTACCAATCCGTAACGGAAATTATCTTTCTCTTGAATTTGAGAATGGCGCGCCTAAAAATTCAAATAGTATTATAGGTTGCCTCCATCGAGCGGTTATTTCCAGTGGAAAAAATCCAGTATGGACGACATCTATTTCAGAATATCAAGGAAGGTTTGGCGAAATGGAAGAGCTAACGTTGATTGCTGTGTAGAATAATAACTTAAGCATCTTTCTGCGTGAACTTTGTCATCATTCATTAAATTATTCTGTTTCCAAAAATTTAAAACCCTATATTAGCGGCCGCTAATATAGGGTTTAGTTCTGACAGACTATGTAATCTGCAAGAAAATTCTGGTGGGATAGGTGGAGTTGTATATAGGCTTGAAAGCCTTACAGGTACTGGGTTCTGTAAATTCAATTTCTTAAAATACCGTTACTGATACCGTCAAAAAAAATTTCTCTTTAAAATGCACTGTTGTATTGGCATTTTTTTTGGTACGGGAATGCCATCATTTTTCTTGGCTCTAAATTTAACAATTTGTTGTGTTATTGTTTTAATGGTGAGGTTGTTCCAATCAAAGTTTACCTTTAAAACCTATGACTCAATACATTCCAGCCATTGTTACGATAATTACAGCATTGATTGGTGGCGGGTTGCTTTTGTACGTACATAAAAGAAATGCGTATCGTACTGCTGCCACTTCCTTTCGTGCAGCGTTTGCTCCTGCTCTTGCAAGAATAGAGGCAGCAAGGCTGCATAATTCTACTCATGATGCACCGGATGTGAGTGGGTTGTTGAACAGTAACTTTGAAGTTATGGCAGCCGCAGTAGCTAACTTTTCTCCGTTTGTGGCTGGTAAAGAGAAAAAAGCGTTTGATGAAGCATGGCACGAGTATAAGGAATTGAATCCTACTAGCTACGGTGGTGCCATGTTTTTTGCTGGTTATGAGAACAAAGATTCTTTGATGGTAATAGAAAAAAAGCTTAATGCAATTCTTGCTTTCGCAAAAATAAGTACTCGATTCTTTTGAGTTATTTTTTTAAATTTATCATCACAGAAAATTTGCTCTGTCAGTAGATCACTTGAAAAACACAATTCTTTTATGATGAGAGTGTTTTGTATTTAATTGCCACTATCCGCCATTGGTAGATAGCGCTGTACTACAGTGCGAAATGAATTGCCATCTGTTTGTATCCGATAAAAATATCTCTTCCCAGACTCCAATTTTTGATCAATGGTATTTAGTGAAGCCTGACCGAATGCATTGGTTGGAATTGCGCCCAAAATATGATCTCCTGGGGGTAATATGAATTCCGCTTTCTCGCCGGGATTTAAGCGCGCAGCTTCTTTGCCATCAATATATAGATGTTGAAAAACACCACCCCCTGTAAAGCCCGTATCCCTCACTACAATGATTTTTGCGTTGTCCTTCTCTGTAATGGTGGGTGTTAAGAATATCCTGTCAGCAGGAACTGCTTTGGCGGCATCATGGCTAATTGAAGAAGTCGCGCAGCCAGTAATACTGAAGATCGTAGCCAATACCGTCAGCGATGAAATTCTATTTAAATGCATAAGTTATCCCTCGTAGGTAAGTTATCAAGTAATTGGGTAGATAAAGTAGAAGTTACCGATGACTAGAAAGCCGATTGTTTCTTCAGTCCTCGCCAAATCCAGTTCTGGAACGAAGATACATCTTCTTTTTTTGAACTGCCTGAACAGAGCATCCAGCGCGTGCCGTTCCAATAGCGTGCTGAATTTGGGATGTCACCAGACTTCACTTGATACCAACCAGCATGGGTTGGACGTGTATAGCCTTTAAACCAGCGCGTGCATTGCGCGCCTTGCTGCTCGCTAATGATCTTGCGCGCTGCTATGTGATCTAAGTGCAAAATAGTCATTTGGTTGCCATAAGGGAAGATTGTGGTGTGTTACAAGAGCATGCTCGTATTCCATTGTATTTTACCAACAAATAACCCGTAGTGGGTTTTGGGATAGTCTAAATTGGGTTTCAGAATGGCGAGATGCCAAATCCAATACATGACTCAAGATATAAACTGTTCCGGGAAATGTTGACCGCGATACGGTTGGAGAAAGGTATGCTCCAATCAGACATCGCTGCTAAGCTCAGCAAAAATCAGTCGTTTGTTTCAAAGTATGAGCGTGGGGAACGACGTTTGGATTTCCCGGAGTTTCTCGACGTGGCACTAGCGCTAGAAATCAATCCGACTGATTTTATAAAAAAATATCAGACTGCACTTGAGCGTTCAAAAATATAAGTGCCTTCACCTACATCATTGTGACGATTCGCTTCATTTAAATTCGATCACACCTTGATCTTGCAACCATAAAGTTGCATTTGCATATTGTGTCATCCAGAACGCATGCAACTGACCTTCCTGAAATGAAGGCGTTTCTTTCTTAGCTTTATTCCTTAGCTTTGCCATTTCATTACCAGCCGTCTTAAAGAGATCGGCTATAGCTTCTTTCTGACTTGCCGCTGTTATCTGACTCACCAGACTCCTTGCAAAGCGATGTGCTAGAAGTCGTCCAGCTTTGCCATCAACTCCCAAGTCGGCATCATATTTCTTGTATAAGCTTTCCTTGACATCACCCTTGAAACTAAACAGTTTTTGAAATTGCAAAGTGTTGAAAACGAGAAATCCGTAATCATGCGCATTCTCTCCGACTGGGATGCGCTGGTCTTCGACAATTAGAAGGTATCCATCTGACTTGATAAGTTCAAGTAACCTCGATTCGGAACCAATCTCATGCAGCCATTTTTCGGGTGGTATCTCGTGAAAGACATTGCACATAATTACGATATCGACCTCACTCCATTTCGTAATAACATCAGCAATGTCAGTGAAAAAACGTCTCTCAACTTCTGCTATGCCATACGCCGCTTCTATTTCTCTCTGGCATATAGCGTTACTGCTACCCTCAATATCAAAAGCGATGTAGTCAACACAATCAAGTTTTCCTGCGTCACGCAGCGCAGCAAGCAATCGGCCTTGCCCGGCACCAAAATCCAGCACCCGTAGTTTCACATCAGATGTGCTGTCATTTATTGCTTCGACCATTTGAACTTGCTGTTTATCCCCAGTTCTTGCGGTAACAATAGCAGGGTCTAATAAGCATTCGGCGGCATACCTGTTTGCCGCCATTTTTGCAGGAAGATCGGTAAAGTCGCGTAATCTGGAAATCTCTTGCTCATCCCCCAACAAGCCTTTTAATACCAATTCTGGCTTCTTGCCTGCGTGTGAAATCATCCCGTCCTTCATAAACCAAACACATGCTGGGTCATTGGACAGCAATCTCGCGATAAGTGGTACAGAGTGAGTTGCGATCCATATTTGTCCCGCACTTACTTCTGACAACAGCACATCTATAACTTGATTTAACACTGCGGGATGTAAGTGATTTTCTGGTTCGTCTAAAAATATTAATGCGTTTGCTAAATCAGTTTTTTGCGCATGTAATTGCACGGCCAATATTAATAATACTTTTTGCCCGTCGCTAAGTGCGATAGAGAAATCATATCGCCCGAATATCGTAATATTATCGTCCCTATCAATCTTAAGATTGGCGTTCTCTCCCAATAATAATGTGATTAATTTTTCTAAAGTCACACCTGCTTTTATGGCCTCTTCATCAGCAAGTTCCGATGTGCCTTCAAGTTTAGCGAGCTTGGAGTTACGTGCTCTGCGCATTGTATGCAGAAGATAGCTAGGAACGGTCTCGCTTGTGTCGCCTTGCCCTGGCTTAACGCAAAGATGGGTATACAGTTCCAATTGTTCAGGTGAAAAAGTTTTAGCATTTTTTATAGTCGATGTAGTGGGAACAAAAGAAACTGGCACAACCCCAGCATCAACTGGCTCCTTGACAAACCACTTCATTTTCGACAGATCAGCCTTTGCAGCAGCAATATTTACCTTTAACTGTTCAAGGTTGCTTTTGTTTAAACTAATTTGCTCGGCAATTCCCTCGCGTGTCGGGTCATCTCGTAAATCTTCTTCATATTTTTTGATGACGTTCTCATAGTAAGTAACTTGTTCCTCTTGACTACTCATATGGGCAAGGAGTTCTCTCGACCCTCGCATACTTCCATAGTAGTTACCAAGTTTGCGTATTAGTGAAAGCAATCTAGATTTACCTGCGCCGTTGGCACCTGCCAATACTACTAATTGTCCCAGACGTGGCATCCCCAATGCTGACTTAATACCTAGGTCTTCTCCGAGGATTTGCATGCACCCATTTTCAGGAATGGCAATATCAGTAATTCGCATGTGATGTCTTTCGGTTAGTACGCTTTGCAAAAATATCTGTGTTTTACTATGTGCATTAAGTGCCTGAGCTGAAACACTATTAAGAAAAATTTGATTAGTACAATTTGAATTTAGTTGTTCACAAAAAATTGACTATCTCTTGCTCCACTAAATAAAGGAAAATCGCACTAACGATTATATTGCAATTGATTGCAAATGACCGATCTCTTGCAAGTATTCGCAAATAATTCAAAATTCGATGTTTAATAGGATTAGGAGGAAATCTCTCTTCGTCGATACGCATTGCCTTGAAGTCCAATATTTTCCTGATCGCCTGCCTGATCAACTGTATGCAAACCCAGAGAATTCGACGACGTTAAAAGTATCCTTCTGAGCGCGTCAGGAAACTCAGACCAAATATCTGCGGCATTCCACCAGTCAGGTGGATTTGCAGATTTTAGTGAGTCAGCAAATTTTTTTCGCTCGCGACGATTGGTGATTAAAGATAAGGTAGCTTGCGCACCCCTAAGCTTGCAGGAATCAATGAAGAAGTGCCAGATATGATCGTTTCTTATCTGTCCGCAATTAATGAAATTGATTACGGTATATGCCTCAAAGGGATTTTCTTCGCAATGAATTCTTTCCAAGGTGCCAAGCTTACGTAATCTAAGCTCAAATCGCGTCCAATCCGCTTTTATTCTGTTCGCCCTTGTGTTGGCATTGGATGAAGTAGTTCTGTGCGGATTTCCTTCAATTTGCTTACATTCCCGCTCGTAATTCTTATTGTAAATTAATAGATACTGATCGCCGTTGGTCTTGCCTATTTCAATCGAGTGCAATTTCCCATTTTTTTGATATTCTTCTTTGTGATGACAGTACTTACCTGATACCGATTTTCTCAATATGGTATGAACAAGTAGCGACTCCATTGATACTCTGCGCAAATTCAAGGACAAATCAATTCGAGTAACCGTCGCCTTCATAATGTGATCAATCGTGAATGAAGGAATACAGTATCGCAAACATTGAAAAATTCTTTCAAATGGATTTGGACATACTCCCAATGCGGCTGATGGATTCCATTCTATTCTCATAAAACGCGCCGTAGGCTTGCGAGGATCAATTTGTATATTGCAAAATTTACCTTCCCCAAAAGGAATGCGGTACGCGTACTTGTAAGATTTAGTGAGTTCACTGAATTCTTTATCAGGCCTGAGTACGACTCCGGCAATTGCTAGTTCCATTAATCGTTCTCGCACCTCTTGTTGGTCAGTTCTTTCAATTTTCATAGTTTGTGTTAACCAATCAATGAACAAGCTAGTTCTTGTACCCACATTACCATTCCTATCTTTATGTACACTTAGCCTTCTAATAGACCGCGCCATTAGAATTGTGTACGTTTTGCCGAAACCTATACTTTCTCTGGCTTGCAATGAATAAAGCGGTAGCTGGCCGCGATGGTAGTAATCCATGCAGTAGTGCTGCTGCTCAAAGAAATATGGAATTTGAATTAGTCCTGCGCGCTGTTAGATATCGTGCGCTGTGTAGCAGGTTCGGTTGCTTGAGTTAATGCTGGTGCCGCCAATGTTCATGACAAATGGTTAGGACTTAGCCAGCATTTTTTATTTCACTACTACTTTTGGAATAATTATCGACTACGTCGCTTCACAATGCATGTCGGTGAATTTGATGCGACTGTTTGCATCGCATTGCTTGTTCTGGCAGCGATCCATTCATCAACTAAATTTGAAAACCAACCTACTGCGCGCGCGCCCAGCGATACAGACTGCGGGAAGGTTCCTGCCTTGATTGCATTGTAAATACTTGAGCGCGATAGCCCTGTACGCTTCATTACATCTGGTAAACGGAGTATTGATTGCTGCGTCATTTAAAACCTCTTCTTGGACGTAACCGTTTTCCAATAAACGGTACGGGACAAAGATTACTTTGCTAAGAAGGGGTCTGGCAAGTTTTGAAGAAAACCGCAAATTAATTGAAATTAATTTCAATTTTTCCGTCAGCGTTTGCACTCGTTAATTAGACATATTCAAGATTACGCAGCCCTTGAGAATTTACCTAAGATGACATTTTTCTTTCCAGCGGCATCAAGGTAGTCTGCGTATTGCTGCATCATGATTTTGCGTTCATCAAGAAACATTGCGCGATCATACGCTTCACCATAGGTATCTCCAGAAGCATGTGACAATTGGCGATCTACAACTTCATGGCGATAATTCAATCGTTCTTTGATTACGCCCATCGCAAGTGATCTAAACCCGTGACCTGTCATCTTGCCGCTATAGCCCATGCGTTTGATTGCAGCAAGTATGCCGAAGTTTGTTGCAGGTTTTTCGTGATCACGTTGATTTGGGAAAAGATACTTGTTTCTGCCCGTGATTACGTGCAACTCGCGTAAAAGCTCCCAACCTTGTTTTGGTAAAAACACATGATGATCCACCTTGCGCGGATTTAACTTCTTTTTCCCCATTTTCATTCTGCACCATGGAATGACCCAGCTTTCATTCTCTAAGTCTATTTCAGACCATTCTGTCGTAGTGAGTTCGCTGGTGCGAACAAAGATCATCATCATCAATCTGAACATTACCCTTGTTGGCACAAACATTCTTCCTTCAATTTTTTCAAACTCTTGGATAAATGCTGGAAGTTCATCTGGTGTTATGGCTGCGTGGTGTCCTCTGGCAGTTGGTTTCAATGCGCGACTTAACGAAGGTATTGGATTGAACTCTGTTTTGCCAGTATAAGTCGCATAGTCAAATATTTGTTTGCAGGTTATTCGTTGACGCTTAGCCATATCTATTGCTCCACGGCTTTCTATTCGTCGTAAAACGTCTAGCATTACAGGAGATTTGATGTCGGCTATTGGGTAGCTTCCGATATAAGGGAAAACATCTTTTTCTAATCTATGCAGAGTATTTTTTGCAGTCCTGGGTTGCCATTGATCTTTTCTGTTCGCATGCCATTCACGAGCAACAATTTCAAACGTATTTGCTGATGCCTTGGTTTTTATAATTTTCTCAATACGCTTTGCATGGTTTGGATCAATTCCAGCATCAATTGATTTTCTGGCTCCAGTTCGCTTATCGCGAGCCTCGGCAAGAGATATTTGTGGATATTTCCCAAATGCCAATGTCCTGCGCACTTCGGCAAATCTATAGTCCATTCGCCAATATCTTGCACCATCAGTGTTGACCAGTAGATAAAGCCCACCACCATCAGTGAGTTTGTATGGCTTTTCCTTAGATTTGGCATTGCGCACTTGGATGTCAGTGAGTGGGAGAGCTAGTTTAGGCATTTTGACGGTATCTGCTTTGGCGGTATGGGAAAGTACTGTCAAAAGTACCGTCAAAGAAATTGGATGTCAATAAACGTAAAAAACGCTTAGAAGACAAAAAACCCGCTAAAGCACTGGGCTAGTAGCGGGTTTTTGTACATCTTTGGATGTCCAAGGATGAAATTCTGGTGGTGATAGGTGGACTTGAACCACCGACCCCAGCATTATGAGTGCTGTGCTCTAACCAACTGAGCTATATCACCAAGAAGCCTGCGATTATGTCAGTTTGGCTTTTGACTGTCAATATGCAAAACCAGATTTTGATGGAAACTGCGGCTATTTTTGCTTAAAAAGCAAAGCATTTCTGGTTTTGTGTCTGAATTAGGCTGCGTATTGTTAAAAATGAGGTTGGCACCGACAGTCCCAGCAACGCTTGTAGTGAACTTGGCTGGGTTCACTCTGGGCTTGCCAATGCTTGCCTGACGCTGTCCATGATCTGTGCCTGGGCATCGGCTGCGAGGCAGTCGATGATGATGCGGTTTGGCATGGATCTTAGCCAGGTGACCTGGCGTTTGGCGAGTTGCCGGGTGGCGATGATGCCTAGTTCGCGCATTTCAGGTAGGGTGGTTATTCCATCGAGATAATCCCAGGCCTGGCGGTAGCCTACGCAGCGTATGGATGGCAGGTTGGCGTGCAGGTCTGGTCTTTGTTTTAGGGCTTTGACTTCATCGATAAAGCCTTGTTGGAGCATGGTGTCAAAGCGCAGGGCGATGCGTTGGTGGAGTACGCTGCGTTCTGATGGTTCCAGCGAGATTGCGTGCATTTCGAAGGGCGGGGCGGCGCGTTCCTGTTTGGCCAGCAGGGCGGACATGGGCTGGCCGGTGATGGCGATGATTTCGAGGGCGCGTTGTATGCGCTGGCTGTCTTGTGGTTTGAGTCTTGCTGCGGTTTCGGGGTCCAGCGTTGCCAGTCTGGCGTGCAGGCCGGGTACGCCTATGCGGGCGGCTTCTGCATCAAGTTCTGCGCGTATGGCAGGGTCTGCGCCTGGCAGGTCGTCAAGGCCATCCATCAGGGCTTTGAAATACATCATGGTGCCGCCTACCAGCAGGGGCAGCTTGCCCCTGGCTTGTATCTCTGTGACCAGTCTTTGTGTGTCCTTGCGAAACTGCGCGACTGAATAGGATTCTGCCGGGTCGATGATGTCGATGAGGTGGTGGGGTACTGCGGCCAGTTCTGCTGCATTGGGTTTGGCCGTACCTATGTTCATGTCGCGGTAAACCAGGGCAGAATCGACGGAGATGATTTCTGCCGGGTGGTGGCGCGCAATTTCCAGCGCGGCAGCAGTTTTGCCTGAGGCGGTAGGCCCCATGATGGCGATGACTTTATTAATTGAGATATTCATACGGGTTGTTCTGCCGGGATCAATGCTGGTAAAGCGCGGGCGGCGATAAAAATGAGGCTGCCCATGCTGCAGGCGATGATGGCAAGTGGATAGACCGTGCCATTATGCGTGGCACCAACGATGCTGCCAACGATAAAGGCGACCAGCATATACAGCGCCCCCATGAGGCCAGCCGCAGTGCCGGCCTGTTGCGGGAAGGGCGATACAGAATTGGATTGCGAAATAGGGAAGTTGATGCCATGCGCACCCATGGTCATGAACATGATGGGCGGTATCATGGTCCAGTGCTGTACGCCTGCCAGTGTCATTGCCAGAAAAGTCGCGCCAGCAGCGAGAGACAGGCTGCTGCCTATGCGCATGGTGATTTTGGTGCCAAAGCGTGCATGCAGGCGGCGGCAGACCACGGTGCCGCTGAGGTAGCCGGATACGCCAAAGGCAAAACAATAACCAAACCAGGCTGTCGGCAGAAGCAATACCTTGATCAGCACAAAAGATGCGCCAGAGATAAACACAAAGATGGAACCATACGACAAAGCACCCGGCAATGCATATACCCAGAACACCGGCGCACCCAGCACGATGCGGTAATTGCGCAGCAAGCCGCTGACATTGGTGGCCCTGGCATCTTTATACAGATTGGTTTCTGGCAGGAGCAAGATGACCATGATGAGCAAGGCTGCTGCCAGCAGGGCATGCACAAAGAATGCTGCACGCCAGCCCAGATTGACTTGCAGGAATGAACCCAGGATAGGGCCGAGCAAAGGCGCGGCAGATACCCAGCTACTGGCCTTGGAAATGACCTTGATGCTGTCTTGCGGGTCATAGGCATCGCGCACGATGGCTCGCGCAATGATGACGGCAGAGCAGCAGCCCAGGGCCTGCAGGAAACGCGCAATAATCAGCATGCCCATGCTTTGCGATGCGCCACACAAGAGGCTGGCGAGCAGATAGAGGCTGAGCCCGGCGATGACGACGGGGCGGCGGCCAAAGCGGTCAGACAGTGGGCCTATGACCAGTTGCGCGCCACCAAAGCCTGCCACAAAGATGGACAGCGTCAGTTGCACTGTAGAGGCAGGCACATCAAACACTGCCGCCAGACTGGGCAGGGACGCCAGGTACAGGTCAGTCGATAGCGGTTGCAGCATCAGGAATGCGGCAATCAAAAAGAACAGCGGCGCTGTCGAAAACTGGGCGATGGCCTGGGCTGGCTGGTTCATGCTTGCTTTGGATGTTTGCACGCTATTGATCACGTTTTTAGTCACATCACTGTCCACGCAAGAACATCTTGTCGAGATCATTCAAACCCAGTTGCACCCAGGTTGGGCGGCCATGGTTGCACTGGTCTGAGCGTTCTGTATGTTCCATCTGGCGCAGCAGGGCATTCATTTCTGGCACAGTCAGGCTGCGGTTGGCGCGCACGGCGGTGTGGCAGGCCAGGGTGCCCAGCAATTCATTGCGCCTGTCTATCAAAACCCGTGAGCCGCCAAATTCACGCACTTCACGCAAGACGTCGCGTGCCAGTGACTGGGCATCGGCATTCTTAAGGAGCGCTGGTACGGCACGTACGGCCAGCGTGGTTGGAGAGATGGCGGCCATGTCAAAGCCTAGCGCCTTGAGTGTGTCCTGATGTTCTTCTACTGTGCCTACTTCTACTGCATCGGCAAAGAAGGTAATGGGGATCAGCATGGGTTGTACTGGCATGCTGTTTTCATCAAGCGCGTTTTTTAATTGTTCGTAGAGTATGCGTTCATGGGCGGCATGCATGTCTACCAGTACCAGACCCTTGCTGTTTTGTGCCAGCACATACACGCCGTGCAACTGGGCGAGGGCGAATCCTAATGGGTAATCATCATCTGGCAGGCTGTTGGCGACCTGATTGGCGGGTGCATAGCTGGCACCGGCCTCATTGACGCCTGCGCCATTGGCATTGGGGCGGAAGAAAGCGCCATAGCTTTCCATGCTTTGGGTGACGCCGCCATTGGGCTGTGGGCGGTAGGGGTTTTGGTAGGCATTACCGTAGCCGCTCCCGCCAGCAGTACCCCCACCACCATAGGGCGATGGATTGGCAAACTGCGACGCAAATGTGGTTTGCTCACCGGATATCCAAGGCGTACCTCCACCATTTGGTGTAGCGATGCCTGAGCCAGCAGACATCGGGCCGGGCACAGTACCAAATGCCGTCGCCGATGTTTGAGCCAGGGCGCGGCTGACGGCGTGGAAAACAAACTGATGTACAGAGCGACTATCACGGAAGCGTACTTCTATCTTCGATGGGTGTACATTCACATCCACCAGTGCCGGGTCCAGATCCAGCCCCAGTACATAGGATGGATAACGGTCACCATGCAAAACGTCCTGATAAGCAGCGCGCACGGCATGCGTCAGCAACTTGTCGCGCACGAAGCGGCCATTGACGTAAAAGAACTGGGCATCGGCGCGGGCTTTGGATGCTGTCGGCAGGCCGACAAAGCCATGTATGCGCAAGGGGCCAGCGCTTTCATCGAGGGACAGGCGGGCATTCGAGAATGCATCCCCCAAAATCTGCGCACTGCGTTTGTCGATGGCGCTGACATTCCAGTGATCTACGGCCTTGCCATTGTGGCTAAGTGAAAACGAGACATCGGGTCTGGCCAGGGCGATACGGCGCACTATCTCGGCGCAATGGCCAAATTCTGTCTGCTCAGACTTTAAAAACTTGCGCCTGGCCGGGGTGTTGTAATACAGATCTTGCACATCCACCGTCGTGCCTTGTGCGCCGGATGCGGGTGAGACCTTGCCGTTTTCTATCTGCCAGGCGTGTGGTGCATCGGAGGTGCGGGTGGTCAGCGTCAGCAGCGATACCGAGGCGATGGAGGCCAGCGCCTCGCCACGAAAGCCCAGAGTGGCAACATGTTCAAGCTCATCAAGGTTGGCGATCTTGGAGGTGGCATGGCGGGCCACGGCCAGCGTCAACTGGTCTGGCGGTATGCCGCGGCCATTGTCGGTGATGGCAATGCGCTTGACGCCGCCTTCTTCCAGACGGATGACGACATTGCTGGCACCGGCATCAAGGGCGTTTTCCAGCACTTCCTTGACAACGGCAGAGGGCCTTTCCACGACTTCGCCTGCGGCGATCTGGGAAATCAGGTTGTCGGGCAGGGCCAGGATGGGGCGATGGGTAGCAGGGTTCGAATTCATGCCATGATTATACCTGTCAGGCGTCGCAGACATTGCCGTCTGGTGTATGATTGCGGCGGCTTTATGTACAGACTATCTAGACCCTGGGACAATAATGGATTTTATGCAACTCCTCGACATTATTTTACATGTCGATAAAATGCTGGGCAGTTTCGTTACAAAGTATGGTGCACTGGTGTATGTCATTTTGTTCGCCATCGTATTTTGTGAAACGGCCTTTGTTGTTTTCCCTTTCTTGCCTGGGGATTCACTGCTGTTCATCGCCGGCGCGCTGTGCGCTGCGCCTGATTCGCCCATCAATGTCTGGGTGCTGATCGCCTTGCTGGTGATAGCGTCTATCACAGGTAACTCTATCAATTACTGGATAGGCAGCCTGATCGGCCACAAGGTCATGGAAAAAGATTTCCGCTGGATAGACCGCAGCGCCTTGATGAAAACGCATATGTTTTATGAAAAACATGGCGGCAAGACAGTGGTGCTGGCACGCTTTATCCCTCTGGTGCGTACCTTTGCCCCGTTTGTGGCAGGTTTTTCCGAGATGACGCACAAGACTTTCCAGCTCTACAATGTGCTGGGTGCCTTGCTGTGGGTGTTCAGTGTTGTGCTTGCGGGTTATTATTTCGGCAATATCCCTATTCTGCGTGACCATTTGAATACGGTCGTCCTGGTCGGCGTCGGTGCGGCGGTTGTACCTGTCGTGCTGGGTGGCCTGTGGAGACTCTTCAGGGGCAAGCGCAAACCTTCTTGAAAGCGGGTCTTTATCTTGAAGCCCAGGCAGACTTCATCCACGGTTATCTGGCTGCATGCCAGTGCACCAGTCAAACCTGACCTGGGTCAGACCTGTAACGGTTGTGGAGTGTGCTGTGCGGCTGAACCTTGCCCTGTGGCGCGGGTGTTCTTGTTGCAATTTCGCGGCAGTTGCCAGGCGCTGGAATGGCATGCCGATGTGCAGCAATACCGTTGTGGGATGTTAGTCCAGCCTGCGAGTTATGTGCGTTTTCTGCCTTATGCATGGCAAAGCTGGTTTGCCCGGCGAGTGAGGCGGTGGATAGCAGCGGGGACGGCTTGTGATTCGGATGCTAGTGTGGGGGAGTAGGTTTTGGATGGGGTTTGGAAAATTGCTTTTCCTTAATGGCGTTTGATAAGCGGCAATTGATTGTAATTTCGTAGGTTGAGTAAGTGGCGTAGGTTGGGCTACGACTTACCAGCCCAACACTCGGCGTTTAAATAACGTATACGTTTGTAAAGGCCCAGTGTTGGGCTGATACCCCGTAGCCCAACCTACGCTCCGTTTTGAGTTGGCATGTGAATACCGCCCCCCCACCTACCTAAATATCACCGGCAAAATACTCGCGCAAAACAGGGCTGCGGCGATATTGCACACGACCAGTTTGCGGGGCGCGCTTAAATCTGGCTTCAAATCATCTGTCCGCATTTTTTCTTCCAGGGCTTTGGCTATTTTTTCTGCGGTCTCTTCGCGGCTGCCTGAGCCTGCGGCAGGGTTACTTTCCAATACCCGGCCTATCACAGAAATAAAATCAAACTTTTGCAGCAGCGAGCTAAAGACCAGTTTGTTGACGGCGGATTGCTCGCCCATTTTATTGAGTTGTTCGCTGATTTTTTCATGGATGGCCGCACTGGTGCTGCCAGCACTATGGGCCTTGTCCAGCAATTGGGGGTAGCTGTCGGTCAGCTTGCCAACGACGAACTGGCTCAGGTCAGTACCATGGCGTTCCGCCAGAAAGTGCAGGGCAGCAGCAACACCCTGCTTTTTACCCACGAAGAAATACAGGATGGGTGCCAGCAAGGTTGTCACACAAAGCAATAATAATGGCAAGCCGCTGTGGCCCCTGCCAGCCCAGCTGGTAAACAACAATAATAAAACCATGTTCAAGAACACCCCGAAGGCTGTGTAACCGATGAGGCGGGAAGTGATCTTTACGCCAGCCAGGGCGCTTACATTCAAGATGGTTTTGATTGCCATAGGGGCGGATATTTCCTGTAAGAGGGCGATAATTGCACTCATTGGTTGGTCTATGGCGGTAAATCATAGCATACAGATAACAGCACTCTTGAAAAGCTGTGTCGTTAGCGCGTCATCAATAATAGACGCAGGGCCAGCAAGGACAGCACTGCCGCCAGTATGCGTGCCTGCAATTTGGCGACTTTGGCATGGCGCATCAGGGCCTGGCGTATCACATGGCCAAAACTGCTTAGCAGGGTATGAAAGACAGTGCTGATGATGGTCAGCGTTAGCCCTAATAGCACTAATTGCTGGGTGACCAAACCTGCCTGGGTATCGACAAATTGCGGCAAGAACACCATGAAAAATAACAAGGCCTTGGGGTTAAGCAGGCAGTTCAGGCAGGAGCGGGCAAATACCGTGCGCAGCGGCACGGTCTTATCCGCAGCTTGTGCTGCCGAAGCAGGATGACGCAAAGCCTTGTAAGCCATCCATAGCAAATACACCGCGCCCGCATACCGTATCAAGTCAAACGATGGTGGCCATGCGGTGATGATGGCTGTGATCCCGCAGGCAGTCAGCAGCGTCAGGATAATGTCTGCCGCAGCTATGCCCAGGGCGGCAGCAACCCCGCCACGCACACCATATTGCATGCCGCAAGTCATGACAAAGGCCATGTTCGGGCCCGGTGAACAAAGCAACAGCAGGACTGCAATGCTGAAGGTGGCGAGGGTACTCAAACTGATCATGACGGCGTCCTGGTGTTTGCTGAAAAGATGCAGGCAGTGTAGTCTTTTGACCTGATACAGTAAAAAAATTGTTCTAGATACTCTCTGGTTGTTATTTTATATCGCTTTCTTATGGCCCTGGCTCGTTACAAATCCATCGTTGATGATTATGCTACCCGCATACGCAGTGGCAAATTGCGCCCTGGCGCGCAGTTACCAACCCTGCGCAAACTCATGCAGGAACATGGCATTGCGCTGGCTACGGCCTCACGCGTTTATACCGAGCTGGAGACTCGTGGCCTGGTGGCTTGCGAGATGGGGCGTGGCACTTTTGTACGCGACACCAGCCTGCCGCGTGGCCTGGGGCTGGAGCAGCAGACCTTGCAATCTGGTGCGGTGGATTTGATTTTCAATTATCCCTGTCTGCCAGGTCAGGACGAAATGTTGCGCGAGGGCTTGCGTTCAATCGCCAGTTCCGGCGACCTCGATGCTTTATTGCATGCTGCACCCCAAGGTGGCCGTCCACATGAACGGCAGATCATTGCCCGGCATTTGCGCAACCGCGGCTTGCGCCTGCCTGCTGAACAGGTACTGATCGTCAACGGTGCACAACAGGCGCTGGCGGTGACGGTGCAGGCCTTGCTGGCACCGGGCGACATCCTGGTCATGGACGCGCTGACTTTCCCCGGCATGAAAACCCTCGCGCAATCAGCACGGCTGGATGTAGAAGCCTTGCCGCTGGCAGAAGGCAAACTGAACTTGCCAGCCCTGGCTGCATTGTGCAAACGGCGGCCAGTGCGTGCCGTGTATGTGATGCCCACTATGCATAATCCCATGGGCACGGTCATGACAGATGCAGAGCGCCAGCAACTCGCGCAACTGGCGCAAAAGCATCAATTCCTGATCATAGAGGACGGAGCTTATGCCTTCCTCGCAGAGCCTGCACCCAAGCCAGTGTTTACTTATGCGCCTGAACAGACGGTGTATATTTCCGGCCTGTCAAAAAGCGTGGCATCGGGTTTGCGCATAGGCATGCTGGCTGCGCCGCCAGCGTTGATACCTGCGCTGGAAACAGCGATACGTGTCACCTCAGGTAACACACCCTCTTTGATGATCGCCCTGGCTTGCCTGTGGATAGAAGCAGGTGTAGTCGATGAGCTGGAAATAAGAAAGCGTAAGGATGCCAGACAGCGTCAACGGCTGGCACGCACAATTTTGCAGAGCTGCGATGTGAGGTCGCATCCCTCATCTTATTATGCCTGGCTGAGTCTGGGCGAAGGTGTGCGGGCAGAGCAGATCACCGCAGAGCTGGCGAAACAAGGCGTCATGGTCAGTACCGCAGATGCTTTTTCTGCAGGAGCAAGTACACCACAAGCCTTGCGGCTGGCACTGGGTTCGATACCGCTTGATGCGCTGGCAAATGCGCTGCATAAAGTGCAAAAACTATGCAGCTATTAAATGCCCATACAGCATATCAGGCACATCGAGCACATCAAGTCATGCGGTTTTTGGCCAGCGGCGGGTTCTTGGAAAAATATTTCTTGATACCCTTCATGACCGCATCTGCCAGTTGATCCTGATAGGCGTTGTCGGTCAGCTTGGCTTCTTCTTCCGGGTTGGAGATGAAGGCGGTTTCTATCAAGATGCTGGGAATGTCGGGTGCTTTTAATACTGCAAAGCCAGCCTGTTCAACCGAACCCTTGTGCAGCCTGTTGATGCCGCTGATTTCACTAAGCACGACCTTGCCCAGCTTGAGGCTGTCATTGATTTGTGCCGTGGTCGATAAATCCAGTAAAACGCTGGCCAACTGCTTGTCATGGGTCTTGATATTGACGCCACCAATCAGATCAGCTGCATTTTCTTTATCTGCGAGCCAGCGGGCGGCAGTTGAGCTCGCCCCTTTTTCTGACAAGATAAATACCGATGAACCACGTGCGCTGGAATTGACAAAAGCATCTGCATGCACGGACATGAAGAGGTCTGCCTGCACGGCGCGGGCTTTTTGTACCCTGACGTTCAGCGGCACAAAATAATCAGAGTCACGGGTCAGCATGACGCGCATATTTGGATGTTGCTCTATCTTGGCCTTGAGGCGCTTGGCAATCGCCAGCACCACGTCTTTTTCACGGCTGCCGCCACGACCTATGGCACCCGGGTCTTCACCGCCATGGCCAGGGTCGATGGCGATGGTGATCATGCGTGTCAGTTGTACCGGTTTTTCCTGTTTTTCTATGGCAGGTGCACCAGGCTTGATTTCTGGCAGAGCATCCAGCTTGACTTCAGGCTTGGGTTCAACTTTTGGCTCGCTCTTGCCTGCCAATATATCTGCCGGGTTGGCGGTCGCCACCGGCGCCTGGGTGATGGCACCTGGTTCCTTGTTCCATTCACCTTTTTCTATCAAAGCAGCCAAAGGGTCAGTGGGGTTGGACGGGTAAAGGTCGAATACCAGCCTGTGCTTGTAATTGCCTACCGGTGGCAGTGTAAATACCTGCGGGCTGACTTCTTCTTTGAGATCGAATACCAGGCGCACGACGTTGGGGCGGTTCTGGCCCACGCGTACCTGCTTGATGTAGGGATCATTCGACTTGATCTTGGCGACCAGTTCCTTGAGCTTGGCATTCAGTTCCAGGCCTTCGATATCGACAAACAGGCGATACGGGTCTTTCAGCACAAAATGATTGGTTTTGAGTTCGCTGTCATTTTCCAGCGTGACGCGGGTATAGTCTTCTGCCGGCCAGACGCGCACGGCCAATATCTGTGCCGCCCTGGCAGCAGGTGCCAGGACAGAGAGCAGCAGGGTACCGCCTGCCTTGAGCAGGACGCGGCGTTTTTTGGAGCGCGCTATATCAGTACCATTGGCAGTACCTGGCGTACTTTCAGGCTTTTCAGCGTTTAAAGATTCGGGGCGAACTTGAGTGATGCGAGACATGCGATACCTTTAGCAGACAACGCGTGCAATTCTACCTCACGACCGTCACCGGCGACGCGCAAAAATACATTCAAATCGGGTTCTGGCAGTACTCCATCGGCTTTTTCTGGCCATTCTACGACGCAGATATTGCTGTCATTAAACTCTTCCCTGAAGCCTGCCTCGGCAAATTCATCTGCACTGATCATGCGATACAGGTCAAAATGCATGATGGTGACAGCCTGGCCATTGATGCTGACCTGGTAAGGTTCGGCCAGGGTATAGGTAGGGCTTTTGACGTTGCCGCTATGGCCAGCGGCATGGATCATGGCACGGGTCAGGGCGGTCTTGCCTGCACCCAGGTCGCCATGCAAAAAAATACTCATGCCCGGCGTCAGCGCATGCGCCAGGCATTTACCGAGTGCCTGGGTTGCTGCTTCATCGGCGAGTGTGGTCTTATAATGTGACATTTCCTGCAAAGTTCCTATTCATGAATCTGCCTAACATAGCACAACACCCTCAATCTGTGTACTACAGAGGGGCGGGCGCGTGAGTCTGGATAGCACCGCCCTGGCCGACCTGGCGGGGCAAATACGCCTGTGGGGCAAGGAACTGGGCTTTGCCGAGCTGCGCATAGGTGACGTCGATCTGTCGCATATAGAAGGCAGCTTCCAGGTCTGGCTGGATGCCGGTTATCACGGTGAAATGGCGTATATGGCCAGCCATGGTACTAAACGTACCCGTCCCGCAGAGCTGGTACCAGGCACGGTCAGGGTGATTTCTGCTCGCATGAACTATTTGCCCAAGACTGAAAGCTGGCGGGCTGAAGAGCAGGGGCAGGCCGCTGACAAGGCCGTGATCTCCCTGTATGCACGTGGCCGCGACTACCATAAAGTCTTACGCACCCGCCTGCAACAACTGGCTGAACGCATAGAAAAAGCCATAGGCCCGTTCGGCTATCGGGTCTTTACCGATTCTGCCCCCGTCATGGAAGTGGCGCTGGCAGCCAAGGCTGGTCTGGGCTGGCGCGGAAAACATAGTCTGCTACTCAGTCGCGAGGCGGGTTCGATGTTCTTTCTCGGTGAAATTCTGATCGACATCCCTTTGCCTGTTGACGAGCCAGTCGGCCAGCACTGCGGCCAGTGCAGCGCCTGCATGGATATCTGTCCGACCAAGGCCATCGTTGCGCCTTACACCGTCGATGCGCGCTTATGCGTGTCTTACCTGACCATAGAGCTGCACGGCAGCATACCGGTGGAATTGCGCCCTCTGATAGGTAATCGGGTATATGGCTGTGATGATTGCCAGTTGGTCTGCCCCTGGAATAAATTTGCCCAGGCTGCGGCTGTTGACGATTTTTCTGTCCGCAATGGTCTCGACAATGCCCGCATGGTGCATTTGTTTGCCTGGACTGAAGAACAATTCCTGCGCATGCTGGAGGGGAGCCCTATACGACGCATAGGGCATGAGCGCTGGTTGCGGAATATTGCGGTTGGCTTGGGGAATGCGGCGGTCAGCATGCGGGGAGATGCTGAAATCGTGGCGGCTTTACAGGCGCGCTTGCTACATCCTTCTGAGATGGTGAGGGAGCATGTGGTTTGGGCTTTGGGGAGGCATGGGGTGGAGGCGGTTTAGTTTGTCGAATTCCGTGAGTTCATCGAAAGCCGATTGATAAGCCGTATCCTTCATTTCGTCGCTCCTGCGCAGGCAGGAGCCTAGTGGCGTTCGTTGTTTTGCCGTACTTTGATTAAAGCGATTGCCCTTCGTGGATACAAGCCGGGTCTCGGCCCGGCAGCCGAAATACTTTCTTTGCGTCGCCAAAGTAAGTATTCAAAGAAAGGCGACCCGGGCGTCGTCGCCCCCTGAAGGGGGTACCCGTTTGTGCATTTCAAAAAATGGGAAGGCCCGAAACTCGCCTGCGGCTCAAACAGCGGTCCTTCTTTATCCATTTTCTGTAATGCACAAACGGCGTCGACACATGGGAACTGCAAAAGTCAAAAACAACTGCAACGTCAAATTCAAAAGCAACATCAAACCCAAAGTCAAACCCCACAGCAACAGCAACAGCAAACGCAACGCGACCTGTGCGCAGGTACGTCACCAATTTGTTGCATCCTCACCCTAAGTGGCATAGCTAACTGTTTTCTGAGACAATCAGCCCTTATCATCCCGGTAAGGTTTAGGCGTTGGCATTTGTCATACCAAAGTCTGCCCGGGCAGCAGGTGTTCCTTAAATATATCCACAGACAGCTTATCATGCTCCAAAAACGCATTCATGCAGCTGTATGTTCAGCGCTGCTTTTATTGTTGTGTCCTGTCAGTGCCCTGGCGCTTGACGGGGATGGTGAATTGCCTGGGCTTTCGCTGGAGCAATTGAGCGAAGTCGTCATCACGTCTTTGTCGCGCCAGGAAGAGAAGCTGGGTAATGCGGCAGCTTCCATCTATATCATTAATGCGGCTGACATTGCCCGCAGCGGTGCGCGTAGCTTGCCAGAGGCTTTGCGGCTGGCGCCAAATTTGCAGGTGTCGCGGGTGGATGCGCGCAATTATGCGATTACGGCGCGTGGCTTTAACAGTGCGTTTGAAAACAAGCTGCTGGTGCTGATCGATGGGCGCAGTATTTATTCACCGCTGTTTTCGGGCGTTTTCTGGGATGCCCAGGATGTGCTGATGGCGGATATTGAGCGCATAGAGGTCATCAGTGGCCCCGGTGCGACTATCTATGGCGCGAATGCGGTGAATGGTGTCATCAGCATCATTACCAAGTCTGCCAAAGATACCCAGGATGGTGTCATCGGCTTTGTCGGTGGCAGCAAAGACCGGGTTGGTGGTTTTCGCTATGGTGGGGAACTGTTCAGCAATGGTCATTACCGGGTCTATGCCAAGGCCACTGAGGTGAATGATACTTATACTGCGACGGGCGAGAATACCCATACAGGTTTTCGTCGCTTGCAAGCGGGTTTCCGGTCTGACTGGCTGATCCGCAATTATGGCGTGGCGCTGTCTGGAGATGCCTATTCTGGTGAACTGGGGCAGACGGGCACAGCAAATATCCGCATCAGTGGTGCCAATCTGACAGGCGCGCTCAATAGCAAACTGGGCGATGGTTCTGACTTGCATCTGGGCTTGATATTTGACCATACCGAACGTAATCAGCCGAATGCCTTTGCCGAGCGTTTGGGCACGGTAGATTTGCAGATGCAACATAATCTGCATTTTGGTGATGATCACCGTTTTTCCTGGGGTGGTGGTTATCGCTATTCAAGTGACCGTGTCACTAATGGCCCGGCTTTTGGTTTTTTGCCTGGTGACCTGAGCATGCATTGGGCCAATTTGTTTGCCCAGGATGAAATTGCCATCAACAAGCAATTCAAGCTTACCCTGGGGCTGAAGGCTGAGCATAATAATTATACTGGTTGGGAGCAATTACCGAATATGCGTCTGGCCTGGATGCCAGAGCAGTCGAAACTGATATGGACCAGCCTGTCGCGCACGGTGCGCGCACCTTCGCGTATAGACCGTGACTTTTATTCGCCAACCAATCCACAAGTGGTAAATGGCATTCCCCAGTTTGGTATCGCTGGCGGGCCCAATTTCCAGTCTGAAGTGGCAAAGGTTCTTGAAATCGGTTACCGCTCACAACTTGATAATGGCTTTTCTTATTCCCTGACAGCGTATGCCAGCCACTACGATAATTTACGTACGCTGGAGCCTCAGGCTAGCGGCGGTGCCTTATTCCAGAACATGGGGGAGGGCCGCACCAAAGGGCTGGAAGCATGGTGGCGCTGGCAACCAGTCGGTAAATGGCGACTCTCAGGCGGCCTGGTCGTGCAAAGTGTCACGACGCAATTGCGTGCAGGCAGCAAAGATTCCAGCGGCACCAGCGGGCTGGCAAACAATGATCCCGGCCGTCACTGGACCTTGCGTTCATCTTCTGATCTGTCGGGAAATCAGCAGCTCGATATATCCTTGCGCTATAACTCGGATCTGACAAATCCTGCTGTGCCAGCTTATTACGAAATGGATGCGCAATGGTCATGGCGTGTGCGGCCAGATATTGATGTTGCTCTTATAGGACAAAATCTTTTGCATGCATCTCACCCCGAGTTTGGTGGCATTGCGGGCAGAAGTGTATTTGAGCGTAGCGTGCTGTTAAAAATTGCCAAACGGTTTTAGTCAGCCCATATGACTGACATTCATTTTCAACATACCGATTCAGGTCAGGCTCCGGTTCCTGCCGGTCAGGGCTACCACGCCCTGCTGACGCCATTATTCTGGCGTTTGCTGGCATGTTTGTTATTGTCTTTTCTGGTGATATGTACTGCGTGGTCAGTCAGGGCAGAAGTACCGCAGGAACGCAATATCAAGGCAGCTTTTATTGCAAAATTCATCGGCTATATTGACTTTCCGGTAGCAGAAGCTGGCAGTGCTGAAACGCCCCTGGTCATAGGTGTGCTGGGTGCCGACGATGTGGCGGCTGACCTGACACGACAGGTCACTGGCCGCAGCATCAATGGCCGCACCGTGACAGTTAAAACCATCACGCCTCGTGAGAAACTGGACGGCCTGCACATGTTGTTCATTGGTATCGCAGAATCTGATTCAGCTGAAAAACCTTTGCGGAATGCCGCTGCCCTGGGCATTTTGTCAATTACAGAATTTGACAGTGGCATGCGGCTTGGCAGCGTGATCAATTTTCGCATGGTCGATGACAGAGTACGTTTTGAAGTCTCTTTGCCCGCAGCTGAAAAAGCGGGCCTGAAACTCAGTTCACGTTTGCTGTCGGTTGCTTACCTTGTACAAAAAGCGGCACCATGAAAACAGCGATAGAAACCAAGAGCGTCAGGGGCAAGCTGATATTGATGGCGATGATCACCACCATGGTGGCAGTGCTGGTGGCTTCTGCTGCGATGCTGATTTATGACCTGATTTCTTTCCAGCGCTCATGGATCAATGATCTTTCTACCCAGGCAGAAATTGTTGGCAAGGCCGTGGCACCGGCGCTGAGCTTTAATGACAGTGCTGCCGCTGAACACAATCTGGGCATGTTGAGTGCCAGGCCGCAAATTCTGGTGGGGGCGATCTACGATGCCAATGGCAAGCGATTTGCCGGCTACATGCAGGCAGACCTGGGTTCGCCCGCCTACCCTGACACACCGGGTGCGCCGGGTTATACGATAGACGGCAGTGAATTGCATGTCTATTACCGGGTGATTGAAAACGGTGAATTTCTTGGCACAGTTTATATCCGTGAAATTTATCCCTTGTTTGAGCGTATCAAGAGTTACAGCATGATCCTGGTTTCGGTCATGCTGATCAGCCTGCTGCTGGCCGGCATCGTCGCTTCGCGTTTGCAGGTGGCGATTACCAGGCCTTTGGGCGCGATTACTGATGTTGCGCGGCAAGTCATGTATCACCGTGATTTTTCTTTGCGTGTGGAACGCCGCGATGGCGGTGAAATCGGTACCCTGGTTGGCGCATTCAATGACATGCTGATCGAACTTGGCCGCCGTTCCGATGCACTGGAAGCGACCAATGCCCGCCTGGAACAGGAAGTGCGCATACGCGAATCGGCAGAAGAAGCCCTGTTGCAGGCCGACCGTCGCAAGGATGAATTTCTAGCGACACTGGCGCATGAATTACGTAATCCGCTGGCACCGATACGCACTGGCCTCGACATCTTGCGGATGAAGGAAGGCGACAAGGCCGCATCAGCCAAAGCACGCGATATCATGGAAAGACAACTGGTGCAGATGGTGCGCCTGGTCGATGATCTCATGGATGTCTCACGCATCAATACTGGCAAGCTGGCGATACAGGTGGCACCCGTGCCGCTGCATGTCATCATCAATAATGCGGTTGAGATTGCGCGACCGCTGATCGATAAATTTGCCCATCAGTTTGAGGTGCAGTTACCTGTGCAGACAGTGATGATCGCGGGTGATGTGACGCGGCTGGCGCAAATCGTTTCCAACCTCCTCAACAATGCCGTCAAATATACGCCGCAAGGCGGGCAGATCAGGCTGACCGCTGCGCTGGATGGCAAGAATGTTGAGATACGCATCAAGGACAACGGCATAGGTATCGCATTGCACATGCAGGAAAGTATTTTCGACATGTTCAGCCAGGCTGATTCGTCGATAGAACGTTCGAACGCAGGGCTGGGAGTAGGCTTGTCACTGGCGCGCCGCCTGGCAGAATTACATGGTGGCAGTATTATTGCCCGTAGTGCCGGGATGGGGGAAGGTAGTGAATTTATCTTGCGCCTGCCAGCGCTGGTCAATCTGCTTGCGGATGAGCAGCAGATCGCAGACAGGCAGGCAGCCGATGCAAAATACCGGATTTTCCTGGTGGATGACAATGTGGATTTCGTCAAGGGATTTGGCGAGTTGCTGGAGTTGATAGGCCATACCACCCTGATCAGTCATGATGGGGCAGAAGCGCTGAGTATGGCGGCGGCTTTCCGCCCGGATTTTGCTTTTCTTGATATCGGCCTGCCTCACCTGAATGGTTATGATCTGGTGCGAGGCTTGCGCCTTATGCCTGAACTGAAAAACACGGTGATGGTAGCAATCACAGGATGGGGCCAGGAAAAAGACCGGCAACTGGCACTGGATGCCGGTTTTGATGCACACTTGGTCAAGCCGGTCAGTTTTGATCAGATCAATGCGATATTGTCCGACCCTGCGCATCAGCGTGGCAGCGGCGGCATTGCTGCTCCACAGGAGTAAGCCAGACTTGCAGTTACCGCGTCAACGCACCAAACTCAACCACACCGGCAAAGTCAGCACAGACAACACCGTGCTGGCAGAAATCAGAAATGCCACAAACGGCCCGTTACCACCCATGCGTGCCGCCAGTACATAGGCACTGGATGCCGTAGGCAGTGCGCAGAAGACGACAGCGATTTGCAATTGCAGCGGCGGCAGTTCCAGCCAGCGGCCAAGGAACAGAGCGATCAGGGGAAGGGCCAGCAGCTTCACCGATAAAAAGTAGGTAGCGATGCCCTTGGCTTCGCGCAAGCCGGACAGGCGCATGCCAGCGCCAACGGCCAGCAAGCCCAATGCAATCGATGCATTGCCTAGCCGCGACAGCGTGGCGGCGATACCTTCAGGCATGGGTATCTCCAGCACGCTGAATAAGACACCGCTGGCGGTACCGACGACCAGCGGATTACTGGCGATTTCTTTCATGAGTCTGCCGCTATTGTGGGCCAGTGCATATACCGCGCCCATATTACAGAGCGGTACCAGAAAGCCGATTAGCAAGGCCATCAGTGCTGTACCTTCATCACCTGCGAGGCGTGAGGCAATCGCCAGCGCGATATAGGAATTGAAGCGAAATGCGGTTTGCACGCCCGATTCAAATATTCTGGGCGCTGTGGTAAACATGAACCTGGCCAGCCAGCCCAGCAGCATGCCACAGGCGGTAGTGATGACAGCGACCTGTAGCAAATGCCCCGTTGAATGAAAATCAAAACGTGTGCGCGAAGTGGTATAAAACAGAAGCGCCGGGAACATGATGAAATAAACGATCTTTTCCACCCCGGCCCAGAAATGTCCACCCCAGTGCGCATGACGTGCCAGCAGAAAACCGATCAGTATCAGGCTGAAGTCGGGGAAGAGCAGGGTGAAGATGGACATCGGTTTTACGTCAATTATTTACTTCAATTATTTACTTCAGCAAGCCCGCCAGTTCTACCGCAGTCTTGACCTGCATCTTGTCAAAGATATGGGCGCGGTGTACTTCCACCGTGCGCATGCTGATGCCCAACTGGTCGGCGATGACCTTGTTCATTTTGCCGAGCAGGATCAGGTCCAGTACTTCTTTTTCCCGGGCAGACAGACTGGCTAAGCGGTCATGGACCAATGCCGCAGAACCTGCCTGGCGCGAGATAGCCAGGGCTTCTTGCACCCTGTCCATGAGCTTGTTGTCATTGAAGGGTTTTTCAAAAAAATCAAAGGCACCGCGCTTCAGTGTATCTACCGCCATCGGTACGTCGCCATGGCCAGTCAGGAAGATCACGGGAAGGCGTTTGGTCAATTGCCGCGCTGCCAGCATTTCAAACAGGTTGATGCCGGTCAGGCCGGGCATGCGCACATCCAGCAGGATGCAGTCGCCCTGGCTGTCAAAGATCAGTGGTTTGTCGAGCGCGACCAGGAATTTTTCTGCACTCTCATAACTGTGTGCAGCGATCTGCCTGGACCTGGCCAGCCAGGATAAAGAGTCGCGTATGACCTCTTCATCGTCAATAATATGCAGCATGGTATCTCCCGTCTTTTGTGTGGCGCATTATGTATGTTTTGTTACCTTGATGCGCTCGGATAGTCTTGTATAGGTATAGCGAATTGGAAAATAGTACCACCGGCAGGGTTTTCATGATGTGAGAGCTTGCCGCCATGAAATTCTATGGCAGTGCGGCAAATGTTCAAACCCATGCCCATGCCGGCAGACTTGGTGGTAAAAAATGGTGAAAACAGTTTCTCGGCCACTTCTGCCGGTATGCCGTGGCCGCGGTCGGTCACGCTGACGATCACTTGCTGGCTGCCCTCATCCAGCGCCGCTTCTACCCGCAGTATGCGTTTTTCTGGTGCCGTGGTTTGCATGGCTTCGATGGCATTCCTGGTCAGGTTCAGCAAGACTTGCTCCAGCAAGACCCGGTCTGCCAGCACCAGTGGCAGTTTTGGCCTGACCTTCCATTGCAGGGCGACATGGCTGGCCTGCGCCTGCAGCTCCACCAACGGCATGGCACTTTGTATGAGGTCGGCAATTTGCAGGGGCTCGCGGGCAGCTTCGCGTTTTTTTACAAACTCGTGCACGCTGCGTATGATCTGGCCTGCACGCTGGGCCTGGGCATTGACTTTTTCGAGCGCACTCTGGAACAGGCTGCGGTCTATCATGCCTGCCTGCAAAAGGTTGACTGCACCTGTGGTGTAACTTGATATAGCTGCCAATGGCTGGTTCAGTTCATGCGCCAGCATCGAGGCAATTTCACCCATGGTCGCCAGCTTGGCACTGGTATGCAATTTCTCTTCCTGCTGACGGGTCAGTTCTTGCGCGCGCCTGAGCTCAGAGATATCGAGGATGGAACTCATCCAGCCAGCCTGTTTACCCTGTTCATCGATGAGGGCAGATTCATAGATCAGTACCGGGATGCGCTCACCGCTGGCATGCTGGTAGGTAGTCTCGAAACCTTCGGACGGCACGGTACCAGCCAGTAACTGGGTAAAGCGCTGCTGGTATTCTTCTATGGCTTCCGGGGCCCAGTAAGGCATGGGGGGCACCTTGCCGATGATTTCTTCTGCCGGGAAACCCACCATGCGGCAAAAAGCCGGATTCACATAAGTCAGGCGGCCTTCCATATCACGCGCACGCAGACCGGTGACCAGGGAGTTTTCCATGGCGGCGCGGAAGGTGACCTGCTTGCGTAGCGCCCCCTCTGCGGCCAGCCTGCGGTTGATATCACGCCACAGGGCCAGCAGGCTCCAGATCAGGCCTATCGACAGCAGGATGACCGACAATACCAGCAAGTTCGACAAGAGCTTGGGTTCGGTCTTGATGCTATTGGTGCGCAAGACCAGGGTCAGGCTGGGTAATTCCCAGGCGCGGCTGTGGGTATACACGTTTTTGCCGCTGCCACCGGCACTGCGCTCAGCCAGAATGCGGTCGTCAATATCGGTGACGGTGATCTGGTTATCCTGGGCAAACCACCAGGGCACCAGCTCTTCCAGGATGGCATTCATGCGGTAACTGATCATGATGCTGCCTACCCGGTGATCGTCTTTGATCAGAGGTATCTGGCAATGCATGAGATAGGCATTCTTGGCATTGATTTCCAAAACGGGTTTCATGCACACCGTTTCTTCGCTGACATCAAGTTCGCCAAATTCAAACTTGGGCAGGGGCACTCTGTCATTAGTTGCCGGTATGACTTCGCGGGTATCAACCAATAATTTATTGCTGGCGTCATACCAGGCGATACGCTGGATTTCACGGTTGTTCTTGAGTATGGTGCGAAAGCGCTCCAGCACGGCATCTTTTTGCAACTTGGCCGATTTGATCTCATTACCGACCTGGCGCAAGACTTCGTCATTGCGGTTGAGCTGGAATTGTATGGCCTGTTCCACCCATAGCGAGTCGGCAATCAGTTGTTCCTGACGCTCATTGGCCTCCATGCGCTGCGCCTGCCACGGTAACCAGATCAGCGTAGACAGGAATAACAGCAGCAGCAAAATAGGAATAATCCAGCGCCACTTTTGATTGGGCCAGGATTGGGAACGTTGGATGCTTTTCATAAAAAACGAGTTTATCGCAGCCTGATCATTGCTGACAGGGGTAATTTGTGCAAGCGCAAGCTTTTCAGCTCATGATACCCGGCAGGCTGTATCGACATTTGTAAAACAAAGGGCCAGAAATATGTCTATTTCTGGCCCTTCGCTTGCTTACCTAGCTTACATCATACCCATGGCCCGCGGCAGCCACAAGGAGAGGCCCGGCCAATACGTGACAATCACGAGGAAGACCAGCATCGTGCACAACCACGGCATGACGGCAACAGTCAGCTCGGTAATGCTCATTTTTGAAATGCCGCTGGCGACGTACAGGTTCAGGCCCACTGGTGGGTGGCAAAGGCCGACTTCCATGTTCGCATCGATCAGGATACCGAAATGGACGGAATCTATACCCAGGCGCATCGCAGCCGGATGCAGAATAGGTGCCATGACCAGGATGATGGACGATGGTTCCATGACATTACCAGCCAGCAGCAGCAGGATATTGGTAAAGAACAGGAAACCAGCACGGCCCAGTTCTTTGCCCAGTATCCAGTCAGCCATGAGCTGGGGAATATTCTCATGCGCCATCAGGAAGGAAAACAGCACGGCATTGGTGATGATGTACAACAGCATGGCTGACAGCGCGGCTGAATTGACCAGTACTTTTGGGGTGTTTGCTATCTTCATGTCCTTATAAACAAAGACAGAGATAAAGAAGGCATATACCGCACTCATGGCCGCTGCTTCTGTCGCAGTGAAGATGCCGCTATAGATACCGCCAATGATGATGACGACCAGCAGCAGACCCCAGATACTTTCGCGAAATGCCTTCCAGCGCTCGCCCCAGGTTGCCCGCTTCATGCGTGGGTAGCCATTTTTTCTGGCCAGGAACCAGGTCGTTGCACACAGCATGGCGGTCAGCAACATGCCTGGGAACAAACCTGCGACGAACAAGGCGCCAATCGAAGTATTGGTAGAAATCGCGTAAATCACTTTGGGAATTGATGGCAACATCAAAATACCCAGGGAACCCGCCGTAATGATGACGCCTGCGCCAAACTGCTTGGGATAGCCCTGCTTGACCATGGCTGGCAAGATGATGGAGCCAATCGCCACCACGGTTGCCACGCTGGAGCCGCATACCAGCGCAAACATGGCGCAGGAAATAATACCCGCCAGCGCCAGGCCACCATGCCAGTGACCGACCATGCTGGTAGCGAAATTGATCATGCGTTTGGCAACGCCACCATGCGTGAGGAAATTACCTGCCAGGATAAAGAAAGGGATCGCCATGATCTCAAACTTTTCTATCCCGGTGAACAGCTTCAGGGCAACGGCTTCTATCGGTACCTGGGTCAGCAGGTACATGAACATCAGCACCGTCAGACCCAAGGCAATCGAGACCGGGATGCCGGTCAGCATCAGCGCAATCAGTAAGGCAAAGACAATACCGATCTTGCCGACCATGCACATGGCACCAAGCGCCAGGACTATGCCACACAAGACTATCGTGGCACGCTGTTTAGACATCTGTTTGATGCCCAGTGTATCAATGGCGGCGCTCATTACACACCTCCTTTCGCGGCTGCTGTGGCTGTTGCTGGTGGCAATTGGATTTCATTTTCTTCATCACTCAAGCCCTCTACATGGGCATGATCATGTACTGGCAATTCACCAGTGCGATTGAAGACAAGTGCAACCTGGATAAAGCGGAAACACATTAAATAAGAACCCATCCAGACTGCGGAATAGACTATCCAGGTAGGCCATTCCAGATCAGGTGTAGTCGGACCTTCAGTGAGTTCGCCTACAGACAGGCCCAGAGTGTGGAAAATGGCATAGTGCATGCCGTTTTCCCAGACAAAGGTCAGGCCCAGTGTGCCAATGATGCCGGTAAAGATCATGCCGCATACCAATGCCGTATACACTGTGGCATTGCGCCATTCTGCTGGCAGGCGGGTCACCAGCACATCGACGCCTACGTGTACGCCTGCACGCACGCCATAGGCCGCACCAAACTTGGCCATCCAGACGAACATGATGATGCACAGTTCTTGTGCCCAACTGAAGTGCAGTGACAATAACCAGTCCTGCACGACAGGGATATTAAAACCGGTACCGTAGCGGTGAAGAACGGAAATGAAGATGATGAACGTTGCACCACCCATGAGGGCAGCGATAATCCACTCTTCCAGATGATCGAGAAATTTCATGACAGGATCCTATTGGAAAAATTAACGCGATGTTGAAAAGACAGGCAGTATGTTTTTATGCCTATGCCTTGCTAATATGCCTTGCCTATGTAGCTTGGTAATAAGATCTGATTGCGCGTCTTGGTGCTGATCAAGGACAGATACAATCTCGTAGCGCATTGTGACGCGCCAGGCTGCAGTCGTCACCAGCTACAAATTTGTATTCTGTATCGATGCCACAAGTCAGGACGACCAGTGGGCTTCAGCAAGCTAATGTGGATTTTTGATTCATAGAGTCCCCGTATTGTAAAAATTAATTTTTATTTTGTTTCTCATTCTCAGGTAGCACTGCAACTGCGGCAACTGTGGTTTTCCACATTGTGTTCATGAATAGATTGAGTGCAAGTATAGTAATCTTTTTGCTGAAATGGCTGGCTTAGTCGTATTTCTGTCTGTTAGTTGCCGGACTTGTGGTTTTCCACAGTTGGCAGATAATGCTGGCATTGCAATAATCTGTGCAAGAATAGATACAATCCATAAAAACGTCCGGAGACAAATATGAAACTGAAGTCAGTGCTGTTTTCCCTGTTGGCCGCATCCCTCGTGAGTGGTGCTGCATTTGCGCAAGCACCTATCGTTATCAAATTTAGTCATGTGGTTTCCAACGATACGCCTAAAGGCAAAGCTGCCGAGCGTTTCAAGGAACTGGCAGAAAAAGCCACCAAGGGTCGCGTTAAGGTAGAGATTTACGCTAACAGCACCCTGTACAAAGACAAGGAAGAACTGGAAGCCCTGCAATTAGGTGCAGTGCAGATGCTGGCACCTTCCCTTGCCAAATTTGGTCCGCTGGGCGTCAAAGAATTTGAAGTATTTGATCTGCCTTATATTTTCCCTTCCAAAGACGTCCTGTACGCCGTGACAGAAGGCGCAATTGGCAAAGACCTCATGAAGAAGCTGGAACCCAAGGGCATCATCGGCCTGGGCTTCTGGGACAATGGTTTCAAGGTCATGTCTGCCAACAAACCCATGCATTTGCCAGCCGACATGAAGGGGCAAAAGCTGCGCATACAATCATCTAAAGTACTGGATGCACAAATGCGCGCTTTGGGTGCGAATCCTCAGGTGCTGGCATTCTCTGAAGTTTATCAAGCCTTGCAAACCGGCGTAGTAGATGGCACCGAGAACCCGCCATCCAATCTGTATACGCAAAAAATGCATGAAGTGCAAAAGCATGTCACCGTAACCAATCACGGTTATCTTGGCTATGCTGTCATCGTCAATAAAAAATTCTGGGATGGTTTGCCAGCAGACATTCGTGCCCAGTTGGATGAAGCGATGAAATCGGCCACCAAGTATGCCAATGCGATTGCCCAGCAAGAAAATGACAATGCGCTGGAAGCGGTCAAAAAATCTGGCAAGACAACAGTCTACGTACTGACTGACAAAGAAAAAGCAGAATGGCGCAAAGCGCTGTTGCCAGTGCAAAAAGAAATGGAAGGACGCATAGGTAAAGACCTGATTGCCAATGTCAATAAAGAAGGCGCTAAGTTGGGCTTTAAGTAAATAGCTAATTGGGTAATCAAGTAGTTACCTGGACTTCTGAAATCTGTCAAAAACCACTATGACACGGTCATGGTGGTTTTTTTATTTGCATGTGCGTACCGTGCAGCAATTTCTAAATCGACAAGTTCTGCATGCAATTTAAGCCATGCTTAAATTGCATGCAAGTCATTGATTCTTAAAATCACCAAAATGGTGAGGAATTTGATTTTAGGCGCCTGTTTTTTTAACCTGGTGTAGTCAACATGCCTTCTCCTGCTCATTGTTTACGCATTGAGGATCAGCAGATGCTTGTCATATTTAATAGACGGATACGTTAAACAAAGTAAACTGACCAAAGTTTGAAAGAAATTGCCTAGTTTCCCGCAAGGAAATACGGCAAATTTTATTTTGGCAGAATTTAAATTGGTGTTGCCTAGCACATTTTTTAGGTTTATGATCGTTTTTCACATATCTGCAACAATGCACTGTTTTGTGTCATTTTTGTTTTGAAAGCCAAAACTCATCATGCTATATTCACGGCAGTTCAGATTTCTGCAAGACTAAGATCAAGAAGAAAAAGGCACACAGGTTTAAAAGGCGGTAGTGCAAAATAACGGTAACAATACCGTACACACTGAGGAGACGCGCGTTTTTACTACAAGCTGAGCGAATGTGATAAATTTAAAAAAATCGCAGACGCTAAACAGCCAAAAACGCGAAAGATGTTTTAAGGGCGCATCGGATGATGCGCCTTTTTTCTTTTGTCAAAAAGGAAAACCATGTTGAACAAAGAAACTAAAGAATCCAAGGAAGCAGGTTTTTTCTCTGCCATTGTCGAAGCCCCATTTGGTGCCGTCGGCATACGCTGCGAAGACCAAAAAGTCAGTGAACTGGTTTACCTGCCGCCCCGCTTCCAGGAAAAAGCACCGTCAGACAAAGTAGCTGAAACAGCCGCCAGGCAAATAGCGGCTTATCTGGAAAACCCCGACTTTCAATTTGACCTGCCTTTGAAAGAGGCCGGCACGGCATTTCAGGACAAGGTGTGGCAGGCTATATCTTCCATACCGCGTGGCCAGGTACTGACCTACGGCCAAATTGCCAAGCACATACGCTCGGCACCACGCGCGGTTGGCCAGGCTTGTGGTGCCAACTGGTACCCGCTGGTTATCCCATGTCACCGCGTGACTGCTGCTGGTGGTCTGGGGGGCTTTGCCCACAATGATGATGAAACCGGATTCCACCTTGGTGTAAAGCGCTGGCTGCTGACACATGAGGGCGTGGCCGGCTTTACCCAGGAAAAATTGTGGAAGTAAAACCGTTGCCTGTCATCTTGCCGGAAAAATTGACGTCGCAAATCGATCAGTTTTGCGACGCACTATGGCTGGAAGATGGGTTGGCAAAAAACACCATAGAGGCTTACCGCCGCGACATGCGTTTGTTTGCCGAGTATTTGCACGCCGATCAAGGCAAGCATTTGTATGAAGTCAATCATGCTGACATAGGCAATTACATTGCAGCCAAACACGGCACATCCAAAGCCAGTTCTGCCAACCGGCGCATGAGCGTACTAAAGCGATTTTATTTGCTTGCCTTCCGTCAAAACCTCATCAGTGAAAACCCTTGCACCAAATTACGCTCGGCCAAACAGGGTCAGCGTTTGCCCAAGACACTGAGCGAAGCACAGGTCGTCGCCTTGCTGCAGGCACCGGATGAAACCAATCCCCACGGCTTGCGCGACAAGACCATGCTGGAACTATTGTATGCCTGTGGCTTGCGTGTCAGCGAGCTGGTGGGGTTGCGATCTATAGAAGTCGGCTTGAACGAAGGCGTGCTGCGTATCACCGGTAAGGGCGATAAAACCCGGCTGGTGCCGTTTGGCGAAGTAGCCCGTACCTGGCTGGAGCGCTACCTGCGAGAGGGCAGGCCAGCCATCCTGAATGGGCAGATAGACGATGCGCTGTTTGTCACCGCCCGTGGTGGAGCCATGACCCGGCAGATGTTCTGGATACTCATCAAGAAGTATGCGATGCAGGCAGATATCACTACCCATTTGTCACCACACACCTTGCGCCATGCTTTTGCGACACACCTGTTGAATCATGGTGCCGATTTGCGGGTAGTGCAGCTGCTGCTGGGTCATGCGGATATTTCAACGACGCAGATTTATACGCATGTGGCACGTGAACGTCTGAAAAAATTGCATGCCATACATCATCCGCGTGGCTGAGCGAATTTGTGGCAAAAAAAATCCACGCTGATCAGCGTGGATTTTTTAATTGAAGCGTATTGATTTATTTTACTGCCGTATTCTCATCCAGGAATTTTTCTACCCTGGTCCAGAAATCGACATTGTTCTTCAATAAACCCCAGCCATGCGCCTCTTCTGGATAAACTATCCATTCGACTTTGGAATTATGGGCTTTGACCGCATCGTAAAACTTGGTGCCATGGATCAGTGGGACACGTACATCAGCACCACCATATGCCAGTATCAAAGGATTCTTTAGTCTGGATGCTTGCTGCAATGGCGAAGTGCGTTGCAATTGCTCAGCATCTTTTTGTTGATCACCGATGAGCTTGGGCATGCCGTATTTGGTCCAGGCGTTGCCTGCCGTATCACTCCAGGAAACGTCATACAGCAGATTAATGTCGGATACTCCAACCCAGCTTATTCCGCAGCGGTATAAGTCTGGTTCTTTTATCAGGCCCATCAAGACGGCATATCCGCCATAACTGGCCCCGGCTATACAGACCCGCTTGGGATCGGCATAACCTTGTTTGATTGCCCATTCCCTGGCGTCTGCCAGGTCATCCTGCATCGCCAGACCCCATTGTTTCCAGCCCGCCTGATGGAGTTTCTTGCCATAGCCCGTGCTGCCACGAAAATCCGGCTCTATGACTGCATAGCCACGGGATGCCAGAAATTGTACGGCAGGTGTCCAGTTCCAGTGACCACCTCTCAGAAAAGGGCCGCCATGCACCATCACGATCAGAGGAAGGTTTTTCGCCGGACGGCCTTTGGGCAGAGTGATGTAGGCTGGGATTTCAAGGCCATCACGTGCTTTGTAGCGGACGAAATCCCTGTAAGCCATTTTGGCAGGATCAATGTCCGGATTGACTACGCCCAGTTGCGTCAGTTTGGACGTATCTACATTGAATAGTGAATAATTTCCCGGATGCGTATCTGAAAATGATTTGACCAGCCTGACATTGGCATCCTGACTTCTTCCCTTATCAACAAGGTTGACCATGTTGGGCAACAGGGCATCAATCTGACTCTGGATTTTTTTATCTTTCTCATCAAACCAGACACTTGCGTGAGCATCAGTTTCATAGCGTATGCCTGCAAGCTTGTTTTTCTGATTGTCAAACAGAATGTCTCCATCGAAATCAAAACCATCCAGCGCCAGTAATGGATTGGGTATCAGGGATTTGGACTTGGTATCGTATTGATAAAGTGCAGCCGTGTCCTTGCCATTCCGGGCCGTCACATAAAACTGGCCTGACGTGCCGATAAAGACAGGTGAATAACCATCTTCGACAGTGTCATCAAATTGATAGAGCTGCACCCATTCAGTATTTTTATTTTCCTTGTAATGGACACTGGTGATGCCGTTTTTGCTGGCAGTGGCAATACGTACCTGTCCAGATGGGTCGAATAGAAAGTCGATGGAATGCGGAGGTACGGCAACTATCTCGGTTTGCCCTGTTCTGGTGTTGAGCCTGAATAAATTAACACCTGCATTCATGCGTTCGGTGGAATCTTGTCCGACATAGATGTCGTCTGAGCTTTCATTACCTGTTGTACTGATAAACCTGGTTCTGGCAGGCAGCAGGCGAAATTTGGGTGCGCCAGCTTTGACAAAACGATCAATTAGCTGACGTGAATTTTTACCATCCTTGTCTATGGCAAATAATCCGGAACCCGATTTTTTTTCGCCTGCTCCCAAGTCTTTTTCTGATATTCCATAGACTAAGCGCTCGTTATTGACCCAATGAAAAAAAATGACATCCAGGTTGCTGTAGCGCGCAATCACGGTTGGGGTAGCGTCTCCTTTCGAATTCATGATAACCAGCATGCTGCGGTTGTCATTGTCTGCCGCCAGGAAAGCGATCAACTCGGCATTTGGGGATAATTGAGCATCCCTGAATTGGGCACTTTTGAAGAATTTTTCTACCGGAATCGGGGTTTCCCCGGCTTGTGCTGCTTGCAGGGAAGCCAATGACCATGTCAAGGCAAGCATCAACTTGATGACTGGTTGAGTGATGCGCAAATAGATGGACCGCATGTTTTCTCCAGATTTGAAAGTATTGTATTTGGATGGCAGGGCTTAAAAAAAACGCCCCGGCAGACCGAGGCGTTTTTAATCCTGCAAGCGAGAAGCAAACAGGCTGCGTTTGCTTCTCATTTCGCTGATAATTACCAGAACTTGTAATTCGCGCTAACTGTGAGGTAGCGACCCAGCGGGTTATGCAGAGACTGGTTATAGCCAACTGTACCTGCACCCGGATCATACGGCGCTTTGGAATCAAACAGATTCTGGATGTTGCCGCTAATAGTCAGGTTTTTGATACCTGTGTAAGCATAGTTGACATCGATCGTAGTCCAGCTTGCGATCTTACAATCCATATTGTAGTTGCTGTACTTAGGCAAACCACCGAGGCTGTAGGCTGTGGATGGCTGACCTGTACCGTAGTAGCAATATGGCACTGGGTATTCAACAGTACCATCGTAACGACGCAACAGGGAGACTGAATCAACAAAGTTGATCGAGCCACTTACTGCGTGGGAACCGTTGGTCCATGCTGTACTCAGGGATGCTTTCAGTTTTGGAATCGCGCCGCGATTCAAAGCCCAGTTAGCAACACCAACGTTACCACCAACCAGGTTGAACTCTGGATCGCCAGGTGAACCAGCACTTCTGTAAGAGAAGATATAGTTCAGGTTCAGTTTGGTTGTCAGATTGCCGTAGGCGCCCAAAGAAGTACGCAAGGTTGTGTCGATATCCACACCGGTTGTTTCTGTACTACCCTGATTAATGTATGGGGTATATACCGAGAAAATCGGGCCGGAATTTGGAATCACATTTCCATTGGCATCCTTGATCCATGTACCTGGATTGGTATCACGGATAACCAGGCCAGGGTACTGGGCTGGATGTTGGATAACAACGTCAGTACCCAGCAAGGCAACTTCGCCTTCTTTCCTGATTTTGTAGAAATCCAGTGCGACGTCAAAGTTCTTGGTCGGTGCCAGGATCAGACCGATAGTCAGGCTCTTGGATGTTTCTGGTTTCAGGTCAGGGCTGGAACCGGCAACACCGGAAATGCTCTTGCTGCAATCAGACTGGTCTGCACCAGTTACCGCTGTTACGCCATCTGGGCAACGTATAGGATCAGCTGTTGTGGTGAAGTACTGTGTACCACCTTTAACGATCTGATTCAAAGCTGGAGCACGGAAACCTTCAGCATAAGTACCGCGGAAAGAAATGCTGTCGTTCGGTGTCCATTTTGCACCGACTTTTGGTACAAAAGAGCCTTTGATATTTGGATATTTATCGTAACGACCGGCAAAATCCATTTCAAAAGTTTTGCTGAATGGTGTGCGCAATTCCACGAAAGCAGAGCTGACATTACGTTCACCAGACAAGAATTGATTGACCAGGCCCAGAACGTTACCGCTTGCTGTTGCAGGGTCAGGCGTCAACTGCATTTTTTCTTTGCGCAATTCAAAACCTGTCGCCAGGCCAATTGCACCACCAGCCAATTGGCCGATTTCAGTACTGGCTTTGGCATCCCACTGAGTAATTTCAGAGGAATTGTGGTTGACCAGTGGACGGCTGACGGATGGGTCAGCAGCTACTTGAGCAATCGATTTATTTTGCGTGATCAGTTTTTGAACAGCGTCTAACTGGATGAAGCCATTCAAGGTTTCTTCACGTTTGACTTTATTCCAGAGAATTGCTGTTTCCCAATCCCAGTTGAAATTGCTGCCCTTGATACCTGCTACCAGACGTGCTGCATCATTTTCATTTTTGGAGCCGCCAGGAATATTTTCAAAGCGGTACAAAATCGCTGCACGAGAAGTCGGGAACGGATTGTCAGGGTGACCAACAGGCAAGATCGCCTGGAAGCTTGCAGCTGCACCCAGTTGCGGGAAGGCAGACGCTGCTGTACGGCCGTCGATAGTACGTGATACGCCAGTGTATTTGCGTTCTGTTTTGGAGTAAGCGAATTCACCGAAAGCGCTGATATTGTCATTGATGCGCAATTGGCCGCGGGACAGGAAATTAATATCCTGAGCTGCGCCTTGAGATTCAAGGTATTGGTTACCGTTATAGTTACAGAATGTACGGCCTGTCAGGTAGCTGGTCGCTGCCAGGTTGTACTGCGGACCACCCACCAGTTGCTGGGAAGTAGGGCAGTTCAGCGCATTGACGATATTCGCATTAGGGAATGCGCCACTGGTGAAGAAGGAATTGCTGCCAGGCGTACGTTCTCTGAAGAAAATTGGACTGGCGCTGATAGAGCTGTAGTAAGGAATCAATGTCGCATTGATATCCTGGTACATGCTTTTTTCCCAGGCAGTAGCATCTTGCAGTTTGGTGCTGTCGCGCTTGGAGATATCCAATGTGGCAAAGACGTTGTAGCCATCGTTGGAGAAATTACCTACACCACCGAAAATATTGGCTTTTTGACGGCCAAATTTGCTGTGGGCATCAGAGGATATGGAGGCAGAAGCTTGCGCGCCCTGGTAATCCTGTTTGGTAATAAAGTTGATGACACCAGCAATAGCGTCAGAGCCATACACCGCAGATGCGCCATCTTTGAAAATATCAATACGCTCAAGCGCAGAGATAGGGATCGAATTCAAGTCATACAGTGTGGATTGACCGTCGTTTGGATTGGCATACGCTGCTGGCGTCATGCGGCGGCCATTCAACAGGATCAGAGTGGACGAAGAACCCAGTCCACGCAAGGATGCAGTTGCCACACCTTTGGAGAAACCGCCATCGACGTTATCAAGCGCGCCGCCTGTACCGATCGCAGGGATTTTTTTCAGGAAGTCAGTGACAGTTGCAGCACCGCTTTCACGGATTTCTTTTGCAGTAATAATTTGTACTGGAGACGTACCTTCTTTATCCGTGCGCTTGATGTTAGAGCCGGTAATTTCAATACGTTGTGGTGCTTCAGTCTGAGCGTGGGCAAAACCCCCGATCAGCATGGAGCCAGCAAATACGCTGAGCGCCAGGCGCACGGACTGCACGCCTATTTTTTCTTTAAATATCATTATTGTTCCCTCTTTGTTGATAGACCAGATGCAATCGGGTGCCGGATCCGTTTGGCAGACAGGGTTAGTTCAAAAATTTTGTAAATTTAGAAACAATCCTGTACTGCTACCTGATGAAATGCTGCCAAATCCATCCTCTTTATAAATGCGTGCGGGAAGTGAAAGGCAATGAATCAAACAGAACTTTATTATGTAAATAAAATACCTTTCCGGGAAAGCATTTGTTACTTTTTTTTGAGGGATTGTTGTTTGACAACGACAGGAAATGAAAATTTAATTTCTAATTTCTCATGAAAATGAATTTTCGGTATCCTTTTGAAAATTCATTTATTTTCATATAAATTCCAGTTATAAGCTTATAAAAACTGGAAAAAGGCATCAGTTTCAAGAAAATATGATGGATTTACTGTCATTTAGCGGTTCAATATAAACCTAGGAAATGCGAAAAAATTTTCAAATTTCCGAATTTCTGCAAAAATCCAGCCTGCTAATAAGTTCCTGCGATATGTAAGAACTTGTAACGAGAAACAAGGTCTACTCACTGAGCAAAGTCATGCTCAGTGAGTAGTTTGCGGCCAATTCATCTAACCAGGAAAAAATATGAAATTGTCAAAAGAAGTACATTTTAAGAAAAAGACCTTACTCCTTTTGTTATGTGCATTAAGTGAGGCAGCGCTTGCCCAGACACCTCCTGCAACGCCAGCTGCTGCGCCTGTTGCAAACGGCACTCCGGTAGCAACACCGGCTGTTGCGCCTGCACCCGCAGTAACGCCTACCGTAGGATTGCGCCCTTTTAAGGATGTTATCAAAGACGCCAAGGAGCTCAAGGGGTTTTTTAATTTGTACCAGAAAGACGACAAAGTCTGGCTGGAAATCCGACCCGAGCAATTCGACAAGCCATTCTTGTTTACTTACAACATCCCAAATAGCATAGGTGAGCGTGGTTTGTATGGTAGCCAGATGGGGCGTGGATATCAGGCCGTATTCAAAAAAATTGGTAACCAAGTACAACTGCTGGCCAAGAATACCCAGTTTTATGCGACTCCTGGCACGCCACAGGCGCTCGCTGTTTCACAAGCGTTTTCAGATAGCCTGCTGGCCAGCGCGAGCGTATTGAGTACACCCAATTCAGAGTCGAAAGGCATTCTGGTTGATGCCAGTGCTTTGCTGTTTAATGATATCCCTGGTTATTCAACGAGCCTGGAATATGCCTATCGTGCCATGTATGTGCTGGACAAGGCCAATACCAGCTTCGGCAAGCTGAATACGGATGAGTCTCTGGCTGGCCTGTTTGTGAATGCGCATTTCATGACACCACGCATTGCCGCTTCACCATTGATGCCGCCACCAGTAGCTCTCCCTACGCCCCCACAAACAACTCCTGATCCGCGCAGCTTTTTCGTTGGTTTCTATTTTAATTTCTCAGCGCTGCCAACCGAAGCCATGCGACCACGCCTGGCAGATGACAGATTGGGACATTTTGTGACGACCAGCTACGATTTCACTGAGGATCTGAAACCCAAGACTTCGCGTTACTACCTAAATCGCTGGCGCCTGGAAAAACAAGACCCGACAGCAGCACTGTCAGAACCAAAACAGCCTATCGTCTATTGGCTGGACAAGAACGTACCAGAGAAATACCGCAAATCGATCACTGAAGGCGTGCTCGAATGGAACAAGGCTTTTGAAAAGATAGGCTTCAAAAACGCCGTGGTCGTCAAACAGCAAACTGAAAAAGACGCTTTTGATACCATGGATTCTCGTCATGCCTCAATACGCTGGTTTGTCGGTGCAGACGTTGGCTTCGCGATTGGCCCATCACGTGTTGATGAGCGCAGCGGCGAAATTCTGGATGCAGATATAGGTATGTCAGATGTCTTTGCCCGCGGTGCCCGCCGCATGATAGGTGAAGATGCACAAACACATGCGCTGCATGCCCAGGGTGACTGTGATTTTGCCCATGAAGCATCGATGGAAATGGGTTTCGCCATGGACTTGCTGGATGCCCGTGGTGAAATGGACATGGACAGCCCGAAAGCGGAAGCACTGGCACAAGCCTATGTCAAAGACGTCATCATGCATGAAATTGGCCACACTCTGGGCTTGCGTCATAACTTCCGTTCTTCCACGATCTATACTCTGAAGCAATTGCAAGACCCGGCGTTTACCAAGGTCAATGGCATGGCTGGCTCAGTCATGGACTATGTGCCTTTCAATCTGGCGACCAAGGGCGAACCTCAGGGCGAATACGTCATGTCCTCTCTTGGCCCTTATGATTACTGGGCAATTGAATACGCTTACAAGCCTATCGATGCTGACAAGGAAAAAGATGAGCTGACCCGCATTGCTTCACGCTCTACCGAACCTTTGCTGGCATATGGTACGGACGAAGATTCTGCAGGCACCATGGTTTCTGATCCTGACGTCAATGTGTTTGATCTGGGCTCTGACCCTCTGGTCTATATACAAAAACGTTTGACCATTTCACGCGAATTGTGGGACAGGTTGCAAACACGTCAGTTAAAAGCGGGCGACAGCTATGAAACCCTGCGCCGTAGTTTTGAATACGGTTTTGGCCAGTTTGCCCGTACCGTACCTCTGGCGACGAAATATGTCGGCGGCACCACTTTCTTGCGTGACCACGCTGGTACTGGCCGTGCCACTTTCACGCCTATCGCGGTAGAACGTCAGCGCCAGGCTTTGAAGCTGGTATCTGACAGCCTGTTCACGGCCAAGAGCTTTGTATTTACACCAGAGCTCCTGAGCCGTTTGGGTGTCGATCACTTCCAGCGTGCCAGCCGTAATGACGTGTCTATCTCCACACGTTTGCTGGGTCTGCAAACTGCGGCCCTGGATCAATTGATGTCTGATCTGGTGGCACAACGCATGCTCAATAATGCCGAGAAATTGCGTGACCCTAAAAAGGTATTGTCCCTGCATGAGCTATATGGAAACCTGCAGTCGAATATCTGGAGTGAGCTGGCAAGTGGTACAGATATCAGTTCGGCCCGCCGCAATCTGCAACGTGAACATCTGAAGCGTTTGTCCAATGCCTTGCTGAAACCGTCTGCAACGGCACCGGCTGATGCCCGTAGTTTGCAAAGGGAACAGGCAAATCAGTTGCTGGTAGCTATCCGCGGCGCAGTAGGCAAACCTATGAGCCCGGAATCCCGTGCGCATTTGTCTGAAAGTCTGGCTACTTTGAATGAAGTATTGAAGGCTTCTTTGGTGAGGGCTGGCGTTTGATCCAGTCGTTTAAAGTAGTCGTTTAAAGTAGTCGTTTAGTGCAGTCATTTTTTGCAGCATCCAGTATTAGCATCATTTTCAAATACTGACTGCTGGCAAGCTCGAAAGCCCCGTGTAAAAGCACGGGGCTTTTTTCATGTTTGCTGAAAAAAAAATAGAATAGCGAGCGGCTGTTTTGCCCCTTGCTCAAGCTGAGTAAGTAATGCATGCCAAGTTGTAAATTGAACGCATTTTCCAATTGTATTGCTAATTTATTCTGATATCAAATGCTTGTATAAATGGGAAAAAATTTATCCATTTATTGTTGATGTGGCATTCATTGTGTGATATTTTATAAAATATAATTTAGCAACTTATGCTGACTTAAAAGTGTGCTATCGATATGTGTTTTTTGCTGCTCCTTTTAAGTTCAAGCAGCCTTTATTTGCCTGTGCTGTTGGATACATGGCTGGATGAAGAAGTGCGGAAAAAGAATTCAGGCATGTGGTTGTATGCATGGAAGTGCATAGTCCCGTGCCAGGATGCTGTTCCAGGCACAAAAAGCCGGGAATGGTGCAAATGCTTATGTCTGAACAGACATAATTTATTTACCTACAATGGAGTAGTGTCAAATGCGTTTGATTTCAAATGAAGAATTGAGCCTGATTGCCGGCGGTGACGGTGAAAGTCCAGATAATCCAATCATTGCCTCACCAGTTGAGATTGTTGGTAGTGTCCCGATAGAAGTCGTGGCGCCAGGAAATCCACCCCGCCCTAATGGACCGATCCCTACTCCTTATCAGCCACCTATCACTAAAATAGAATGAGCATGAGCTAGATTCTTGAAAAAGCGCCAAATTTCTTGGCGCTTTTTTATTGACTGTGTCTTCCTGCTTCATTTTTTCAGGAAATGGCAGAACAAAAAAATCCCCTGCAATTACAGGGGATTTTTTGTCTTGCTTGGCGAACTTGGCTGTGATTGCCTAAAGAATCGGCATTATTTCTTCAAACACTGAGCAAAGAATTTTTCGCTACGGTTGTACAAGTCAAATACGTTAACGTCTTTGTTAAAACCATGTCCTTCTTCTGGATAGACTTTGTAATCCAGGGTTTTGCCAGCTTTCAACAAGGCATCACGCATTTTTTCTCCATGAATCAGAGGAACACGTCTGTCATCCGAGCCCATGGTCAGCATGATGGGGCCTTTGACGTTGGCGGCATTCCTGGCTGGTGAGCGCAATTCAAACAATGCGGCATCGGCTTTGGAATCGCCTACCCAGAGTTTGAATTCATTGTTCAGGTAGCCGCCGGTTGCTGCATCCGCGAGCTCTGAAGTATCGGACCAGGAAACATTCTGCAAGAGGCCGAGATCACTGACGGCCACGACAGAGCTGGCGCAACGCCACAAATCAGGGTCTCTGGTCATGCCCTGCAGGGATGCGTAGCCGCCGTAACTACCACCCATCAGCGCCATGCGTTTTTTATCGACGATGCCTTCCTGCACCAGGAACATGGCACCATCATTGATATCATCCTGCATGGTGCCGCCCCATTGCTTCCATGCCTTGACATAATGGTTGCGACCATAACCTTCAGAGCCGCGTGGTTCCAGTTCCAGGACGGCATATCCACGTGAGGCAAAGAATTGCGCTTCAGGCCAGCGCCCCCAGGAAGAGAAGTGATAGCCACGCACCATAGGGCCACCATGAATATTCATGATCAATGGCAGGTTCTTGGCCTCAGTGCCTTTAGGCAAGGTCAGGTAGCCATACACAGGCAAGCCGTCACGTGCCTTGAAGCCTATATATTTGCGCTCTGCCATCAAGGCCGGATTTGCCCACTCACGGTCCTGCACTATGGGTTCCAGGGTTTTCTTTTGTGTGTCAAACAAATAGTAAATGCCAGACTGTATGTCTGAGGTGGCATGGACTAAAGCCTTGCTTCCATCAGAAGACAGCCTGAAGGCATTGTAGGTTGCCGGCAGGGAGGCATCGATTTGCTCAGACAGGGATTTTCTCGCGCTATCGCCAAACCAGATGCGAGTCGGTTTAGCTGCATCATAATACAAGCCAACGACCTTGCCATTCTCGTCATTGCTTTCGCGTATCAAGCGTGCGCTGGCACCCTGGCCATTGATATCAAATATAGGGTCTGCATGCACCAGCTCACCAAATTTCTTGGTGACAGTGTCATACTTGAACACGGCCATTTTATCCAGGCCATCTTTGTTGGTAGAGACATACAAGGTGCGGTCATCATTGTCAAAGCCGAGCACGTCGTACATCGTGCCATCGTTGTAGCTCGACTGCTCGAATATCTTTTCCCATTTGTCGCTGTCGATGGGGCGGTGATAGTAGGCAGTCATTTGCGGCTGGCCAGCTGCAGGACGGATTTCACCTCTTTGTGCGATGCGCGGACGTTTATGAGTATCCAGTTCCCAGCCTTCTGTACGGCCTGGTGACTCAAACGTCAATAATTGCGAGCGTCTGGTTTTGAAGTTGAATTTATAGACATCCGCATATTCCTTGCTTCTTCCTCGCATGGAAACATAGGCTTCTGGCGAATCATTACCTTCTGCCATGATGATGCTGTCAATATGAATGTCGCCTTTCTTGCGTTCATTCGTATTTTCCAGCTCCATGCTTTTATCATTGTCTATATCGTAGTAGTAGGAACCTTTATAGACAAAACGGCCCCTTGCTTCTTGTCCGTCGGCAGTGCGATAGAACAGATATTTATTGCCTACCCAGCGACTCTCGGCAACGTCAAAGCGGGGAGATGAAGTGATGACTTTGGCTTTGCGCGTGGCAAGATCTATCAATACCAGATTGCCACGGCCATTCAGTGGCACGATGGCGGCGATGGTTTTTCCATCCGGTGACATCGACAAGTCACGGTAATCAGTCAGCTTGAAGAAAACTTCTACCGGTATTTCAGCGGCACTCTGATATGCCTTGGCTTCTGCCGGGGCTCCGGCATATGCAGCATAGATAGGCAAGGCAGCAAAAGCGGCAACGATCACATGTTGCAGCGTTGAACGAAATTTCATGTTTACTCCTAAAAATGGGGGCACTAGGCCCCCAAAAATTTGATCCTGTATTTACTTGTACATGGATGCAATGCTGCGTGTTTTTTCAATAATCGCTTTGATTATTTGAACGCGTATTTAACAGAGAATTGGAAACGACGGCCAAATGGACTGTTATAACCTGAGTTGTATGGGAATGAACCATTGTTCAGCGCGCTACGGGCATCAAATGGTGGCTTTGTATCAAACAGATTGGAGATGTTCAATGCCAGTTCCATGTTTTTGAAGCCCTTGTAACCGGTGAACCAGTTCCAGGTAGTAGTTGCAGCTACGCGGCAGTAGGAAGTTGGTGCACCATAAATGATGTCAATCTTACAGCTGTCTGCTGGCGTACCAACATAGTCATAACCCGAGATATAGTTACCAGATGCCTCATGTGACCATGGACCTTTTTCCCAACCAACTGCGAGGGAACCACGGAATTCAGGTTGGCTATAAGTCTTGTTGTAATCGACAGTTTCGCTATCCGGGAATGGCGTTGTCAGATATTCCCTGGTCAGTGACATTTTTGAACGGAAGTTCAATTTGCCGTATTCACCCAGATTCTGTTTGCCCTTGAAGTCCAGATCAAAGCCGCTGACCTGGGTCTTGCCGATGTTGATGTATGGCAGGCTTACTTCAGTGATATGACCACCTTTGTCGCGTGTGATGAATTTCGCGAAGTTAGGGTCTTTCTGATTCGACAGCAGATAGGTGATGTCCAGCGAGCTGATTTCATCACGGCGTTCTATTTTGTAATAGTCCAGTGTGACGCTATAGTCCTTGACCGGTTCCCATACGATACCGATAGTGTTGCTGGTGGATTTTTCTGGCTTGAGGTTAGCGTTACCAGAAATATTTGCCTTCAGCGAGATATTGCAGTCTGGTTCATTACCAGTCTGGCACAGTACCGGATCTTGCTGACCGTTATAGAAACCGACTGAAACAGACGGAGAAATTTCACGGAAGTTAGGGGCGCGGAAGCCTTTTGCAATCGTGCCGCGCAAGACTACCGTAGGGAGTACACTCCATTTTGCACCTATCTTAGGTGTCAGAGAATTGCCACCGACACTGTAATTATCTGCACGCACCGCAGTAGATAATTCCAGGGATTTCAGTACAGGCAAATTCAACTCGCCATAAGCAGATGCGACATTACGGCTGGAGAATGGCAACTTCGGCAAACCACCGATGGAATAAACGCGTTGATCCAGGAAGTACTGATCATCGACGTCACTGGTGGATTCGCGGCGGTATTCAATACCGGCAGCACCACCGGCAAAGCCCCCTGGCAATTCAAACAATTCAGAATTACTGACTTTCAGATCAGCAAACCAGGTTTTATTCTCGCCCTGGCGTCTCAACATAGGAGAGATTCTGGCGCGCACATCAGCTGCATTGTTGGCGGCGCCAGGCACATAAGTGCCATTTGCCAGTGCGGCTTCCATCTGATCGGTGATGATGAATCCGCGTTGATCTACGTTGACTTTACTTTGCAGATAGCCGATGGAAGTATCGTATTCCCAGCTACCCAATGCGCCTTTGAAACCGCCGATGACACGTGTTTCAGTATCCTTGACATCGATAGTGCGGGCACCCAGGTCGCCGGTACGCACCAGGTAACTCTTGCCACCAGCTACCGTGAAGGTACCAGCGTCGTCGTTCGCATAAAACTGCGGATCAAAACGCAAATTGGTTTTGATTTGTGTGACACCAGCTTCGATGAAGAAGCTGTGATTCGCGCTGAATTGATATTCGCCACGGGCGAAGATGGAATCGTTGGAACGTTTTGGAACCGCATCAGTCCAGTCAAAACGATCCAGCAGGCAGCGGCCGTTTGGTGCCAGGTTAGCAGTAGGGCATCCTGGCAGGGCAGTAATGACGTTATTGATCAGGACATTACCGGGTACTGAGTAAGCTGTGCGGCGATCGCCTTTGGTAATGCCAAAGCCACGGTAATCCTGGCTGTTATAGGCATTGATGTCGCGCATGGACAGGGCATCAGAGTCGTGATGCTCGAAAAAGCCCATCAGATTAAACTTATCTGCTGCAATATCACCCATGCCATAGGAGAGATTGAAGTCTTTGGATTTTGCCTTGCCGTGAGAGGTTGTGCCACCGCTGACCTTGACTTCGCTGCCAGTGTAGTCTTTTCTCAGCCAGATATTGATCACGCCTGCGATCGCTTCTGAACCATAGATTGCAGATGCGCCATCGAGCAAGACATCGATATGATCAACGGCACCAACAGGTATCGCGTCGAGATTGGCAAATTGTGACTGGAAGCCGGTAATGCCATATTGTGCAATACGGCGGCCATTGACCAGTACCAGGGTGGCGCCGCTACCCAGGCCACGCAGGGATGCAGTCGTTGCGCCTGGAGAGAAACCGTTGTATTCAACACCGGTCAGGGCACCGGCATTGTTTGACGAAAGATTTTGAATAACAGATGACAAGCTGGTGGCACCTGTTTTTTCCAGCTCTGCTCTGGTAATGATCTGTACCGGTGAGGCACCTTCGGTCTGCACACGTTTAATGTTTGAACCGGTAATTTCAATTTTTTGCAGTTTTGCAGGTTCCTCTGTAACGGCTTGCGCGTAACCGTTCATGGTGAGCATAGAGCCGGCCATCAGGCACAGGGCAGTACGCACCAATTGAGAAGCTTTTTTTTCTTTCAGGTACATATATTTTCACTTCCACCTTAAGTTGTTATTAATTTTATCGGCAACAATCAAACCGTTTTGCTGTTGTATGGTCGGCTTGATCAGCACCGATAGAGCTAACTGCATGACCTGTTATATTTTTTTAGCCATGCAGGCAAAACCAGAATGACCCTCTGGTTTGCGCGGTATTATGTAATGGAATGTAACTGGATTGTTAATAATTGTTGCTTACTCGCGACGGAAAAAAATATTAAGCATTTAATAAAGATTAAATTTTGTAAATGATTTTTTCAGACATGAGAATTCGTAATTTTGCTTATTTTCCTGACATTATTTTGTGTTTCTTTTATTTGTCATTTGGCATCTTGATAAAAATGTATATTTGTAGTGCAAATATACATTTTTCTTTTATGCGTATAGCTATGCTAGGTAATTCGCAGCTTGCACCAGACTGATAAGCATCTGCGCTGGCTGTTTTTTAGTTTGTCAGTTTGTACATCAAATGAGTTAAGTACCCGGACTCAAAATAAAGTGATTTTTAATCTGTTATTGCGTGCCAGCCTGGCATGTTGAAACGATATAATTTGCGCTTATCTTTTAGCAAATCCTGTTTTTGAGAGTGTAATTTGGCCAAGAAAGAACATGTATCAGTCACCCAGGCAACCCAGTTGCTGCGCAAGCACAAGGCTGAGTTTACCGAGCACCCGTATGCGTATGAAGAACATGGTGGTACTTCGGTGTCAGCCCGTGAACTCGGTGTGGATGAGCACCACGTTGTGAAAACCCTGGTCATGCAGGATGACGCTGCCAAACCCATGATCGTGCTCATGCATGGGGACAAAAAGGTTTCTACCAAAAACCTGGCCCGGCAGATAGGCTGCAAGTCAGTCGAACCCTGCAAGCCTGAAAATGCGCAAAAGCATTCAGGTTACCTGGTTGGTGGCACGTCCCCCTTTGGCACTAAAAAGGCCATGCCTGTTTATGTAGAGCGCAGCATACTGGCCCTGCCAAAAATTTATATCAACGGTGGCCAGCGCGGCTATCTGATAGGCATAGCCCCCGGCTTGCTGGAAAGTCTGTTGCAGGCACGGCCAGTCGATTGTGCCATCGACGAATGAATCCAGTTCCAAGAATTTTGCCAGGCTAGCTGATTCTGCTACTAGCCTGGCTTATACTTGCGAAGCTTAAAGAAATGAAGGAATAAGATGAATACAATACTGGCGGCAGTTGCCGCTTACCTGATCGGTTCACTGTCGTTTGCAGTGGTGGTCAGCAAGCTGTTTGGCCTGGCTGATCCGCGCACGTATGGCTCAAAAAACCCGGGAGCGACCAATGTACTGCGTAGCGGGAACAAGGCCGCAGCGGTGTTGACGCTGTTGGGCGATGCCTTCAAGGGCTGGTTGGCGGTATGGCTGGCAATCCACTACCAGGATCAGTTTGATCTTGGTGACACCGGCGTTGCCATCGTTGCTCTGGCAGTGTTCATCGGTCATTTGTGGCCAGTATTTTTCAAGTTCGTTGGCGGCAAAGGCGTAGCAACCGCAGCCGGTATCTTGATCGGCATTGATATCTGGCTGGGTGTGGCGACGCTGGTGAGCTGGATGATGGTGGCGTTTGCTTTCCGTTACTCTTCACTCGCAGCCCTGGTCGCAGCGATATTTGCGCCTTTTTATTATGGTCTCTTGTTTGGGCCTGACATCAAAATGGCGGCCATTGCCGTGATGAGCGGGCTGCTGGTGTATCGCCATAGCCAGAATATCGCGAACCTGATCGCAGGCAAGGAAAGCCGTCTGGGTAGCAAGAAGACGGCAGTGAAAGATGACAAGAAAGACGACAAGAAAGAAGATAAAAAGCAGGACAAGCAAAAATAAGTCTTAAATATTGTAAATAAATCTAGATTATTCGCTACCCCTCACTTATGCTTAAAAAGCTCCATGCTTTTTAATTCATAAATGAGGGGTTTGCTTATGCTGACGCGATTTGTGAAACTTTGGATGGCAGGCGTGTTCACTCTGGGCTTGATGAGTTTTCCGGCTCAGGCAGCGGAGCATGGCAGTGCCAATGAGGCCAAGGCCATGGTGCAAAAAGCCATCGATGCGATGAAAAAGCATGGTGTCGAGGCGGCTGTAGCCGAGATCAACAAGCGCGATGGTCAGTATCAGGATCGTGACTTATATGTCGTTGTGTATGACATGAATGGCAAAAATCTCGCCCACCTGAATCCCAAGATGGTAGGCAAGGAGATGTTTGACCTCACCGATGTCGATGGCAAATTTTTTATACGTGAGCGTATAGAACTGGTCAAAGCCAAGGGCAAAGCCTGGCAGGATTATAAATTCGTTAATCCCACGACCAAGCAGATCGAACCCAAGTCCATGTATGTGGAGAAATTCGAGAATGTGATCGTCGGCTGCGGCATCTATAAATAGTACTGCCGTAGATAAAATCAGGCGGCAATCAATTCCTGCAAGGGCCAGCGCGGCTTCACATTAAAACCATAATCCCTGGTCGCCAGGCCCGGATTGTTTTTCAGGCGCATGGCACCGGCAAAGGCGATCATTGCGCCATTGTCGGTGCAAAACTCCAGCTCAGGGTAATACACCTGGAAACGCTTCTTCGCTGCTGCCGCATTCAGGGATGCACGTAACTGCTGGTTGGCACCAACACCGCCAGCGATCACCAAGCGCTTCAGTCCACTTTCTTTCATCGCGGTGACGCACTTGGCGGTCAGCACGGCGACAATCGCATCGACAAAACCACGTGCAATATTTGCCTTGTCTTGCTCACAGATATTTGCCGGGTGGTTTTTGACGACTGTCAGTACCGCTGTCTTCAAGCCAGAGAAACTGAAGTTCAAGTCCTTGGAATGCAGCATGGGACGCGGGAACTGGTAAGCCGCCGGGTCACCAAACTCTGCCATGCGCGAGATAGCCGGTCCGCCGGGATAAGACAAACCCAGCAATTTGGCTGACTTGTCAAAAGCCTCACCTGCCGCATCGTCCAGGGTTTCTCCCAATAGCTGGTAACGACCAACGCCATCCACCCGCATCAACTGGGTATGCCCGCCAGAGACCAGCAAGGCAATGAAGGGAAATTCTGGTGGCTGGCTGGCCAGCAGGGGAGACAACAGATGGCCTTCCAGGTGATGAACACCGAGCACGGGCTTATCCATTGCCATGCTGAGGCCACAGGCAACAGAGGCACCAACCAGCAAGGCACCAGCCAGGCCAGGCCCCTGGGTATAGGCAATCGCATCGATGGCCTGTTTGTCTGTGCCAGACTTAGTCAGCACTTCAGTCAGCAGGGGCAGGGCGCGGCGTATGTGGTCGCGTGACGCCAGTTCGGGCACGACACCACCATATTCCTGGTGCATGGCGATTTGCGAATGCAGGGCATGCGCAAGCAGGCCGCGCTCTGTGTCATACAAGGCCAGGCCGGTTTCGTCACAGGAGGATTCAACGCCAAGAACTATCATATCTGTTTCTAAGTAAGGGAAAAGCAAGCGAATGACATAGGCATGGCAAGAATGCAAGTGATTGGCCGCTTGTATTCCAGCGCAGGGATTGGTGTGATTCTTGCTATTGCTGGTAAACGTAATTATATCTGGCATGGGCCATCAATGCGCGGCAAAGAAAATACTGACGAAGCGACAACACCGGCAACACCAGCATCAACCAGTCTGCGGATTGTGGTGGTGAACACGGTCATCCAGCGCGAAGACGAGTTGCAGGAACACGCCCAGGCACAATTGGCCCGCTCACGCGCTTTGCGCATAGGCTTGCTGCAAGCGGGTTATAACATCATCGCCGTTATTCCTGGCGACATCTATATGAGCGAGCGCATCGCCCAGTTGCAGCCAGACATGATCATTATTGATGCCGAGTCTGATTCGCGTGATGTGCTGGAACATATGGTCATGCTGACCCGCGATGCGCCTCGCCCCATCGTCTTGTTCACTGAAGATGGCAACCAGTCGAATATGGCCGCGGCCATGGAAGCTGGCGTCTCGGCCTATGTGGTGGCCGGTTTGCAGTCTGAGCGCATCAAGCCTGTGCTGGATGTCGCCATGGCGCGTTTCAATGCAGATCAAAAGCTGCGTAGTGAATTATCCGATACCAAGGCCAAGCTGCAGGAACGCAAAACAATAGAACGTGCCAAGGGGCTGCTGATGGAGCGCCATCATCTTTCAGAAAACGAGGCCTATCAAAAAATGCGCAAGCAAGCCATGGAAAAAAACCTGAAGCTGGTGGATCTGGCGCAGCGCATGCTGGATGTGGTGGATTTGCTCGGTGGCTGAGCCAAGCTTGTGCATGCAAATGGTGCGTTGCGTCATTTGAGTGCGCAGCAACTGGTATTTTTAAGAGGATTTCGCTTCATAGTATTGGCATGAAGAGCCGAGTCCTTTAATTTAAGCTGGCACGGCAATTGCTGTAGCTAAAGAAAGTGCCAAAGCTGGCGCTTCAGAAAAAATGTGAGTCTGACTAACGGCGGTCACCTCACAAGACAAAGGTGTCTTTCCATCCGGTTTATCCATGGTGGAACGACACTTTTTTTCATTATAGAAATCAATTTAGCTGGAGTGCAGACATGTCGAATCAGGAAACTTCTAATAATCTCATCAAGACGCAGGAAGAAAATGAACCTAATTTCAAACGTCGCAGTTTCTTGCAAACTGCCGCACTGGCAAGCGGGGCAGGCATCATGGGCTTGAGTACCGGTGGGGTATGGGCTGCGGGATCAGACAAGCCAGAAAAAGAAGAGGTGCACATAGGCTTCATTCCGCTGACTGATTGTGCTTCGGTGGTGATGGCATCGGTGCTGGGTTTTGATAAAAAATACGGTATCAAGATTATCCCAAGCAAAGAATCTTCCTGGGCCAGCGTGCGTGACAAACTCGTCAATGGCGAGCTGGATGCTGCCCATGTTTTATATGGCCTGATCTATGGTGTGCAGCTCGGGGTAGGCGGCAATAAAAAAGACATGGCCGTGCTGATGACGCTGAACAATAACGGCCAGGCGATTACCTTGTCGAAGAAGCTGGCAGAGAAGGGCGCTGTAGATGGCGCTGGCCTGGCCAAGCTCATGCAAAGCGACAAGCGAGAATACACTTTTGCCCAGACTTTCCCTACTGGCACCCATGCGATGTGGTTGTATTACTGGCTGGCTGCCCACGGTATCAACCCCATGAAAGATGCCAAGGTCATTACCGTACCACCACCGCAAATGGTGGCAAATATGCGGGTCGGTAATATGGATGGTTATTGCGTAGGTGAACCCTGGAACCATAGGGCGATTGCAGACGGCATAGGTATCACCGCGGCAACGACACAGGACATCTGGAAAGACCATCCAGAAAAAGTATTGGGCACTACTTCTGAATTCGTTCAGAAATATCCAAACACGGCGCGTGCCATGGTGGCTGCGATTCTCGATGCCAGCCGCTGGATAGATGCGTCCCTGTCCAACAAGACCAAGATGGCAGAAACCATTGCCGATAAATCCTATGTGAATACTTCTGTCGATGTCATCAACCAGCGTATTTTGGGACGCTACCAGAATGGCCTGGGCAAGACCTGGGATGATCCCAACTACATGAAATTCTTTAATGACGGTGCAGTGAATTTCCCTTATCTGTCAGATGGCATGTGGTTCCTGACTCAGCACAAGCGCTGGGGTTTGCTGAAAGCGGACCCGGATTACCTGGCGGTGGCAAAAGCGGTTAACCGCATCGATATCTACAAAGATGCTGCGACCATGGCCAAGGTATCCGTACCAAAAGACCCCATGCGCAACAGCAAGTTCATGGACGGTACGGTCTGGGATGGCAAGAACCCGGCTGCCTACGCAGCTTCTTTCAAAATCAAGGCTTAAGGAGTTGTCATGAATACCTTGGTGCATAGTGCAATGTCTGCCGCAGATGATACCAGCAGCGCAGCAACTACAGTGACGGAAATTAACGTGGTAAAGGAAATCAAATCCAAAGCAGAAAAAAGACCACGCTCGTTACGGCCATTTTTCCTGAGTGTGTTGCCGCCTTTATTTGGCATAGGCATGCTGATTTTGATCTGGGAAATCATCGCAATCAAGAACACGACTTTCCCTTCACCATGGGTGACTTTGCAGGAAGCCATCAAGGTGTTTTCTGATCCCTTTTATCAAAAGGGGCCAAATGACCAGGGTATAGGCTGGAATATTTTTGCCTCTCTCAAACGGGTCGCAGTTGGCTTTGGCCTGGCTGCAGCGGTAGGTATACCGCTGGGGTTTTTGATAGGCCGTTTCAAGTTTTTGTCCGGTATGTTCAATCCCATTATCAGCCTGTTGAAACCGGTCTCGCCACTGGCCTGGCTGCCCATAGGTTTGCTGGTATTCAAGTCGGCTCATCCGGCGGCGATATGGTCTATCTTCATCTGCTCCATCTGGCCTATGATCATTAACACCTCAATTGGTGTGCAGCGAGTGCCGCAAGATTATATGAATGTCGCCCGCGTACTCAATTTGTCTGAATGGAAAATCATCACCCGTATTCTCCTGCCCTCGGTATTGCCGTATATGCTGACGGGCGTCCGGCTGGCGATAGGCACGGCCTGGCTGGTCATCGTCGCTGCAGAAATGCTGACAGGTGGGGTAGGCATAGGCTTCTGGGTCTGGGATGAATGGAATAATCTGAACGTACCACACATCATCATTGCCATCGTCGTCATCGGCATGGTGGGGCTGATACTGGAGCAAATTTTGGTGGCAATCGCACGCGCCTTTACTTATGAAGATGTGGGGACATGATCATGAATGAAATCGACAACAAGTACATAGAGATCAATCAGGTAGAGATGGTCTTCAATACCAAAAAAGGTAGTTTTCATGCACTGCGCGATATCAACCTGAATGTCAAAAAGGGTGAGTTCATCACCCTGATAGGTCACTCTGGTTGCGGCAAATCGACGCTGTTGAATTTGATCGCTGGCTTGACCAATGCCAGTGCCGGTACTTTGCTGTGCGCGCATAGGGAAATTTCTGGTCCATCACCAGAGCGTGGCGTGGTGTTCCAGAATCATTCTTTATTGCCCTGGCTAACTTGCTATGAAAATGTCTTCCTGGCGGTGGAGCGGGTATTTGGCGCAACCGAGAATGGAACGAAACTGCAAAAGCGCACCATGCAAGCTCTGTCACTGGTGGGTCTCACGCATGCCGAGAAAAAACGCCCGAATGAAATTTCTGGTGGCATGAAGCAGCGTGTAGGCATCGCCCGCGCATTGGCGATAGAACCAAAAGTCTTGCTCATGGACGAGCCCTTCGGTGCTCTTGATGCCCTCACGCGTGCGCATCTGCAAGATGAATTGCTGAAGATCGTTGCCAAAACACAATCCACCGTCGTCATGGTGACGCATGATGTGGATGAGGCGGTATTGCTGTCTGACCGTATCGTCATGCTGACCAATGGCCCGGCAGCGACGATAGGTGACATCTTGAAAGTCGATCTGGACAGGCCACGTGACCGCGTAGCGCTGGCTCAAAATCCACAATATGCAGCTTACCGTACTCAAGTGCTGGAGTTCTTATATCACCGTCAATCACATCCTGTGCATGATGCCGCCTGAACTTGACTGAATGCAGTATTTGCAGGAGTCAGTGGTTCTGAGTTTCTTTAAAACCACCAGCATGTAAAAACTCCGTCATCATCGCCGTTTCATATTTTTTTGGCAATGAAATGGCGTTTCTGCATTTTATTTGCTGTTATGTAATAAATTATCTAAATGCAATGTTTGGAATGTTTTGTCCTAAAAAGCGCGGCAATATGAAATATAAGTCTCTGTTTAATTCACCAAATGAAAAATAGTTTTCATTTTTAATGCGGCTAATTGTGACAATATGTGCGGAAATCAATTAAATCTATGAGAGAATGCCTAATTCTTTTGGAAACATTTTTTTACAGATTCATAGGGATTTGTTGATGTGAATGTGGTCAGAGATACCTCAGGGCAAATAATTGTTTTGCCGCAAGAATGCAGGTATTTTTTCCATGAATGCGCAACAGGTTCTGGCTTTTTATATTGATTGCATGACATGTTTCGCTGGCTTTTTCTTAATGAAAGTGCATTAACGCCTGCCGAGCACGCTGCATGGAAATTAAGTGCACTACGTATCATTTTGATGTCTGGCTTTGTGCTGGAGGCGGCAGTAGCGATTCACAGTTCCCTGGACGCAATCGCAGTTGGTGCTTATCAGGTGTTGTGGGTGGTTGGCTTTTTCTATGCGGTGCTGGCATTGGGGCTGTACTATTCATCCCGTCATCTGCGCGCCGGTGCCGCTATACTCATAGGCACGGTATATGCGTCTGCATTCGCCATTGTTTGTCTCATCGATCAGTTCGAAATAGCCAAGTTTGGCTATATCTTCATCTATACCACCCCGATTATTGCCAGGCTGTTCTTTGGTACCCGGCTCGCCATCGGTCTGATGGCATTCAATGTACTGCCTTTTCTTTTATTGTTATTGAACCGGCCCCTGTTCAATGTGCCAGGCTTTGATGTCACCCTGCCTGCCAGTAATACCTACATACAGTCATTGCTGTTTTTGTTCTTTAATACCTGCGTACCGCTGGCTGTGTTCAGGGTTTTGCATGAGCTTGATGTATCAGCATTGCGTTATCGCCAGGCCAGTGCCGCGCTGGAAGTCAGCCACGCGCAGTATGAAGAAGTGTTCCAGAATGCCGGCACGGCTTTGCTGTTGACTGACGCCAGCGGGCAAATCCTGCAGGCGAACCAGCTGGCCAATAATTTACTTGGACGTGAAGCGGATGATGATGGCGACCGTGCCTTGTTTGGCTGGTTGTCACTGGATAACAGTGTGCGTCTGAAAAGCCCGAATGCCGAAGAATCAGAAAACATGCGCATGTCGGCTTACCGCACACGTGATGGCAAGCTGGTTGCACTGGAAAATATTTCTCAGACTTCTACCGATCACTACATCGTCGCCTTGCGCGATGTTTCTGGTCTGCATTCCATGCACCATGCGCTGCAACTGAGCTTGCAGCGTGAAGATTACCTGAGCCGTCATGATGCACTGACCAATCTCCCCAACCGTGACATGTTGCGCAGCCACCTGCAAGGCGTGTTTGCCAATAATGATGAGACCAAAGTCACGGCCCTGGTGTCTTTCCGGCTGAACAGCATACGTCATGCCAACCAGCAGTTTGGTGCTCATACTGGCGATATCCTGCTGCGCCGTTTTGCTGAAGAATTGTCACGTGCCTTGCCCAAGAATTGTTTTTGCGCGCGCCTGCGCAGTATCGTGTTTTCATTCGTCGTCGAGAACTCGCGTACCCCAGGTGAAATTATCAAACTGGTAGAAAAAGTCAGAAATAATTTACCCAAAGAGCTGGAAATCAATGGCGAAAATTTGTTGATACAGTTCTCGGCCGGTATCGCCCTGGTGAGGTCAGAAGATGTTGATCCAGATGATCTGATACGCCGTAGCGAAGTGGCACTCGATACTGCCCGCCGCTCCAGTGACCAGAGTGTCACCTTGTTCGATGAAGAAGATGCCCTGCAAATACGCCGCAGTGTTGAGATTGAAGTCGGTATCGTCAATGGTCTCAAGCAGGATGAATTCCGCCTGGTATATCAACCCAAGGTCGATAAGCATGGCAAGATCGCAGGCCTCGAAGCCTTGCTGCGCTGGGAATCACCCAGCCTTGGCAATGTCGCCCCGGCAGAATTTATTCCGATTGCCGAGCGCGCTGGCTTGATACGCCTGATCAGCAACTATGTCATGAACCAGGTGTGTTGCCAGGTCAGGGACTGGCTCAACCGTTTTGCTGATTGTCCCGTAATTGCGCTGAATTTGTCAGCCACAGATATCGCCCGCAATGACCTGCTGCAACTGATAGATAATTGTTGCAACCGTTATGATATTGCCCCTTCGTATATCGAATTTGAAATTACCGAGACCGGCCTGATCGCCAATGAGGCCCTGACCATACATCATCTTGATGAACTCAAGGCACGCGGTTTCAATATTGCGATTGATGACTTTGGTACCGGTTATTCATCGCTGTCCAAGCTCAGCCATTTCCCGGCACAAAGCGTCAAGATTGACCGTTCCTTCGTTGCCCAGATAGGCAATAACAAGAAGAGCGAAATGATCATCAAGGCGATTATCTCACTGGCCAATATCCTGTCCTGTCACACAGTTGCCGAGGGTGTGGAAAACGAAGAGCAGGAACGGTTCCTCAAAGAGATAGGCTGCGATTACTTCCAGGGATATTATTATTACAGGCCACTCGAAGTCTCCGCACTGGAATTGCTGCTCACTGAAATGCCAGCCAAAGAAGCTGCGCCATCTTATAAATTCAAACTCGCCTGACATTCTTCATGTCATATTTCCCGTATATGCATCAATGATTTGCGATGAAATGCGCATAAAAAATTTGTGCATCTGCGGAATTGTTCATCACATAAATTAACATTCGCTGTCAACGCCATCCACGCAATTGCGTTGGATAGTGTAGATTGATGCTTTGTGTGTGATCATGTTCAAGCGTAGGGTTAACTTAATTCGTTTAACCTAAATCGCTTTACTTAATTCATTTAACAAATTTAGCGTAACTGAATTCGTTTTGCTTATTTCCAACATTTTGCACAGAGTAACAATTTCGTCTGCACGTTTTGATAATTTCAACTACACTAAAGTTGTAGTGTGCTGGCTGGCAATTAATTTGATGTGATCAGTTTGATTTGAATTGCCACCAGACCGGTTCGGTATTTGCAAGTTTTCTTCTTATCCATGGAGGTCGGGATGAATATCTTTGACAACTACACCGCGCGGTATGAACGTACTCGTGAAGAAGAGTATTCCATGCAGGAATACCTGGATCTTTGTAAGAAGGACAGGTTGGTATATGCCAGCGCTTCGGAGCGTATGCTGGCTGCCATCGGTGAGCCTGAGCTGGTTGATACCCGGCATGACTCGCGGCTGTCACGCATCTTCTCAAATAAAGTCATCAAGATCTATCCTGCCTTCCGTGAATTTTACGGCATGGAAGAAGTCATAGAACAAGTCGTTTCCTACTTCCGCCATGCTGCGCAAGGTCTGGAAGAGCGCAAGCAAATCCTGTATCTTCTGGGTCCTGTCGGTGGCGGTAAATCGTCCATCGCTGAAAGGCTGAAATCGCTGATGGAGAAGATACCCTTCTACTGCATCAAGGGTTCGCCCGTTAATGAATCGCCTCTCGGTTTGTTCAACGAAGATGAAGACGGGATTTTGCTCGAAGAAGATTTTGGTATCCCACGCCGTTACCTGAAAAATATACCCAGCCCATGGGCGGTCAAGCGCCTGCATGAGTTCAATGGCGATATCAATCAATTCCGTGTGGTCAAACGCTACCCCTCGGTATTGAAGCAGATTGCAGTTTCCAAAACTGAGCCTGGAGACGAAAATAATCAGGATATTTCTTCCCTCGTGGGCAAGGTCGATATCCGCAAACTCGAAGAATATGCACAGGATGATCCTGATGCCTACAGCTACTCAGGTGGCTTGTGCCTGGCGAATCAGGGCTTGATGGAATTCGTGGAAATGTTCAAGGCGCCGATCAAGGTCTTGCATCCATTATTGACTGCTACGCAGGAAGGCAATTTCAAAGGTACAGAAGGTTTTGGTGCGATACCGTTTGAAGGCATCATACTGGCTCACTCAAATGAATCAGAATGGAAAACCTTCAAGAACAATAAGAACAATGAAGCCTTTCTCGACCGTATTTATATCGTCAAGGTACCGTATTGCCTGCGCGTCAATGATGAAATAAAAATCTACGACAAACTGGTACGCACTTCCTCATTGGCAGCAGCACCATGTGCGCCCGGCACGCTGAAAATGATGGCGCAATTTGCTGTATTGTCACGTCTGAAGGAACCAGAAAATTCCAGCATCTTCAGCAAGATGCAGGTCTATGATGGCGAGAATCTCAAGGATACTGATCCCAAGGCCAAGTCACGGCAGGAATATGCTGATTATGCCGGTGTTGATGAAGGCATGAATGGTCTGTCAACACGCTTCGCCTTCAAGATTTTATCCAAGGTGTTTAACTTCGATAATACCGAGGTGGCGGCCAACCCCGTGCACTTGCTATATGTGCTGGAGCAGCAAATAGAACGCGAGCAATTTGCGCCGGAGATTGAGCAAAAGTATGTGTCCTACATCAAGGAATATCTGGCACAACGCTATGCGGAATTCATAGGCAAGGAAATTCAGACTGCCTACCTGGAAAGTTATTCCGAATATGGCCAGAACATCTTTGACCGTTATGTGACCTTTGCCGATTTCTGGATACAGGATCAGGAATTCCGCGATCCCGATACCGGTGAGAGTTTTGACCGCGATGCCCTGAACAATGAACTGGAGAAAATAGAAAAACCGGCAGGTATTTCCAACCCTAAAGACTTCCGCAACGAAATCGTCAATTTCGTGCTGAGGGCGAGGGCGCAGAATGCCGGTAAAAATCCAGCCTGGACCAGTTATGAAAAACTGCGCACTGTTATCGAGAAAAAAATGTTCTCGAATACAGAAGAGTTATTGCCTGTCATTTCATTCAATGCCAAAGCCAGCGCCGACGATTCGAACAAGCACCAGGAATTTGTTGAACGCATGGTCGCCAAAGGCTACACCGCCAAACAGGTACGCCTGTTATGCGAATGGTATTTGCGGGTAAGGAAATCTTCCTGATCGCAGCATGAATAGAAGAGTGAAGCAGTAAATTTCAGGGCAAACGGGAGAGCATTTTGGTTCATTTGATTGACCGGCGTGTCCAGGGTAAAAACAAGTCTGCCCCGAATCGCGAACGCTTTTTACGTCGCTATAAGGGGCAGATCAAGGATGCTGTTGCCAGAGCAGTTAAAGGTCGTTCTATCACTGATATAGAAAGCGGTGAGCGCATTTCCATCCCCGTCAAGGATGTCAGTGAACCGAGTTTTGGTCATGCCCATGGCGGTGTCTGGGAAGGTGTGCAGCCAGGTAATGAACAATACCAGCGCGGTGACCAGGTAGCCAGACCCAAAGGTGGTAGTGGCGGCTCTGGCAAAGGGCAGGGCGGTAATAGTGAAGACCCCAGCGAAGACGATTTTGTTTTTCAATTGTCGCGCGAAGAATTCATGAATTACTTTTTCGAAGATCTGGAATTGCCCAATATGGTCAAGACCCAGCTCACTTCGACGACCGATTTCAAGAGCCAGCGTGCAGGTTATAAAACTTCGGGCACGGCGTCCAGCCTGCATGTGTTGCGCTCGTTACGCGGTGCCATGGGCAGGCGGATAGCAGTCGGCGGTAAATCTGCCCGCAGACTCAAGGATGCTGAACAAGAAATGACAGTCTTGCTGGAAGTAGGGGGGGACCCCAAAGAACCCCACTTCGTTGCGCTGAAAGAGGAAATACATCACCTGCGCATGCGTTTGCTGGCCATCCCTTTTCTTGATCCATTTGATCTGCGTTACAGCAACCGTGTCAAGGTGCCCAAACCCGCCAGCCAGTGTGTGATGTTTTGTCTGCTGGATGTGTCCGGTTCCATGGATGAGCAAAAAAAAGATACGGCAAAACGCTTCTTCATCTTGCTTTACCTGTTCTTGACACGCGCCTATGAAAAAATAGAAGTTGTCTTCATACGCCATCACACGACGGCGCTGGAAGTGGATGAAGACGCTTTTTTTCATTCGCGTGAATCAGGTGGCACCATCGTTTCTTCAGCCCTGAACCTGCTCGCTCAAATTGTGCGTGAACGTTATGCTGCATCGGACTGGAATGTGTATGTGGCTCAGGCCTCGGATGGCGACAATTGGGACAATGATTCTGCCACTTGCAAGCAATTGCTCCTCAATAGCATCATGCCTCTCGTGCAATATTATGCCTATGTAGAAATTACCGATGGCCAGCCGCAAAACCTGTGGCTGGAATATGAAAAAGTGGCCGAGCAAAGTGCGCACTTTGCGATGCAAAAAATAGAAACACCGGCGGATATTTATCCGGTTTTTCGGGAACTGTTCAAGAAGCAGCCGAAATGAGGTAATCCATGGAAAACGACCATGTCAGCCCCAGGAAAAAACATGCCCGCGCCTTGCCCGAACAATCAGAATGGACTTTCGAACTGATAGAGCAGGCGCACGAAGAAATACGCCGCGTAGCCGGGCAATTTGGCCTTGATACCTATCCAAATCAGCTGGAGATCATTACCGCTGAACAGATGATGGATGCCTATGCCTCAGTCGGCATGCCGGTATCTTATAACCACTGGTCTTTCGGCAAGCATTTCTTATCGACAGAAAAAAGCTACAAGCGCGGGCAAATGGGCCTGGCCTATGAGATAGTCATCAATTCCAATCCCTGTATTTCCTACCTCATGGAAGAGAATAGCCTGACCATGCAGGCTTTGGTGATCGCGCATGCAGCTTACGGACATAATTCCTTTTTCAAAGGCAATTACCTGTTCCGTACCTGGACGGATGCCGAGGCGATTATTGATTACATGCTGTTCGCCAAGAATTACGTTGCCGACTGCGAACAGCGTTATGGCATGGAAGCGGTAGAGTTGATCATTGATTCCTGCCATGCCCTGCAGAATTACGGGGTTGACCGGTATAAACGCCCGGCGCGCATTTCCCTGGCTGAAGAGCGGGAACGTCAGGAAGAGCGCGAAAAATACATGCAGTCCCAGGTCAATGATTTGTGGCGCACCATACCACGGCGTAATGAAGCACCTGAGAGTATGGTCAAGCAACGTTTCCCGGTAGAGCCCCAAGAAAATCTCTTGTATTTCATCGAGAAATATTCTCCACTGCTGGAACCATGGCAACGTGAGATCGTGCGCATCATACGCAAGGTGTCGCAGTATTTTTATCCGCAGCGCCAGACCCAGGTCATGAACGAGGGCTGGGCTACCTTCTGGCATTACACCATATTGCAACAACTGTACGAAGAAGGCGTCGTTGGCGATGGCTTCATGATGGAGTTCTTGCAGAGCCATACCAATGTCGTGTATCAACCACCGGTAGGCAGCCGCTACTTTAACGGCATCAACCCATATGCGTTGGGCTTTGCCATGATGCGCGATATCCGCCGCATCTGTGAAGATCCAACGGCGGAAGACCGGGAATGGTTTCCTGACTTTGCCGGTTCTGACTGGCAAAAGACCTTGCAGTTTGCCATGCGCAATTTCAAGGATGAAAGCTTTATTGCCCAGTATCTGTCACCGAAACTGATGCGTGACTTTCATTTCTTTTCCATTCTCGATGATGACAGCAAGGATAAATTGCTGATTTCTGCGATTCATGATGAGCATGGCTACCGTTATCTGCGCGAGCAACTGGCTGGACAATATAATCTCGGCAACCGCGAACCCAATATCCAGGTCTGGTCAGTCGATATGCAGGGGGACAGGGCCCTGACCCTGCGCCATACCCAATACCTGCGTCGCCCGTTGAACCCGCAAACAGGCGAAATGCTCAAGCACGTGGCCAGATTATGGGGTTTTGATGTGTATCTGGAAACGGTTGATCCTGAGTCCAAAGTCCTGGCAAGGCAGGAATGCAAATGGGAAAAACGCAACAGGCCCTGAGTTTTTGAGGCTGGCAGGGCGATGCGCTTAAATCCCGGTAGCGACAGTGCTGTCTATCAGTTAGAATGAAAAACGATTATCAGAAGACGGAGACGCGCCATGTATCTGGACCACCCAAAAATTTCTGCCACTAACAGCGAAACCGAACCAGACCGTATAGAACGCCTGAGCCGTGTCTATGGTTATGCGATGGGGCTGGCAGATATTGATGGCAATACCGTGTGTATTACCAAGCTGGCCAAGATACATGATCACAAAGGCACGCTGATGGTGATCTGGTACGATGCGCCGACGCAGGCAGAAAAGAATTATTTTGTACGCGCCTGGAATAGCCGTATTGGTGACGAAACCGAGATAGTCGAGCATGCCCTGATGCTCAATGAGCCGGTATCCAACGCGGAATAAGTAGGAATAAGTAAACTACTCTCTCGTTCAGAGAGAGTGTTAATAGCAAATGAGGCACATGAAGCACATGACCAGGTTTATACCTGTCATGTGCTTATTGCTCAGCTTGTTGCTTATTATTGCTATTGTTACTTCTTAGTGCTTTAAATCCCCCAGCAAATCAGACACACCAGCCCAGCCAATTTCTATGCCTATGCACAGCAAAATAAAGGCAGACAGGCGCAACAAGACGATAGCGCCGACATCACCCAGTATTCTCTCCATATTGCGGGCAAAGCGATAGCACAGGTAAATGACCAGGCTGGTCAGCAATACCCCTATCAGTGAGGCGATGCCGGTAATGATCCAGTCTACCGGCTTGTGCGGCATCTGCGTACCCAGCGTGACTGAAGCGGCGATCGTGCCTGGCCCTACTGTCAGGGGGAAGCTGAATGGATAAAAACTGCGGCGGCGCAGTTCTTCCCGGGTCCAGCTGCCGCCATGGGATGCGGCGACAGAATTACGCAAATTATCCTGGCCCTGGTCGTTCAGCAATTTCCAGCCCGCCATGGCAACCACGATACCACCGGCGACCCGGACGATGGGCAGGGAGATGCCAAAAAAATCCAGTACATAAGAACCGATGAAGATAGCGCCCATGAGCAGAAAAAAACAATTCAGGGCAATGCGTTTTGCCAGCCGGTTAGCCAGCGGCGGCTCTATTGGTCCTGTCATGGACAAGAAAATAGGGGCAATGGCAATGGGGTTCAGGATGGGCAGCAAGGTGATCGGTACTACGATCAGGGCCTTGAAAAATATGATCATCGTGATGCTCATGTACACTCCTTGAATATGGGCTAATGATTATGCATCAGAAATCCGGCTACCGCGACTGTCAGGTCAGGCTTTGAAGTACAAATTGATACTTTTTGTTCATGGCTGGCGATGGCAGCATGGCCTACAATGTTCTTACACTGTAATTTACAGCAATTCCGTGGCAGAAAATAGATGAACTCCTTATGTAAATTGGCCGCTGTAGCAACCCTGACTTTGCTTGCGGCCTGTGAGACGACGGCTCCTCTTTCTTATCTGAGCGGCAAACCTGACCGCCCCCTGATTGATCATGAATACCCGGTTCGTATCGTGGCTGTTGATCAGACTTATTATTTCCAGGGCCCGGTGTCGGTGACGCCCGGCAAGCATCTGGTGACGCTGGAGCTTCGTCATTCCAGCTCACGTCTGCCGACCCAGAAGACACTGGCTCTCGATGTGCAGCCATGCACCCGCTACTACCTCACAGCCAAGAAAATATCCCTGATGGAAAGTAAATGGGAACCGCGCATCTTCGACACTGAGCAGGTAGGCGGATGTAACGCTGAAGAAGAATTGAAGAAAGCCAGCGCTTCTGCCGGGCTTGCCGTATCTCGTTCATAAAATTTTGCAGGCATGGCATCGACTTAAGTGCAAGAAGCTGGGTATTTGCTTAAAATAGAAAGTCATAGGCAATCTTTACCCCAGGCCCGGCAAACTCATGAGCATCAGTTTCTCTCCCTTACTTCCTGAGCATCAGGACTTGCTCTGGAATTTTCTGCACGTCGCTTTGTGGGACCCGCCGCCCGCGGGTTTGCGCCCGCTGGAAACCCTGCAACTGCCTCATGTACGCATCTATGCAGAAGACTGGGGGCGTGCCAGCGATATAGGCGTCATCGCCAACATTGAGGACGAAGCTGCTCCCATAGGCGCATGCTGGATGCGTCTCGTTCCAGACGGCATGGGGCTGGCGTATATCAATGAACATACACCGCAACTCGGCATCGCGCTTTTGCCCGACTGGCAGCACAAGGGCTATGGCAAATTAATGATGCTGGCCGCATTGGATGCGGCGCGCCAGCGTGGCATAGAACAGGTTTCTCTGACCGTGCATCCACAAAACCCGGCTGCTGGCATGTATGGCTCTTGCGGTTTTGTGCAGACTGATATCAGAAATTCTTATCTGCTCATGCAGGTCACGTTATAAAATTCAGCCACATTTTCTCAAATCATCAGAAAGAAAACATGCCTCATCTGACCTTAGAATATTCCAGTAATCTGCCCTTGCAAGCCAGGGAGTTACTATTGCAAATTAATGAATCTTTAGCTGAGACAGGTCATTTCAAGGAGATCGATATCAAGAGCCGGGCAATCCGCTTTGATGAGGTGGTCATTGGCACCGCGCCTGCTGCGCGCGCTTTTTTGCATGCCAGGCTGGTGATATTGAAAGGGCGCAGCACCGAAGTCAAACGTGAATTGTCAGAGCGTGTGCTGGCAGTTATACAGGCTGCACAAGCCTGGCCGCAGGGGCTGGATGTGCAGCTTTGTGTTGAGGTGCTGGAAATTGACAAGGAAACGTATGCAAAGGCGCATCTGGCTAATTGATAAGGCCATCATATAGTCACAGCATAAAGCCACAGCGCCTTTGGTTTAGTCCAGTTTAAAAATCAAACTTCAATTCACCTACTACACTGCGTTGCGTGTAGGGGTGAAAGGCCCAGTATTTTTTATTATTCAAATTATCTATGCCGACCGAGGCTACCCATTGCCTTGCCAGTTGATAACGCACGCGTACATCAGCGACCACAAAGCTGGAGAAGCCCTGATAGGTAAAGGCATTGCTGTCGCTGTTATCGAGTGAGCCATATTGCTTGCCGCTGTAGCGCAAACCCAGCGTAGTGCTGAGCTTGTCGTCAGGGCGGTAGCTGATGACAAAATTGGCGCGCCAGGCTGGCACACGCGGCTGCCATTTGCCAACACTGGCAGGGAATTTGTCATTACGCGTTATTTCAGAATTGGCATACGTCAGGCTGGCTACCAAATCCAGGCCACGGGTGAATACATCGTTGGCCTGATAGGCGAGTTCCAGCCCTGTCGTATGGATTTCATCCACGTTCTGGATATTTGTCACGTTAGGCGTGACCAGGGTGTTCACCTGTGAGTACAGCGCATCCCTGGTTCTTTCATGGAACAGGGTGGTACGCAGAAAACCCTTGCCATCATTCAGCGTCCGCTCTGCCGTCCATTCCGTTGTCCAGGATTTTTCTGGTTTCAAATTGGGATCATTATTGACGATAGCAGTGGTGGAAATGCTGCCCTGGTAAAGTTCAGATACCGTAGGCATGCGCACCGCACGTCCTGCCGATGCCTTCAGGGTCCAGTCATCATTGGCTTTGAAGGCGATAGCAGCCTTGGGTGAAAAATAATTTTCCTTGCGTTCAGCGAAGGGCAGAGTGCTGGTCGCGGATGAGATAGCTCCACGATCTGCCTGCCATTGCTCCAGGCGGCCACCAACAATGGCTTTCCATTGAGGATTGATACGCCAGGCATCTTGCGCATACAGGCTTTGCAATTGGGTATTGCCCTGGAAGGCAGAGAAGCGCTTGAGTGCGCCGCCATTGATCCAGTCATCCGTATCCGACACCAGCGTACGCATCTGATACGCCTCGCGCTGGTAACCAAATTCAGCAGTGTGTTCTGCTGCTGGTCGCCAGATGCCTTTCAAGGCCAGCGTATTCCAGCCTGTACCTGCGCCATCGGTAATCCGGCCATTGCCACCGCCGTTGGCCTGTGGGATTGCCACTGTCGGTGCACGGACGATATCCTTGCTGTAGTCATACAGGCTGGCGGCCACTTCCCAATCAAACTCGCCTTTGGTATTGCTCCTGAGGTTCAGGCCATGGGTGATATGTTCAAGCTGGTTTTTGCTGTTCGACATATCGGTAGGGGCAAGAGTATATTTTTTACCGGCGATATTGATGTCGCCGCTATATACCGCATTGCCTGCAGCATCGCGCAAATAATTTTCGACGCCGCTGTTCATATTATTGCGCCAGTAGCCAAAGGTGTAGCTCGCCCGTAAAGTCGGGCTAAAGTCGTATGCTAGTTTGACTTTGGCATGGTCTTGCGTGGTATGGTATTGACCCGTCGCGCCGAGTATCCACCAGTCCAGGCCTTGCGGATTTTTGTCGGCTATGGCACCAGTTACTGCTGTGCCGGCGTTGCTGCTGACGCCTGTTGAAGCCAGTTTGTTGGCAAAGGCGATAGGGTGACCGTCGCTATCAAGCTGGTTCACATTCAGCCACCAGGAAAATGCTCCCTGTTTATTGCCAAGACTGGCGCTGAGCTGCTTGCCGCTATAGCTTTTGTCGGTGCCATATTGCTGGAAGTTTTCACTAAAGCCTACCAGTTTGGCATGGGCTTCAAACTGCTTGGGCATACGCGTCACATAATCGACTACGGCACCGGCAGAGTTACCGGGATAGGCAGCAGAGAAGGGGCCGTACAGCACATCAACACGTTCGATTTCTTCCGGTGTCACGAGACCCCAGCGTGGCGTGAATGCTGCACCATTGCCCAGCAAATTCGACAGCAAGATGCCATCGGCATACACCATGGAGCGTGCGCTATTACCTGTGCCGGATGCCCGTGTCGCCAGCACTGCATGGTTGTAGTCGCCAACATAGCGCTTGCGCACCAGCAGGCTGGGCAGGTATTTCAGGGCATCTTCTGCATCAATGGCATTGATGGTCTGCTCCATGGTTTTGGCATTGATGCCTTCTATGGTGGTCGGGATTTCCTTGGGCAGTGAGGATGGGCGGTCGCCATTGATGATGACGCGTTCGGCCTGGGTGGTATTTTCTATTGCTTCAATTGCGGAGGCAGTAGCTGGTAGTAAAGATAAAGACAAAGGGAAGGCAGCAGCCATTGCTACTGCCAATGCACGCAAGCGCAAAGGACGTAAAGAATGAGGCATATAAATTATCTAAAAATTGGAACGCGCATGTGCATGCGCAAAGCAAACTTGCCAGTGCGGGTAACACGACAGGTTTGAACTAATTCAAATTTTTAGACGGACGGTGGCCCGCGTGCCGGCAGCGGGGCAGCAACGATCGCAGCCAGGTGTGCTGCCGGTATGGAGCGGGTAGCGTAGGAAAGAGCGTGTGGTGCGGCAAAAAACGTGGTTTGCGGGAAACTGGCTGGCAAGCTGGCGGCCAGACACATCGAGCAATCGAGCAAGTGCGTCATGCTCTTGCCAGTTTCTTTGCTGCCACTGCCGTCGGCCTTGATGAATTTATAGCCGGTGCTGGTACAGATCAGATTCATGCCCTGCTGACCGGACTTCACGACTGAAGATGCCATGGCGACACCCAGCGTCAGTACATACATGAGCAGTACTGCGCGCACCAGGTGGCGAAAACACGACAGGGAAAAACCTTGGGCGGACATGGGGCGGCATTGTACCATCCTTCTGTCTCGCTACAAATCTGCTGTTGGATGTCAGGAAAAATAAGCAGACTGACATCAAAGCGGACAATTTTGGGGCTATCATGGCGATTTTCGGGGCAAGCCTGGCCTGGGCCGCACAATGGCAGACAGCTGAACCTGGACCTTGGTCCGGTTCATAGCCAGGCATGAGCTCCTTTACTCAACAGGTATTTGGCATAAGTAGAAGGATAGATCTTGAGACAAGTTAGCCTGGGTCAGCAACTGACCCGCACCAAGCCCATAGACCATAGCGAACAAGTGACGGACGATCAGGGCCATAGCCTGCATCGCTCACTGGGTTTGTTTTCCCTGACCATGATAGGTGTGGGTTCTACTATTGGTACCGGTATTTTCTTTACCATGGTCGAGGCGGTGCCCAAGGCTGGCCCCTCGGTCATTTTGTCTTTTATCATCGCCGCGATTACTGCCGGTTTGACAGCGCTGTGCTATTCCGAGTTGTCGTCCCGCATCCCGGCATCCGGTTCTTCTTATTCTTATGCCTATGCAACGGTCGGTGAATTTGGTGCCTTCATTGTTGCCGCCTGTTTATTGCTGGAATATGGTCTGGCTGCCAGTGCCACGGCAATAGGCTGGTCTGCCTATCTGAATAATTTTCTGACCAATGCTCTCGGTTGGCAGATACCTGAAATGCTGCGTTCACCCATGATCGTTGCGGGTGCCAACGGGGTCGAGTTTCATGCCGGGCAATTCAATCTGCCACCGATGGTGCTGGTGGCGATTTGCTGCATATTGTTGTTGCGTGGCGCCAAGGAATCTGCGACGGTAAATGCCGTCATGGTCATGATCAAGCTGGTGATTCTGACTTTCTTTGCCATCGTGGCATTCTCCGGTTTTAATGCCGAGCATTTCACCCCTTTCTTTAATACTGACAACAGCAAGGGTCTTGCCGGTATGGCTGGCGTAACGGCTGCTGCCGGTACGGTATTCTTTTCCTTTATCGGTCTTGATACGGTGGCAACTGCCGGTGCTGAGGTCAAGAACCCCAAGCGTAATGTACCGCTCGGTATCATGGCGGCGCTGGTCGTTGTGACCGTGTTTTATTTGCTGGTGGCAGTCGCCGCGGTGGGTGCCCAACCTGCCAAAATGTTTGAAGGCCAGGAAGCTGGCCTGGCAGTGATCTTGCAAAACGTCACGGGCAAAGCCTGGCCTGCATTGATCTTGTCTGCTGGTGCTGTGATCTCGGTATTCAGCGTGACGCTGGTGACTATTTATGGCCAGAGCCGGATTTTGTTTGCGATCAGTAAAGATGGTTTGATCCCAAGCTCTTTCCAGCGTGTGCATGCACGTACCCGTACACCTGTCAGCAATACCATCATCGTCTGCCTGCTGGTCGGTATCGTCGCTGGCCTGGTTGACTCGACCTTCCTGTGGGATATGGTCAGCATGGGTACCCTGGTCGCATTCATGGTGGTCTCGGTTGCCGTGCCTGTCATACGCAGGCAAAAGCTGGGCGACGAAGCGGGCGGTTTCCGCGTGCCTTTCGGCCCTTATCTGATACCGGGTATGAGCATACTGGCTTGCCTGTATATCCTCAAAGATTTGTCGGCAACGACTTACCATGTGTTCTTTATCTGGATGGCTGTCGCGATCGTAATCTATTTCCTGTACAGCAGAGCCCATTCACACTTGAATAAACAGCAATAAGCCTGATATTCCTGAAGCGCCCGGTTTGTGGCGTCTTCAGGAAAAGAGCGAGATTATGAAACTGCCATCTTTAAGTTTTGCCGCCATAGCTATCCTTACCGTTTTCTCCGCATGCAGTGCCGTTGCCTCGGCAGAAACCGTAGGCAGTGTCGATACGGCCTTCAAACTCATAGGCCCTGACCATAAGGTCGTGGTAGAGGCCTATGATGATCCTAAAGTAAATGGTGTCACCTGCTATATCTCGCGCGCCAAAACGGGTGGTATTTCCGGCGGACTGGGCCTGGCAGAAGACAAATCTGAAGCCTCGATTGCCTGCCGCCAGGTTGGCCCCATCAGTTTTAATGGCCAGCTTAAGCAGCAGGATGAAGTCTTTAGTCAAAGCCTGTCTATCCTGTTCAAAAAGCTGCGCATAGTCCGCATGGTGGATCAAAAGCGCAATGCGCTGGTGTATCTGACTTATTCCGACAAACTGATAGACGGTTCACCGAAGAATAGTGTGACCGCTGTTCCAGTAGATCGCAGTACGCCCATCCCTGTTAAATAGTTCTGGAGCCCGGGAGCCCGGGAAGTACACCCGGAAAGCAGGCAGGGCTTGATATGTAAAAAATGTTTGGTTTTTCTATCCAGCAATGATTTGCGCTTACAATAGCAGCCTGTAAGTCTTATCTCTCCCTGGTGTATCAATCGTACTATTATGACAAGCTCTGCTGCAGCCCCCAGGCTGACCACTGAACAATCCGTTGATGCGCTCGTCAAGACGATACGCATACCGCCACGTCCCAGCTTGCTGGCCGACGTGCAGGCAGAGCTTGCCGCCAATGATCCTGATCCTCGTAAATTGACTGGCATTATTGCCAATGATGTGGCGATGTCTGCATCATTATTGAAGCTCGCCAATTCGTCTTTCTTTGGCTTGCGCCTCAAAGCAAAATCGGTCGAGCATGCTGTCAATCTGTTAGGTATTACCCAGTGCGGTAATCTGATGACAGGGATTATTGCCCGGCAAAGCATACAGGTTGAGAAAATCTCCCTCGTCAAATTTTGGGATTTTTCTACCAAGCGCGCGCAAGCGATGACACAACTGGCCAGGCGCATGCGTGTTTGCCCGCCTGATCAGGCCCATACCTTTGGCCTGTTTTGCGACATAGGCATACCTTTGTTGCTGGAACGTTTTCCTGATTACAACGAGACTCTGGATCTGGCAAATCAGGAAACACGTGAAGCCTTCACTGCCATCGAAGAACAGCGCCATACCACCTCGCACACCGCCATAGGTTCTTTGATGGCGCGCACCTGGGGTTTGCCTGAGAGCGTATCTTTGGCGATACTTTTGCATCATGACTATAGTGTCTTGCATGACGCCAATACCGAAGATTCAGTTAAAAGCCTGATCGCCCTGGCCCTGCTTGCCGAATATGGAATACAAAAATACCATGGGCAAGAATTTTCTTGTGAGTGGGAAAAAGGTGGCGCAGCTGCCTGTGAATTTTTGGGCTTGTCTGCCGATGAAGTCGAAGACAGGTTTGAAGAGTTGCACGAATTATTCAATCAGCCGCATTAGCCTGCATTAACAGTTAATGGGCTACTCATATACCAGCTAAAAGCCGTCCGCTCATGGACGGCTTTTTAACAGGTTGGCCGGCAACATAAAGATTGCCCGCAATAATTCAAATACGCCAGTCACCGCTATGCCTAATATCCTGAAAGGCAGCAGCACCAGCCACACCAGTGGGTACAACACCAGGGCCAGTATGGCAAGCGGCCAGCACAGTACAAACAAGATAATCCAGATCAAAAATCCTAGCATCATTTTTCCTTAAGCGATGATGGCGCGCAACAGGCTGCTCAGGATAACCAGAGCGATAGTGGCGATGACGACGCCGTCCATGTTTGCTGTGATGTTCATGATATTTCCTTTCAATTCGGGTGGGAGTGATTGCACTTTAGGCCGTCGTCATATTGGCCGCTAGTAGCAGGCGACGAAGTGCAATTTTCTAGTATCGGAATGCGTTTGCAGGCGATGAATTGAGGGAGGTATTGATCGCTGCGCATCGCTCTGCTCAGTCCCCACATTTCTTGCTCATTTAAAAATAAGCATTTGCCAACGGCCCAAAAAACGCTTGACTTGGCGGTCGTGCGCCTGCAAACTTCAGTTATTAGTCAGATGCATAGTAATTATTGGTGAACAGAAATATGGCACGTCCTTCACAACAACTTGATGAAGTTTTATTGCAAAGCGGGCGCGCCCTGTTTGCCCAGCATGGCTGTGGCGGCTTGTCCCTGCGCATGCTGGCGGAGCATGCAGGCGTGAACGTAGGCATGTTCCATTATCACTTCAAGAATAAAGATAATTTCCTGACGCAGTTGCTGCAAACCATGTACGACGAAGTGTTTGTGCAATTGCAGGCCGAGGTGAATCATGAAGGTTCGCCCGTACAGCGTCTGCGTGAGGCTTTGTATTTGCTCGGTCGTTTGTTGCGCGAACATGGTGGCTGGATAGGCCGGGTCTGGGCCGATGCTGCCATGGGCGAAAAAGTCGCCAGGCAGTTTCTCGAAAAAAATGGCTCGCGTCACGTAATGCTGATCACCGGTTTGCTGATGCAGGCCATGCAGGCTGGCGAGATTGCCATGGCGCCGCCCACTCATGCCCTGGCGTTCTTGATGGCCAGTGTTGCCGCGCCCATGGTGATCGTCCCGCGCGCACTGGATATGGGCTTTGTGCCAGCCATGCTGCAAGAACCTTTGAGCCAGGTATTAAGCGATGACGCCATTGCCGACCGCGTCAACCGTGCCCTGTATGCCCTGGCTGCAACGAATGAGGAGTTACGCCGTGTATAAAAAATGTAAACCCGCAGCAGTATTGCCATTGACACTTGCATTGACTGCCATGCTGGCAGCCTGTAATGAAAAGACCTCCACCGCCTGGTCAGGCTATGCAGAAGGTGATTACGTCTATATTTCTGCACCACTGGGCGGCAAACTCGACAGTATCAAAGTGCAGGCAGGCCAGCAAGTCAGCAAGGATAGCCTGCTGTTTGCACTTGATGCCGAAGCTGAAAATGCGGCCCATGACGAAGCCAGTGCCCGTCTCACGAGCGCGCAGGCGCAAGCCAGCAACACAGAAAAAGGCAGGCGTACAGAAGAGATTGCAGTCACCCAGGCACAATTGACAAGTGCGCAGGCACAAGCCGCCCTGGCAAGACAGGAACTGGCACGCCAGCAGCAACTGGTGGGGCAGGGCTTTGTGTCCAAATCCCGTATGGATGATGCACAAACCAGTGTCAAACTCGCTGAAGCCCGCGTAGCAGAATTGAATGCCTCGCTGAGTGTCGCAAAGTTGCCGGCACGCGTAGATGAGCGCGCCGCTGCCCAGGCCAGTGCCGATGCCGCAAAAGAAGCCTTGCGCCAGACGAACTGGCGCTCAGGACAAAAATCACAAAGCGCACCTGCAAATGCGCTGGTGGCAGAAGTGTTTTTCCGCCAGGGTGAATATGTGCAACCAGGTCAGCCGGTATTGTCCCTGCTGCCACCAGAAAACCGCAAAGCCCGGTTCTTTGTGCCGGAAGCCGAGTTGGGCAAGATTGCTGTCGGTCAGGCAGTCAGCCTGCATTGCGATGGTTGCGCAGCATCCGTACCAGCCCACATCTCCCGCATCGCCAGCCAGGCTGAATACACACCACCCGTGATTTATTCAAATGCACAAAGAGCCAAACTGGTGTTCATGGTCGAGGCCAAACCTGATCAGCCAGGCAAACTCTTGCTGCACCCCGGTCAGCCTCTGGATGTGTCGCTGCTGGCTGCAACAAGTACAGGAAAAGCACAGTGAACAGCACAACGAATACCAGCGTTGACACAGGAAATCTGGCCATCAATGTGCATGGCCTGAGCAAATCCTATGGCGGTCGCGCGGTGGTCGATAAAGTCGAACTGCAAGTTGCCAAGGGCCGTATCTGCGGTTTTCTGGGACCAAACGGCAGCGGCAAAACCACCACCATACGCATGCTGTGCGGCCTGCTGACGCCCGATGCCGGCACTGGTTCTTGCCTGGGTCTGGATATCATCAAACAGGCAGAGCAGATCAAGCGCCAGGTCGGTTATATGACGCAAAAGTTTGGCCTGTATGATGATCTGTCGATACGCCAGAACCTGGATTTTGTCGCGCGCCTGTTTGAGCTGCCCAATAGAAAAAATGCAGTCGATCTTTCTCTCGAAAGGCTGGGCCTGACAGCCCGCCAGCAGCAACTGGCAGGATCATTGTCCGGTGGCTGGAAACAGCGCCTCGCACTGGCGGCCTGCCTCATCCATGAACCGCGCCTGCTGTTGCTTGATGAACCAACCGCTGGCGTCGATCCCAAGGCGCGTCGCGATTTTTGGGACCAGATACATTTGCTGGCTGACCAGGGCATCACCGTACTCGTATCGACCCATTACATGGACGAAGCAGAACGTTGTCATGAACTTTGTTATATCGCCTATGGCAAAATACTCGCACGTGGTACGGAAGCAGAGATCATACGTGACTCCAAACTCAAGGTCTGGACACTGCAAGGTGAGCAACTGGGTACTTTACTTGAGCCATTGAAGTCGGCACCAGGTGTATTAAGCGTCGCCGCATTCGGCAATGCCGTCCACGTTGCCGGGCTGGACGAGGCGCTGGTCTCGCAGGCACTCGATGGCATAAGGCATCAAGCCAATATACAGATCACGCCGAGTGCGGCGAACTTGGAAGATGTCTTCATCAGTCTGATCGCCAGTGCACCTGATAATTTTTCCAAAGACGAAATTCAGCAAATACAGAAAATACGTCAAAAGGTGAAGGCATGAAGCAGTTTTCACTGGCACGCATGTTCGCCATCTTTATCAAGGAATTCCAGCAAATGATGCGCGACCGCCTGACCTTTGCCATGGCAGTCGGTATCCCCATCCTGCAACTCATCCTGTTTGGCTATGCGATTAATACCGACCCCAAGGGTTTGCCAACCGCTGTAGTCAGTACCGACAATAGTGCCATGGCACGCAGCTTTGTCGTTGCCATGCAAAACACTGGCTACTTCCGTATCGACTCGGTAGGCCAGAGTGAGCAGGAGGCAGAGACTTTGCTCGAAACCGGCAAAATACAATTCATGCTGGTGATACCACCACAATTTACCCAGCAACTGGTGCGCGGTGAAAAACCAGCCTTGCTGATCTCCGTTGATGCGACCGATCCTTCAGCATCAGGTAACGCCATCGCCGCGTTGAACGTCATTGCTACCCAGGCCTTGCATCACGATCTCAAAGGCCCTTTGCAATACCTGCAAACCGGTACGCCAGCTTATGAGGTGCGTGTGCATCGCCGCTATAATCCCGAGGGTTTGTCACGCTATAACATCGTGCCCGGCCTGATCGGCACCATACTCACCATGACCATGGTCATGCTGACCTCACTCGCCATGACAAGAGAACGTGAGCGCGGCACCATGGAAAACCTGCTGGCAACACCAGTACGTCCGGCAGAAGTCATGGTCGGCAAAATCCTGCCCTATGTGCTGATCGGTTACATACAACTCGGCGTCATCATCAGTGCTGCCTTCCTGTTATTTGAAGTGCCCATGATGGGCAGCTTCAGCCTGCTCATGAGCATGATAGGCGTTTTCATCCTCGCCAATCTGGCGGTCGGCTTTACCTTTTCGACGATAGCAAAAAACCAGTTGCAAGCGATGCAGATGACTTTCTTTTTCTTCCTGCCATCCATGCTGCTGTCCGGCTTCATGTTTCCTTTCCGCGCCATGCCGGAATGGGCACAAGCGATAGGCGAAGCATTGCCATTGACGCATTTCTTGCGCATCGTGCGGGGTATTTTATTGAAAGGCAATACCGCAGGCCAGCTCACGCCAGAGCTGTGGCCCATGCTGATATTTTTGCTGCTGGCGGGGTTTGTGGCTTTGAAGAGGTATAGGCAGACGCTGGACTAATGTAGTTCCCAAAAATAGGGTTACATGTTGCGATGTCAGTCTATTTGTGCGAGCAGTCTCTGCCATAACTGCAGTGACTGTATTCCAACATAACCTGACTCTTGTGCATCGTTGCACTCTATGATGATCCAGCGACCATCTGCAGTTTTCGCAAAGTCTATGACTAAAAATGGAACAGACAATCTTGCCGCAGTCTTTGCTGCAATGCCAAGTCCAATGTCTGCATCAGGACAATCATAAGGATGCACCTGATACCAATAACGTCCCCAGCCGACGCAGATGCCATGCCACCAGAAAGAGCGATATTCAATAGATACTTGCACTTTACCTGGAACTGTCGCATCTACTTTTGCCAGGGGAATAAATTCGCGTATGACAGGTTTTTGCCAATGTAATATGGCATCATTTCGATAAAGATGAATTGCCTTCTCATAGTGAGCGCGGTTTTGTATAACGGCGAGATCGGGATTGTGTTTGCTGGTTTGTCTGGAACCTTTAAGAAAAATCGGCCAATCAAAATTGCATTCAATTTCCTGTGCTGATGGTAACTCTCCATACACAATAGTCCGGGGTGTTAATTCTGCGATCAGTGGATACCATGCTTCCAGCTCACTCGCCAATACATGCTGATCTGGTGTGTTGACGAGTTGCAAGCCCATCTTCAGTTTCTCTTCATACTCTTGTGCATAATTGGCGATTGCACCTACCCGCATGATGCAAGGATACTGTTCTTCAATCAGATAAGGATGTTTGCATGAAAAATGTAAATCAAAATCGAAGTCATAAACAGCGACACCAAGCTGTTCGCTGGCGACAAATAATTTATCTTCAATAAAGGCAAGGTTCATTGCGAGTGCGTCTCTTTCATCCTGGCTGGAAACACCAATGCCAAGGCTCATATTGAAACCCGCTGCTATTCCCCGGCGGGTAAGACATGTGAAACCCAAATCGCCCTGCATTATTTTTTAACCACGCAAACGCTGCCGTGGTGTCAAAAGAAATTTCCAGTTCCGGGTCTTCTGGCGTGGCGATGTCTATCGCGCGGCCAGTATGATGTTCGCTGTAGCCGGGTGGGGCGCAAACCAGTAATATGTCTTGCAGTTGCTGCCCCTCAGCCAGCTTGTCGCTGATGATCTCGGTTTGTCTGGCGATGCTGCGGAAGGCGGATATCATCAGCAGGGCGATGCCATCCTCGCTGGCGGCAGCCTTCATGGCTTGCCAGGCGAGCTTGGTGGCGGGCGTCAGCAGGTATTGCCTGCCATCCTCGCCGTTTTCTGCCAGTACCAGTTCTGTGGCTTCTTGCTGCAGTAGCAGGCCACGCTGTTCCAGCAGTTGCGGCGGGATGGTGAAGTTTGCAGCCTGGCTGACGACCATATTTATTTCGCCTTCAGGTTAGCAAGCAGGGTGTCGAGCATGGCGGCGGTTTCTGCATCTGGCATGCCGTCAAATTTTGCTGGCCTGTACTTGGTCTGGAATGCCACCAGCACACTGCGGGTGGTTTCATCGAGCAGGCCGGTTTGTGGGATGCCATAGCCGTATTGTGCAAGCTTTTGCTGGAACCATTTGATGTCCGGTAACTGTAATTCATAAGCTGTCATGCGTTGTGCAACTTCGTCTGCCTTGGGCCAGGGGATCAGGCCAGCATCGGCCAGTTGCTTCCATGGAAAGAGCGGCCCTGGGTCTGACTTACGCAGCGGGGCGATGTCGGAATGGCCGAGTATGTACTCAGGGCGTATCTGGTAGCGTGCCGAGATATCTTTGACGAGAGCAATCACGCGGTCTATCTGGGCTTGCGGGAAGGGGAAGTAAATCCTGCCTTCTGGCGTATCCTTGAAACCGAGATTGACGATTTCTATGCCTATGGAGCTGGCATTCAGACGGCTATAACCTTTCCATTCACTGAGACCGGCGTGATACGCCATATGATTTTCTGGCACCAGTTGCCAGACCTTGATCGGGTCTTCATCTCCAACCAGATAATTAGCACTGACGGCTTGCTGGCTGAGCACACGCAAAGACGTAGACTGATCCAGTGCGGTGTAATGTAGGATGATGAATTGCACACGTTCTTCCTGGCTCTTGGCAGAAATAGTGGTATCGAGCTTGCCCATGGGGCCTACGGTGGCACAGCCACTGATGAAGAGACTGACAGCAGTAAACAAACTATATAGCGTGATTTTTTTCATGGTAGATTTTTGAGATGTCGGGCAGCGAGCCGTGCTGCGGAAAAATGTGCCTGGCAAGTACTTTGGCGCAAGGAGATATCGGGTGCTAAATTCTGGCGCAGGGATTCTACGATGGCGGGATGCAGGTCTTGCACACGGCCACCAAGTGCGATGGGTTTATGGCCAAATCTGGCGCACATGGCCATGCCCAGGCGGGCCAGTTCCTTGCCTGCATTTTGCAAGATGGACATGGCGACCGGGTCACTGTAGGCAGCAGAGGCGACGGCCAGCGCGAGTTTGCCTATGTCACCACGGCTGCGGTGATAAATAAAGTCCCTCGATATATTCCAGTCATTGCCGCCGATGAGTTTGAAAATACGTATCGCCATTTCTGAATTTTTCCACTGGCCGGGATTTTCATCTTCGGCACGCCAGAGCTTGCTGATGGCTTCGCGTGCTATCCAGAAGCCGCCTCCGGCATCATCAAGCAGGTAACCACGGCCGCCAGCCCGGTGAAACTCACCTTCGGCATCAATATAGGCAGCGATAGAGCCGGTGCCTGCATAGATCAGATAGCCAGTGCCGGGTTTGAAAATATCAAGATAGGCAATTTCTATATCATTGCTGACCAGGATATGTTGCTTTTTCAAGTCAAAGCACTCAGCCAGCATATCTGGCAGCGTTTGTGAATCGCCGCCGAAGCCGGTGATGCCTGCGCGTATGCAGCCTACCTGGCCATGGCTGCCAGTGGCAGCTGCGAGGCTGGCAAATATTTGGTGCACGGCTTCTCTTCCCTCTGGGCTGTCTGTTTGCAGCGCGGTCAGGCCTGCGGCCGTGCCGCTGGCAAGGATCTGCTCATCCTGGGTCGCCAATGCCCAGCGTGTCTGTGTGCCGCCTGCATCTATGCCTAGCGCAATGTCTGTGGTTTGTTGGGCCAAGGTCGCTTGCTGGTCAGGTGACATGAATACAGGTTTCTGTTGATTTTGGTGAAACATCGTCGAGCTGAATTGCAATAACTGGCAGTTGTTCGTTTATCATAGGGCGCTTCTGGCACTGGCAGCGAATGAAAAGATACATCCGGCTTATAACTTTTTGCTATGAAGCTGCAGCAAAATTTCAATCGTAATCCCGGTATTTTACTGGGAAGATGATCCAGGCCTTACCATTCAAGAAAAAGATAAAAATGACAAGCGAGACAGTTACTGCAGTCAAAAAACCTGAAGTTCCTGCGGGCGGGGTCTGGCGCTGGATACCCTCATTGTATTTCAGCCAGGGGATTCCTTACGTCGTGGTAATGACACTTTCCGTCATTATGTACAAAAATCTCGATATTTCCAATTCGGACATTGCATTATATACAAGCTGGTTGTACTTGCCTTTTGTGATCAAGCCGTTCTGGTCTCCTTTTGTCGATATGTTTAAGACCAAGCGTTTCTGGATTGTTACGCTGGAGCTCGTCATAGGTGCGATGTTCGGGCTGGTAGCCCTGACCATACCCATGCCCGGTTTTTTCCAGGCGACGCTGCTGGTGTTCTGGCTGTTGGCGTTTAGTGCAGCCACCCACGACATCAGTTCTGACGGTTTTTATATGCTGGCGCTGGAACAGTATCAACAGGCGGCTTTTGTTGGCGTACGTAGCATGTTTTTCAGGATATCCATGCTGACCGGGCAGGGCGCCCTGGTCTATCTGGCTGGCACGCTGCGCGACATGACAGGCGACGCCAGGTTTGGCTGGGTTGTGGTCTTTTGTGTGCTGGCGGTGATGTTCATCAGCCTGTCTGCCTACCATAAATGGGCCTTGCCACGTCCTGCCAGTGATACGGCGCATGGCGACCCGAATCAGGTAGTCGCAACTTTCTTTACGATCTTTGGCAAGTTCATCAAAAAGAAAAATATCTTGCTGACGATCGCCTTCCTTTTGCTATATCGCTTTGGTGAAGCGCAACTGGTCAAGATGGCACCACCGTTTTTGCTCGACAGTGTCGATAAAGGCGGTCTTGGCCTTTCTACCCAGGCGGTTGGTATCGTGTATGGCACCATGGGTATGATTGCTCTGACCATAGGTGGCCTCGCAGGAGGGGCGCTGATTTCTCGTTTTGGTTTAAAACGCATGCTGTGGCCGATGGCTCTGGCGATCAATGTGCCGCATCTGGTGTATGTCTATCTGGCCTTTGTGCAGCCAGATAATATCTACCTGATTGGTGCTGCAGTCGCCATAGAGCAAATGGGTTATGGTTTTGGCTTTACCGCCTATGTGCTGTATATGATCATGATTGCTGATGGCGAACACAAGACTGCGCATTATGCAATTTGTACCGGCTTCATGGCCTTGAGCATGATGTTGCCGGGCATGTTCAGTGGCCGTTTGCAAGAGAATTTGGGCTATGCCCATTTCTTTGTCTGGATATGTATCGCTGCCGTTCCTACCTTTGTTGTAACCGCCTTTATTAAAGTAGATCCGGCCTTTGGCAAAAAAACTGAATAGAGGCTGAATAAAATATGAACAAAACCGCTTACCCCTATCATTTTCAAAGCAACAGCTACAGCTCACCACAGCCTGGCAGCAGTGTCATTATCACTGGTGCAGTACATGGCAATGAAACTTGCGGTACGCAGGCCATCCGCCGTGTCATTGCAGAACTCGAAGATGGCAGCCTGCAATTGCTGGCCGGCCGCCTGACGCTGGTACCGGTATGCAATCCGCTGGCTTACAAACTGGGGCAAAGAGAAGGTGAGCGCAACCTGAACCGCCGCCTGATACCAACAACTGATGTGCAGGAATTTGAAGACCATGTAGCAAACTGGTTATGCCCGCTGATGGCCCAGCATGATGTTTTGCTAGACCTTCATTCTTTCCGTGGACAGGGCGAACCCTTTGTCCTGATAGGACCAGAAAATAATCGTGGGCCCATAGAATCTTTCAGCCATGAAAAACAGGAACTGGCCATGGCCATGCGCCTCGGTGTACATCGCCTGGTCGATGGCTGGCTCGGCACTTATGCGCGTGGCGTGCAACGCCGCCAGGAGAGCCTGGCACATGATGCGGATGCCAAAACCGTGGCAAATGCAAATACACAATTCGGTGTCGGCACCACAGAATACATGCGCTCAGTCGGCGGTTATGCGATGACGCTGGAATGCGGCCAGCATCTCGACCCGCAAGCGCCAGCGGTAGCTTATGCCGCCATCGTCAACAGCCTGCGTCATCTGGGTGTGATCGCTGGCGAGGCACCCGCGCCTGTAACAGAGATGGAAGCCCTGCGCATCTATGATGTCATCGACAAACTGCATGATGGCGATAGTTTTGTACGCGAATGGCGCAGCTTTGATGAATTGAAACAGGGTGAGCTGATAGGTACGCGCGCCGATGGCACTGAAGTCAGGGCAGACCAGGATGGTCGCATCATCTTCCCTGACGCTGGTGCCAGTGCTGGTGAAGAATGGTTTTACCTAACCAAGCCCAACCCCCGACTGGCCCTGGCCGAATCTGGAAAGTCAACAGCATGAGTTTGCGTTTCTTTTGTGCCGCTTTGCTGAGTGTGTCTGCCCTGGCCAGCGTGATGCCTGTACATGCTGCAGCCAGTACAGAAAAAGTCTTGCGCGTGCTGGTGACGACACCAGAGAGCAGTCTCGACCCAGCGGTAGCATCTGACGTACCCTCCGTCAGTATCAATGAAAATATTTTTGAACCCATGCTGCGCTATGACTATCTGGCGCGGCCTGTCAAGCTCAAGCCGAATACCCTGAAAAGCATGCCAGAGATACTGGATCAGGGCAAAACCTATGTCCTGCACCTGCAACCCGGCATCATGTTTACACCTGACCCTGCGTTCAAGGGCAAGCCCAGGGAATTGACAGCAGAAGATTACATTTACAGCATCAAGCGTATTTATGATCCTGCGGTCAAGTCGCCGTGGCTGTTCATGTTTGAAGGCAAGTTGCTGGGGGATGAAAAACTCAAGCCAGCTAAAGATGGCAAGAGCCAGGACTTCAATCTGCAAACCAGCATACCCGGTTTGCAAGCGGTGGACAAATACACCTTACGCGTGCGTTTGAATGCGCCTGACAGTAATTTTCTGTTCATCCTGGCGACTACTGCCACAGGTGCCATGGCCAGGGAAGTGGTCGAGGCTTATGGCAACCAGATCGGTAATCATCCCATAGGAACCGGCCCTTTCATACTAGGCCAGTGGCAGCGCAGTTTTCGCATAGAGTTACTGGCGAATCCGCAATACCGCAAAGTCGTGTTCAATGACCAGGGTACCGATGACGTCACCAGGAAAATCGCTGCCAACCTGACGGGGCAGACTTTGCCACGTGTCAGCAAGGTAGAAATCAAGATCATGGAAGAGCAACAGTCGCGCGTACTGGGTTTCCTGAACCATGAATTTGATTATCTTGAACAAGTACCGCCACCACTGTCAAACATGGTGCTTGATGACGGCAAGCTCAAGCCTGCATTACAGCAGCAGGGCGTACGCCTGTCGCTGTTCACGCCGCTGCAAACTTCTTATATGTGGATGAATATGGAAGACCCGGTGATAGGCGGCTATACCCCGGAGAAAATCGCCTTGCGCCGCGCCATTGCCCTCAGTTATGACAGCAAGGAAGATATCGCGCTGATGGAAAAAGGCCTGGCAATACAGGCGCAGTCTCCTTTGCCGCCAAATGTGCTGGGTTACGACGCCAACTATAAAACTCCGGTGCAATATGATGTAAAGCTGGCCAATGCCTTGCTCGACAAGTTTGGCTACAAGCGCGCGGCAGATGGTTACCGCAGCCTGCCTGATGGGCAAGCACTGTATTTGCAAATGCATAGCCTGGCCAGCACGACTGGCCGCTTGCGCGATGAAGTCTGGCGCAAGAATCTGGATGCTATTGGCATTCACGTCAGCTTCAAGACTGACAAGCATTCTGAAATCTTGCGTGCTGCCCGCCTGGGCAAGGTGCAGATGACGGAGGCCAACTGGATTGCTGATTTTCCCGATGCCGAGAATTTTTACCAGCTTTTGTATGGCCCCAATGCTGGCCGTGCCAATTATTCGCGCTTCAACCTGCCAGCTTTCAACGAGCTGTATGAAGAAGCCATGCGTCTGAGCGACAGCCCGGAGAGAACGGCTATTTACCGGCAAATGGCACAGCTCATGCATGGTTATAGCCCCTGGGTGCCGCGCATACATCCGGTGACGGCAGATTTATCCCAGCCCTGGCTGCAAAACTTTTACAGACATCCAGTGGATTTTACAAGCTGGCGCTATGTTGATGTGGATGTTGCAGCCCGTAATAAAGTACTAAAATAATTTGTATTGATAGTCTTATGGAAGTTCAAAGCCTGATCATTCCATCTGGTTATATGTCATCGGTAAGTTTTCATTGGCAGGTGCAGGTGACTCACCCTATGCTGCGATTATGAAAAACTCTGTTGTGTGGAGAATGTGTGCGTTGTGAATTGATTGCTGCTCATCCTGATTTTTGCCGGCTCGACACCGTCAGCGGCATAGTTATCGATTTACGTTATGTCGGTGCGGACAATTTTGTCGGTCGTGAGTTATATGGTGATCTTGACTGTAGCTGGTTGCACCGCGAAGCGGTAACTGCCCTGCAGGCTGCGGCAGACTGGTTGCACGAACATCACCCTGACTTGCGCATCCTGGTACTGGACGCCCTGCGCCCGCACCGCGTGCAGGAAATGCTGTGGCAGCACCTGGATGGCACACCCTTGCGCATGTATGTCGCCGACCCGGCACGGGGTTCCATCCACTCCTTTGGCATGGCGGTGGATGTCACGCTTATCGATGCCGATGGCAAGGAACTGGATATGGGTAGCGGCTTTGATGCCCTTGAAGAAAAATCCCATCCTGCACTCGAACAAAGAATGCTGGCGGAAGGCCAGCTCACCCAGCACCAGCTGGACCAGCGCGGCATATTGCGGGCAGCAATGGCACATGGTGGTTTCAGAGGCATCAATAGCGAATGGTGGCATTTCAATTGTGGCGACCCGGTGGTCGTGCGTGAAACCTATTTGCGCATAGACTGAGGATGAAGTCTTATCCTGTTCGATATGTGCTATTGCTTTTATCCTTGATGGCAAGCACGGCCATGGCGCAAGTCAATCCGGCATCTGAACAACTGGTAACGCAGCAATTGGCTACGATTGTCGCGCAGCCAGATAAAGCGCTTTCCAGCCTGTCTGTACTGGCAATCAAGGCTGGTAAAGTCGTTTATCAGCAACAGTTTGGTCAGCGCTATATAGACCTGCAAAACCCCGCCAATAGCCTGTCTGCTGACAGCCAAACCCTGTTTCGCGTTGCATCGGTCTCCAAGATGGTGGCGGCCATAGGTGCGATGTGCCTGGTAGAGCAGGGCAAGCTTGACCTGGATGCCGATATCAGCAACTACCTGGGTTTCAAACTCAGGAACCCGCATTATCCAGATAAAGTGATTACTACCCGCATGCTGCTCAGTCATACTTCATCCCTGCGGGATGACGGCGGCTATAATTTCCCGACAGATGTCAGCATGCAGAGTTTTTTGCAGCCGGGCGGCAAGAATTATGCGCAAGGTTTGCAATGGGCTGATCCGGCGACAGCCAAACCGGGAGAGAACTTTGCCCCTGGTCTTTATTTTGATTATGTGAATTTGAACTGGGGCGTGCTCGGCACTGTCATGGAAGCCGTCAGCGGCCAGCGCTTTGATCTGCTCATGCAAAATCTGGTCTTGCATCCCTTGCAGATAGAAGGCGCGTATCACCCTGAACTTTTGTCGGTAGATGCCTTGTCGCGGCTGGCTGTTTTATACCGCAAGCAGGCGAATGAAGTCTGGAATCCGCAAGGCCCCTGGGTGGCGCAGACAGATGATTTTCGCAATAAACCTCTGCTTAAAAGACAATTGGAAAACTACCGGCCAGGCACGAATGCCACCCTGTCCAGCCCGCAAGGCGGTTTGCGCATCAGCGTACAGGGTTTGAGCCGCATCATGCAGATGCTCATGAACGAGGGGGAGCTTGATGGCGTGCGTTTGCTAAAACCTGCCAGCGTCAGGGCTTTGACATCAGAGCAGTGGCGTTACGACGCAAAGACCCACAATGGTGATGATTACCATGGCCTGTTTTTATCCTGGGGGCTGGGTTTTCAGCGTTTCACTGACACCAGCGCTGCGCATTCTGGCGACAGGCTGGTACAGGCCCGGTCTGCCTTCAAGCCGGTTGGCCATCTGGGCTTTGCCTATGGTTTGCAATCGGCTTTCCTGTTTGACCCTGCAACACGCAATGGCATGATCTACGTCATAGGCGGTGTTGCGGCTGACCCGGAAAAAAATCCTGGTGTCTATTCCAGCCTTAGTATCTGGGAAGAACAGATACAGACATCGCTTTACACTCTGTTTTAGCTGGTACAGGCAATAAACTCAGTTCCAGCTTCCTTGATGCATTCTACAAATGCGCGCGCAGAGCGTGACAGTGGTGTAGATTTCACCGTCAATAAATATAAATCCACAGGCACATTCGGCGACAACGGGCGGCATTGCACTTTGCTATGGTCAGATGTAGCGGCAGTAAAGGGGTCAATGACGGCTGCGCCAGCACCCAGTTCCACCAGCGTTCTGGCCAGCAAGTAGGTCTGCACTACGGTGTAAGAAGTAAAGCTCAGGCCCTGTTCTTCACACGCATCCATGACGCGGCTGACGAGATGGTCGTCGAGATCCAGCGCAATCAAGTTCTTGGGAAGGTCGGCGACAGGCAGGGCAGTGTTGTCCAGGTTCTTTGCCCAGCTACCCAGCGGTGCGATGGCAGTCATGCTGCCGCGTATCAAGGGCTCGGATGCGATATTCGGGTGGCAGGGGTCGTACAATGACAGCGCAAAATCTACGTCGCCGAGCAACAGGGCATTCACAATCTCGCTGGTGTGATGGGTCGCCAGTGTGCAATGCACATTGCCAAATTTCTTGCGCCAGGCGGCCAGTGCGGTGGGCACTACCGTAATCGACAGGGTCGGTGTTGATGCCAGCCTGACTGCCTCGTCAGGATGATTTTTCAAGTTGCTGGCCAGCCTGCGTACTGATTGCAAATCACGGTTGAGTTTATCGACTTCAGCAAACAGCTTGTGCGCTTCTGGTGTCGGGTGCAGCTTGCCCTTGATACGCTCAAACAGTTTCAGGCCCAGTTGTATTTCACAATGCTGCAAGACCTTGGTCGCGGCTGGCTGTGAAATATTCAACAATTGTGCAGCGCCACTGATCGTGCCTGCCTGCATGATGGCATGAAAAACTTCGATATGACGCAAACGCATGGTGAAAGTCCATTCAGCAAAAAATCGAGCTTGATTGTAACGCCTGGCGGGATTTATTGCCGTATTGATTGACGCTCAACTGTTGTAGTTCAAACCGTAGTACGCAGGGCAAGACGCAGGTCATCACCGCAGGCCAGCAATTTGGCATGTGCCGCTGTCACGCTGATGTTGTTGAGGATAGCCAGTATCGCTGTTTTGACATGGAAGTCACATTCTTCAAGAATTCGGCGGCAATGTGCTTCGTCGCGCCCGGTTGCATGCATGGTCAAGGCAACGGTGCGTCGCAGCAGTTTGACATTAGTCGGTTTGACATCCACCATGAGGTTGCCATAAACCTTGTGCAGGCGCACCATCAAGGCGCTAGAAAAACTGTTCAGGGCGACTTTTTGCGAGGTGCCTGCTTTCAGGCGGGTACTGCCTGAAATCACTTCACTACCGGTATCGAGGGTGATGCCTATCTCGGCCTGCAAAGTCACAGGTGCGCCGGGATTATTGGCAAAGCCTATGGTCAGGGCACCAGTCTGGCGCGCTGCCTGCAAGGCTCCCAACACATACGGTGTGGCACCGGATGCAGCAATCAGCATCACTACATCATTGGCCGTCAAACCCAGTTCCTGGATTTCTTTTGCACCTCGGTCGGCATTATCTTCTGCACCTTCGACTGCAACAAACATGGCTTGCTTGCCACCTGCCAGCAAGGACAAAGCGCGTTCGTTTGGCCATGAGAAGGTCGGTAATAATTCCACGCCATCCAGTACACCCAGGCGGCCAGAAGTGCCGGCACCGACATACACCAGGCGGCCACCTGCGAGTATGCGAGGTGCGGCGGCATCCACAGCGGCCGCGATTTGTGCCGCGGCCAGGCTGACCGCACGTATGGCATTGAACTGATCATCAATGAAGGCATCAACCAGTTGCGTGGTCGGGTATAAATCCAGTCCGGTGTGGTTAACGCTTGGTGCTTCTGTATTCAGCATGGCTTAATTCCTTTTCTTTCATTACCTTATGTCCTCTGCCCGCAGAGTACAAATGAAAGCTGATACCCGGCCCATAACTTCAGGTAATGCGTGCGGCTGCATGAATTATTTGCAGATGCTCTTTGATCAGCTTATGCTGGCTTATCGTTAAAGCACAGATAAACAATGCAAATTCTTCGGCGTCACTTGATATTGATACTGGCTGCCAGCTTGCTGCTGTCCGCCTGCCAGTGGGGCTGGCTGCAAGGCGGTGACACCCGCCATCAATTGATCATCTCAGTCCCTGAGCAAAAAATGGTGTTGCTGGAAGATGGCCAGCCAGTCGCGACCTATGTCATTTCTACCGCCAAACGCGGCATAGGTGATATGCCAGACAGCTATATGACGCCGGGTGGCCGCATGCAGATCGCCGAGAAAATCGGTGCTGGCGTGCCGCTGGGTTCAGTTTTCAAAGACCGCAAGCCTACCGGCGAGATTGTGGCTGCAGATGCGCCTGGGCGTGACCCCGTGGTGACGCGCATACTGTGGTTGCGTGGCACCGAAGTGCGCAACCGCAATGCCTATCCACGCTTTATCTATATCCACGGCACGCCACAGGAAAGCCTGCTGGGCACACCTGCCAGCTATGGCTGCATACGCATGCGCTCGGTAGATATTGCCGAGCTGTTTGAGCGGGTGGGTGTTGGTGCGGTGGTGGATGTGCTTGATGTTGCCAATAAAACCTGAGCAATAGCTTCCGGAATAAGGTGCTTCACAAAAAACGACTCATGAATTCCCTCCCTTTCAAGGGGAGGGTTAGGGTGGGGATGGGTTTCGGTCAATTAACGGCAATATATTTTGTTACAGAAACCCATCCCCATCCCAGCCTTCCCCTTGAAGGGGAAGGAGCTGACATTGCTTATTTGAGAATATCTTTCAGTATTTACAATTTGATGACAATTTGAGTACATTTTTGAGCTGATTCAGGATAAGGCCGGGCGTATCATGGTCAGGTGTTTCTATTCTGACAGCTCAATTGAAAGCTCAATATGCGCCCTACACTCCTATGTTCAAGCTTGTTACTTGCTCTGGTTTCTGCCTGCGGCGGGGCAGGTACCGCAGCCACGGCCACTACTCCTGATACCAGTAAACCCCAGGCTGTCAGTACAGCCAAATCCTCGCTGACACGCAATATTGCCCCGCAAGCCAGCGATGCCGATCTGGCTGCGGCAGTGGCCGGAAATACTGAGTTTGCTCTCAAAATCCTGCCATTGCTGGATCCGCAGGGCGATAGCAATCTGGTGTATTCACCGTATAGCCTGACACTGGCACTGGAGATGGCAGCAGCCGGTGCCAAGGGCGATACCCTCACTGGCATGGAAAAGGCTCTGGCTTTCCAACTGCAGCAAAGCCGTTTGCAACCAGCCCTGAATCGCCTTGATTTACTGCTGGCGGATAAAACTTCGACCGCCGCCAAACCAAATGCGCAATTGCCTAATTTAAATATTGCCAATGCCCTGTGGGCACAGCAGGGTTATAGTTTGCAAAGCAGTTACCTGGATGCACTCAGTGTGAATTTTGGTGCTGCTGTGAACTTGCAGGATTTTGTCGGCGCTGCAGAACCTTCACGTCTGACAATCAATAACTGGGTGGCTGATCAGACCCAGCAAAAAATCAAGGATCTGATACCTGCCGGTGGCGTTTCATCACAGACCCGCGTGGTGCTGACAAATGCGATCTGGTTCAAATCAGACTGGGCGCAGCCATTTACCAAAGAGGCGACAAAAAACCAGGATTTTACTGACCGTAAAGGTAGCGTGAAAAATCTGCCCTTCATGAATTTGACCAGCAATTTCCCGTACGTGCAGGGCAAAGGCTATCAGGCGGTGGAACTGCCCTACATCGATAACAAACTGGCCATGCTGGTCGTCGCGCCTGATGCCGGCAAGTTTGACAGCTTTATCCAGGGCCTCAGCAGCACTACGATCAACGACATTACGACAGGCTTGAAAGACAATTACATTGCCTTGAGCATGCCCAAGTTTAACTTCAGCGCCAGCCCGACGATGAATTCCAGCCTGAACACTCTGGGCATGGGCGCTGCCTTTGATGCAAGCAAGGCAGATTTTTCCGGGATAAGCGGTAACCGCGAATTGTCAATTTCTGGTGTCATGCACAAGGCCTTCATCAATGTTGATGAGAAGGGCACAGAAGCTGCCGCTGCTACGGGTGTATTGATTGGTGTCACCAGTATCAATGTGACTCAACCCTTGAAGCTGACACTGGATCGTCCTTTCCTGTTCATGATCAGAGACAGGCAGACTGGTCTCATCATCTTTATGGGTAAGCTCATGAATCCCGCGAGCTAATCGTTAGATGTTTTAGTCGCAGTGCATAAAAAAATCCCCTGGCATTGATTGATGCCAGGGGATTTTTGTTTGGCTCGTTATCTGTTCGTTTTACTTGAACTTGTAATTCGCCAGTAAAGTAAATGCACGGCCACGTGGATCAGCAACGCGTGGTTCCCACGAGCTGCCTGCACCGGTATTGCTGTCATAAGTGATGGCAAATGGCGGGTCGGTATTGAAGATGTTTTTCAAACCGGCAGTCAGCGTCAGGTTCTTGATGCCGCTATACGTCACACTCATGTTGTAGATGATGTAGGCTTTGACATTAGGATTGTAGTTCGATGGCATGACCAGGCCATTCTGTACGCCAGGCAAGACCTGATCCTTATAGCCAGCACGGTAAATCTGCGTGAAGGTACCTGTCCAGTCACCCTGGGTGTAATTGACAAAAGCGGTATGCTTCCATCTCAGACCAAGGTCACCGGTGAAGGTGAAGCGGCCAACTTCGCTTTCGCCATAAGGTGCGTTAGCCATGGGGCGGGATTTTTTCTCCAGCAGATAAGAGCCATCCAGACCGGCAGCCCATTTGCCATTGAAAATTGCACCATTCGCTTTGGCTCCAACTTCTACACCACGGGTGATGCTGGAACCGGCATTGACCCAGCGCTGATCAACGAAAGCCAATGCGCCTGTGCTGTCACGCAAGAACTGATCCCTGAACAGATCATAGTTTTGCAGCATCGTGGTCAGGTCTATGGTGGTGATGGAATTTTCCTTGCGGATTTCCCAGATATCGGCATTAGCACTGAAGTTACTGCTTGGGGCCCACACCACACCTACCGTAGCTTGTTTGGCTTTTTCAGGGCCCAGCGTGGTTTTACCGCCAGTCAGGATATTTGGCGTGATGGCGGCACACCCAGGCTTGCTGCTATCGACCTTCAGCGTTGGGCAGGTGGCCGGATCGGCCAGGTCTTTACCGGCGTAAGGTGAGTCAGTAATACCGTTAAACAACTGGTTGAATGACGGCGCACGGAAGCCTGTGTTGTACGAACCACGGAACAGCAGCGTATCTGTCGGTGTATAACGGAAGCTTACCTTGGGATTGAAAGTGCTGCCAAAACCAGAGTAATGATCCTGGCGGCCTGCAACGGTGACTTCCAGTGATTTCAAGACCGGTACCAGTACCTCGGCATACACGGCGCGTATGTCGCGGCTGACTTTAGGCAAGGCATTGCTGTCATCAAATGGCGCATTCAGGATGGCAGGCCGTACGCTGGCTGCCCTGGCGTCACCGTTGAAAGTATATTCTTCCTTGCGCAAGTCAGTGCCTATAGCGGCCATGACCGGGCCTGCAGGCAATTGCCAGATTTCGCCAGATAAGGCAGCATCAGCCTGGGTCAGCGTGGTTTTACCACCGTACAGTGTGACACCTGCGGCTGAGGTGCTGTTGATCAGGTCAAGCGCAGCTTGTGATTGCTTTTCACCAGGCTTCAGGAAAGGATTGATGATGCCTGTACCCAGGGCATTTGCCAGTGCAACGGTATAGTTATAACCAGTGCCCAGTTTGGATTCAGACTCACTATAGGCACGTGACAGGCCAACGCGGTAATCCCATTTACCTATCTGTCCATCGGCACCCAGTTGCAGGCGGCCTGCTTCTGTGCGGGTAGAGATTTCACGGTTACCACATTCCATACAGCGCCAGCGGTAGGCGATAGGTGCACCGCGATTGGCTTCTATGCTGGGGAATACTGCCACGATGGCATTGAATACATCGTTATAGGCAGAACCTGTGCTTGGATAAAATGAAGACGCAGGGAAGTTGGTGCCCGGCGATACCTGGTTAGGTGAAAAGCGTTTTGACACTTCAACCTGGGAGCCAACTGCTTCGGCAAATAACTGGTGTGTGCCTATCTTGAACGTGGCACGGGCGACAAAGTTATCGTTCTTGACAGGCTGTTGCAGCACCGCAGCGCGGCCTGTGTCCCAGGCGCAGGCATATTTGGAAGATGCCACATCCCACAGCTTGGCATCATATGCCGCCATGCCATCGACAGCGCTACAACCTGCACCACCCGGCAAGTTCAATACGTTGATGGCATTCATGACCTGGGTAGTACCAGGGAAGACCGGGCCACTATTGCTCTTGTTGCTGAGTATAGTGTTTGCCAGTGAGGTGGCAAATACAGTCGCATTCGGTGTACCACGGGTATCTACCGACAAACCACGGTTGGGCTGGAAGGTATTTACAAAATCACGCTGGTCGCCACGCAATGCATCGTTCTCGCTGTGGGTCGCTGTCAGCAGAACATTGTAGTGATCATTTTCGAGGTCACCAAAGCCACCAACTATGGACACGCGCTTGATATTGCCGCCACCTTGCTGCGAGATATCGGTAAAGGCCTGGGCTTCCAGTCCATTGTAATTCTTGCGAAGGATGAAGTTGATGACGCCACCAATCGCATCGGTACCGTAGATGGCGGAGGCACCATCTTTCAGGACTTCGATTCTTTCCACCGCAGCCATCGGTATGGAGTTCAGATCGACTGCCGAACCCTTCATGCCATGGGTGGCAACGCGGCGGCCATTCAATAGCACCAGCGTGCTGTCAGCACCCTGGCCACGCAGGTTGGCGGAAGATGCGCCGTTATTGCCGCGCTGGGCACCGGAGGTAACGTCAGCGTTACTGGCCAGATTGTCAGAGCCATTGCCATTGATATTCAGGTTGGCGATAAATTGTTCGGCAGTGACGATGCCCGCAGCTTCGAGTTGCTTGCGGGTAATGACCTCAATCGGCAAAGCACCTTCGGAGGCAATACGCTTGATGCTACTACCGGTAATTTCTACCCTTTGCGGTGATGGAGCAGGTTGTTCCTGCGCCTGCACCCATCCGCTGGCACCTGCAGACATGCCTATCAGGGCGATGCACCTGGCTATGGTCTTTAACTTCACTGGTCTCTCCTTGGGTCGTACGACATTGATATTGTGAGCTCGGTATTTGTTTATGCTCAATTCTGGTCGCTGCTTTGAATTGATATAAATTTTATGTGTATGTTTATATGTTCCAGACTAGGGTTTTGTCACAATACGTGACAAATGAAAATATCATGACGGGCGATAACCAAAAGATATGGGGTTTGCCATGACCGGCGCGCCAGCCAGTGCGGATGCTGATTTCAGAGGAAAAACCGCGCACACGCCAAAGAAAAATACGTATGGACAAGACTGTTCATACGTATCTAAAAACCACACTTGCTGATTGAGTTTATGTCAACCTGGCATCAAGGCAGGCTATAACTGGCACGCACGCCTTCTACCCCGGTTCGGCTGATGGCTGACACCGTGACTTGCCGGATAGCCCCTAGCTGAGGGTCATCGCTGATGTCTATGCTCATGTTCTGGGCTGGCACGACAGAGAACAGCCATTGCTGGTCTGTGCGCTTCCAGATCGCCAGCAGGCGGGTATTGCTGGTATAGCTCAGTTGTACGCGTAATGATTTCTTGTCGGCACTGGCTTCCAGCACAGCGCTGGCAGGTGGGCTGCTGTCCAGCCAGGGGCTGGCAGGGACCAGCGACTGGGACGTGTATTTCTCGCTCGCCAGACGTTTGCGTATGTCTTTGCGGTTCTGGTTCAGTGCTGCCATGCTGAAATGGATATGGCCATTACCGGCCTTTTCACGCAAGGCATCGACCTGGTTCAGGATTTCATCGGCAGGCCAGGACTTGTCCGTATTGTCTATGCGGCTCGTATACAAACCAGGCCAGATATGCTTGCCAGTGGGGTTCTGGGCTAGCCAGTAATCATGCAAGACCTTGAAAGCCTGCGGCCCCTGGTTGATCGGCCAGTAAAGTTGCGGTGCGAGATAATCCAGCCAGCCTTTGGCCAGCCACAGTTCTACATCGGCATACAACTTGTCATATTGGATGAAACCGGCAATGCCAGGCGGCAAGCGGTCTGGTCTGCCTATGCCAAACGGACTGATTCCAAATTTCACCCAGGGTTTTTCCAGATGCACGCGCTGGTTGACTGCTTCTACCAGGCGGTTGACATTATCACGGCGCCAGTCGGCACGCGCCAGTTTGCCGCCAGACTGCAGATAAGCTACCCAGGACGGGTCGTCAGGGAAATCCTGCTCTGCGCCATTGCTGCCCTTGACTGGGTAAGGGTAGAAATAATCGTCGATATGGATGCCATCGACATCATAACGGCGCACCACGTCACTGATGACATTCAGGGTTTGCTGCATCGCCAGCGGTTCACCCGGGTCCATCCATTGCAGGTCACCATAATTCTTCACAACTTGCGGTGCCAGCTTGCTGATATGGTTGGTCGCCAGCGCCATTTTGGATTGCGCGGTGCGGGAACGGTAGGGGTTGAACCAGGCATGCAATTCCAGGCCGCGTGCGTGAGCTTGCTCCACCCAGAATTGCAGAGGGTCGTAATAAGGTGAAGGTGGCCGTCCTTGCTCACCGGTCAAAAACTCTGACCAGGGTTCTATCATGGATGGATAGATGGCATCCGCCGCCGGGCGCACCTGCAAGACGATGGCATTCAGTTTCAACTGCACCGCATTGTCGAGTATGGTGAGGACTTCGTTTTTTTGTTTTTCTGTGCTCAAGTCACGACGGGAGGGCCAGTCTATATTCGCTACGGTTGATACCCAGGCAGCGCGGAATTCACGCGGCAAGGGCGGCGCGTCTTTGACTTGCACAGGGTAATTGACCAGAGCATTTTGCGGGATGATGGTCAGATCGACTACGACAGGTTTGGGCTGGGGCTTTGCTGGCGGCGTTGCTGTAGTACAGGCAAGCATCAGTGCACACGCAGATGCGGCCAGCGCAGGCAACTTGAAACCTTGAAGAGCAATTTTCAAATTAGACAAAGTAAAAGCAGGTCTTGACGTGGGGGGTAACGAAAACATGGATAAGCCGGACTAATAATGCAATAAAGAGCGAAAGACCTGAGATGCTACTGCATTACACTTTGACAAACCAGCGTTTCTTCCACATTGCCCAGGCGATCAGCAACATCAGCAGATTAAACAGTATTGCATACAGCAGGGAGGCATTGACGGCATTCATGGGCAGAGCCTTGATCGGTGCATAGATAAACGCCTGCAGGCTGGGTTTAGTGCCATCTGCCTGATCTACATGGATAAACCCCAGCATTTTGGCAATCAGGCCAGACAGGGTGAACAGGAACAGGGCATTCATGCCATACATGACAAAGGGATGACAGAGCTTTGCCATGGACTTTTTTAGCATGGCTGAGGGATTGCCATCCAGCAGCCAGTAAAAACAGGCAAAGCTGATCAGTGCCCAGCCTGTCATGAAAATACTGTAAGAGGGTGTCCACAGGCTTTTATTGATGGGCATGAACAAGGTATCCAGTACCACACCAATTGCCAGGCAAGCCAGGCCTGTGACAAAGAACCAGGCAGTTTTGGTAGCAGCATCCTGCTTGCTGCTGAGCCAGCGTCCGGCCCATGCACCAAAGATTACACTGCAGACGGCGGGCAGGCTGCTCAGCACGCCCTCAGGATCCCAGGTTTTTGCGCGTTTCCATAAGTGCCCGTCGAGCAAGAGCCGGTCCAGCCAGGCACCGGCATCGCGCCCCGGTTCCAGTATGCCTCTTGCCCAGACGCCGTCAACATCCGGTACAGATACGGCTAACATGAGGATGGAATATACGGTGAAGAGTATGCCAGTCCAGATTGCCTGCCATTTCCAGCCACAATAAATCAGTATTGGCGCGGCCAGCAGAGTGCACAGGGCGATGCGCTGTAAAACGCCAGGGATGCGTACAGACTGGAAATCAAAGCTGGGTATCAGGTTCAGCGTCAGGCCAATCAGGAATATCCAAAAAGCCCGTTTGGCAGTTTGCCTGAACAACTGCCCCTGGGCATAGCCAGACATCAATTTCTGATGCAACGAGATATGCAGAGAAATGCCGACGATGAACAGGAAGAAAGGGAAAATACAGTCAGTAAAAGTCCAGCCTGACCAGGCGGCATGTTCAAGTGGTGGGTACAATTGTCCCCAGTCACCCGGATTATTCACCAGGAACATGCTGGCAATGGTGAAGCCGCGAAATGCATCGAGTGACAGTAGTCTTGATTTATTCATCGCAATGGGTAATGCCAACTAAACACCAGCTGAAAAAAAGGGCGCTTGCGCGCCCTTGAAAATCTCGTTCGTCTTGGGGGAGTCATGAGAGTTAATCCAACGAGGAAAGAAGGATTACATACATCATAGACACTAATACCAGTTAACTGCGATTGACTTTTTATTCATCAGATATAAGCCTGGGTTATTCGCTGCCTTTACTGGTTTTGGGTTTCTTTCTGTAAATCAATATTTTCAACAGCCTGCCTGGCAGCAAGGCCAAAAGTATTTATTCTTTTGTCGTTTATCTATACCGGAAAAGCTCCAGGCAAGCTTTAAGTTGCCTATAATCCAATATTAAAGTGCAGTTTTATTGTAGGCGTTTTTATGAGTCAAACAAGTCAGTTACGCACTTGTATCGTTTTTCTTGATAAGCACACAGATGAATACCACTGAATCAGACAATCGTGGAAATAGTAAAGAGCTCAAACGCCAGGCAGCCTTAAAGTTGCTGGAAAAAACCGGCATCATGCGCAGCAATTATGCGCCACCTTACTTGAGGCTGTTGTGGCGTATGGGTTTTGATGTTCCGCCGCCACACTTCGCCCAGTTCTGGCAAAACGCGCTGTTTTCTGGCAGCTTTTATGCCATAGGCTGGGGCGCATTGATGTACTTTTTTGTCTGGTCCAAAACGGCCATGTCAGCCACTGCCATGCTGAATTCCGCAGGGATTGCCGGTATTCTGTTTGGTCTGGCCCTAGCCAGCTATTATGCGCATGGCAAACGCAAGCATGGGCTGCCATCCTGGCAAGAGTTCAAGCCTGACAACCTCGCCTGATGGATGATGATTGATGATGGCATGAAGTATTTTCTTTCCACTTTGCTGTGCAGCTTCACGCTGCTTGTCTGCACAACTGTTCAGGCTGCTTCAACGCCAGTTCGTGCGGCGGTGACGGCATCAACAGCGCAACAGACAGCAATGCAGCTTGAGCTAGAAAGGCTGATCGCACAGTTTAGCGATGGCATTGCAGAAACTTATAGCGAAAACCCTGCCCGTATCGTCTATGGAAATTTGTTTGGCGACCATCAACATGACGCTGTTCTGCTGTTCAATCTCGAAGGATATGGTGGCGGCAACCATCATGCAGAATTCATCGCCTTTTTTACCGAACAGGAACAATTTGAAGTAGCCGGCAAACATACCAGGCCCTATCTGCTGGTGGCTGTTGCCAAGCTGGGGGAGCGTGGCTGGCGCTCCTTTGACTTTAATAGTGTCAGCATCAATCAGGGCTTCGTCACTCTGAAGGGCAAGGAAATGACTTCAGGTGATGCCATGTGTTGCCCGTCGCTGACGATTACCCGCAGTTTTAGTGTCGATGAATTTGATCACATTATCGAAAGCAAAGACGGGAAAGTGAAGCGCCGCGCTATTCGTCCATAATTACACGTCCATAATTATTCGTTCATAACTACCCGTCCATCAATTTTCTGTTTTAACTTCACGAAGTCCAAATTTCACACATTCCAATTTCTCGCATTTTTCTCGCATTTAAACCTCTCACATTCATATTTCTGCGCTTTAATCTGAATAAAGCGCATCAGTTTTAAATTTCCCGAATGCAAAATAAGACAGCATGTTTGAAATAACAACATAGTGCTTGTAGTGCTTATTGGATTGCAGGATACTTGTAAGCAGACATTTCAGCCGCAGTTTTTTGCGCGCATCTTCAGCACAGAATTCGATATAAAAATAGAAGTCGACAAGCAATATCAGCACAATCAGCATAAATCAGTACATCGCGGAGGCTGGCCAGGCTCCGCACATAAAAAACTTGGTATGGCACGACTCAGTAACTGGGAAATCTTAGTATGAGACCGTTGAAGAACAAGCACGTCAAATCCCGTCTTAGCCTCAGCCTGCTATTCGCCATGGCATTGGGGCTTAGCCAGCCACTGGCGGCGCAGGATACCGATAGCGTCATTGGGCGTTTTGATATCAGCCGTTACGATGTCAAAGGCAATAATTTGCTGAGTGCTGCTGCACTCGATAGCCTGCTGGCACCATATGCCGGCAAGGGCCGCAGTTTTGCCGATGTGCAAAGGGCACTCGAAGCACTGGAAAAAGCTTATCGCCAGAAAGGTTACAGTCTGGTGCAGGTGGTCTTGCCTGAGCAGGAATTGAACCAGGGCGTCGTTAAATTCATCGTCGTGCAGGCACGCATTGCCAGTGTCAGTGTCAAGGGCAACCGACATTTCGACAGTGACAATATCAAACGCAGCCTGCCCCAGTTGCGCACAGGTGATACCCCCAATATTAAAAAGCTGTCTGAGAGCCTGAAGACGGCAAATGAAAATCCCGCCAAAAAAACCAGTTTGCAATTCGAGACATCGAATCAGGAAGGCGAAGTCAATGCAGTCCTGAATGTCACCGACAGCAAGCCCTGGACAGTTGGAGCAACTGTGGATAATGCTGGTGACAGCAATACCGGCAAGTCACATCTGGGCTTGTTGTTCCAGCATGCCAATGTCAGCGGGCATGATGATGTACTTAGCCTGCAATATACGACCACCCTGCAAAAACCGAGTAAGTACGCGGTGTTTGGTGTTGGCTACCATTTGCCACTGTATGAGCGTGGTGACAGTGTGGATTTGTATGCGAGTTATTCGAATGTTGATTCTGGTTCAGTCTCGGCTGGTATTTTTGACCTCAATGTCAGTGGTCGTGGTTCTGTCGTAGGTGGGCGTTATAACTTCAATCTGGGCCGCAGTGAAGATTTTGATTCACGTCTGAGCTTTGGCTGGGACTACAAGGCATTCAAGAACAATGTGGCCCTGCAAGGCATACAACTGGGTAATGATGTCACTGTCCACCCCATCAGTATCAGCTATGCCGCCAGCCTGAATTCCACAGCAGGTGAGACAAATGCCTATGTGACAGCAGTGCACAATTTGCCCGGCGGTGAAAAGGGCAAGACCGAAGATTTCCAGCGAGTGCGCAGTGGCGCGACTGCTGGCTACAGCATCCTGCGCTATGGCTTTGGTTATAGCAAGGTATTGCCAGCAGCCTGGCAATTGAAGCTCATGCTCAGTGGTCAATATACGAGGGACAGCCTGGTACCCGGTGAGCAGTTCGGTGCCGGTGGTGCCAGCAGTGTGCGAGGCTTTACTGAACGGGCGCTGGCCAATGACTATGGCACTCTGATCAGTGCAGAAATTTATACCCCTAATCTGTGTGCCGGTTTCAGTGCCAGTTTTACCCAATGCCAGTTACTTGGCTTTTATGACGCTGCCCATCTCTCGCGTAACAAGGCGCTGCCTGGGGAGCAGAGTTCGGCTTCCCTTTCCAGCGTAGGCATAGGCATCAGGCTGGCCATGTCACGCATGATGTCGCTGCAGATGGACTATGGCAAGTCGCTGCATGCGCCGGATGAATTGAGCAAAGATGACAGGCGTTTGCATGTCAGGCTGGGCGTCAACTATTAATGATGGATGAGGAAGAGCATGAGAAAAGAAATCGATATGTTCGCTCAATCTGTATCAGTATTGCGATCGGACTTGAAGCAGGTCTCGTTACCGAGATTGCTCCCCCGGCTTATGCCGGTTTTGCTGGCAGCAAGTTTTGGTACGGGTTTCATTACCAGCCTGGCCCATGCAAATCCCGTAGGGCCGCAGATCATCAATGGCAAAGTCATCTTCAATCAGGATGGCAAGGTCTATACCATCACTAATACGCCAGGTGCGATCATCAACTGGCAGGATTTTTTCATCAATGCCGGTGAGACTACCCGCTTCATACAAGAGAGTGCCAACAGCACGGTATTGAACCGCATCATCGGCCAGAATCCCACCCAAATCCTGGGTACCTTGCAGTCGAATGGACGGGTGTTTTTGATTAACCCGAATGGCATATTGTTTGGCAAAGGGGCGCAGGTTGATGTCAATGGCCTGACAGTTTCCAGTCTGGGCATGAGTGATGCCGATTTCAAGGCTGGCAAACTGAATTTCAATGCCGGTACTATAGCAGGCAAGGTCAGCAACCAGGGCGCGATCACGACGCCGTCTGGTGGGCAGGTTTACCTGATCGCACCGGATGTAGAAAACAGCGGCATCATCACCTCACCCAAGGGTGAGGTCTTGCTGGCAGCAGGGCGCTCGGTAAAGCTGGTTGATTCAGCCAACCCGGATGTACACGTGGTAGTCAGCGCCAATGCTGATCAGGCAATCAACCTGGGGCAAGTCATTGCCCAGGGTGGCAAGGTCGGGATTTATGGCGGTCTGATCAGCCAGCGTGGCCTGGTCAGTGCCAACAGTGCCGTTGTAGGTGAAAACGGCAGGATTTATTTCAAGGCCAGTGGAGATACCATACTCGATGCTGGCAGCACAACCACCGCAACTGGCAAAGGCAAGGGCGGCGATATACAAGTGCTGGGTCAACGCGTGGCGCTGGCTGGTAATGCCCAGGTGAATGCCAGCGGCGACACCGGTGGTGGTCAGGTTTTGGTCGGTGGTGATTATCATGGCGATAATCCTTCCGTCATGAATGCCAAACGTGCTTTTGTGTCGAGCGATGCCAAAATCAGTGCAGATGCTGTCAAGGCTGGTGATGGCGGCAAAGTCGTCGTCTGGTCGGACGAAGTGACAAGAGTGAATGGCAGTATTTCTGCACAGGGCGGGGCACAAAGCGGAAATGGCGGTTTTGTAGAAACTTCAGGCAAGCAAAGCCTGGATTTTCATGCGAAAGTAAACGTGGGCGCGGCCCGTGGCAAGGCAGGGACCTTATTGCTTGACCCGTCGTCGATTACTATTGCTGGCGGCACCGGTGACGGTGCATCTGACGGTGTAGGGACATTTCAGGGATCTGCGATAGGTACTATCAATTTTGCCGATAGTGGCCCGACTACTGTGTTTCAATCAGAATTGCAGGGCTTGACACCAGGCACAAATATCGTGCTTGAGGCGACAAATTTTATTGATACGAGTGGTGCTTTTTTCGGTAGTTCGATATCGTTGCCCAGCAATTCCAACATCACGCTCAGAACCCGCAATGCATCTACCGATGTCAGCGCTACCCGCGGCATTAATCTGACGGCTGCAGACCCCAATCTGGAAATCAAGACCAGTGGTACAGGTACGATCACGTTGCAAACTGGTACCGGTGCTTCACCGCAAACTGCCGATATCGTGGTCGCCAGGCTGACCAGCAATAGCAGCCAGATCAGTACCAGCGCCAGTGGCAACACGATCTTCAAAACACTGCAAACAACACCGGGTACGATTGGTGTTGGTGGCGATATCCTGATCAACAGTACTGGTTATGTGAATGTTGGTACCGGCGGTGCCGATGCCCGGGGCAATTCCTCTGCCAGTGGCAATGTCACGATTACTTCCGGTGCAGATATCACGCAACAAAACGGCAGCATCATTTATGCCAAAGATTTGAAGCTGAGCGCGGTGACTGGCTTGCACGGTAATACTTCAACAGACTATATGGGAGTGCAGGCTACCAGGGTGAATGCGCTTAATACTGGCAGTGGAGATATCCGCATCGCCAGCAATGGCGCCAACCTGGTCATCAATGATGTGGGCGGAACCGGTTATGGCGTTAAACAGCAAACTTCAGGTGGTGCAATTTACCTGAATTCTCCTACCGGCTTTACTACGCAAATCAACGCACCTGTACTGAGCAATAATGGCTTGATCAATGTGAGCGGTCAGGGTGGTATCAGTCTGAATGCTGGCGGCACTATTAATAGCGGTGGCGGCGCCATCAATTTGCTGGCAACTGACGCGGATGCCATGACTAGTACTGCATCGGGCACACAGATCAATAGTTCCGGCGCTGCTATCTCTCTCAAATCAGACAAGATGGATTTGCTGGGTACAGTCAATGCCGGCAGTGGCACCGTGACCTTGGATTCAAATGCCATCGGCACCATTCACCTGGCAACCGGCACAAGTAATGTTGCTACCGGCACGCTGGAATTGTCTGCTGCTGAATTGAACAACATTACTGCCGCACGACTGAGAGTCGGCAACATAAGTGGCGGCAGTATTGATATCAAAGGAGTCCTGGGTTCAGGTGCAGGAGGTGCCTTGCAAAATATCAGTACCTCACTCAGCCTTAATTCTGGAGGCACAATTATCCAGCAAGCTGGTGCCACTATTGATGGTGCCAGTTCGGTGCAGGCGCGTGGCTATAGTGTTACCCTGACCGAGGCCAATGCAATAGGCGTTATTTCAGGTTCTTCCAGTACCGGCAGTTTCTTGTACCGCTCGGTCAATCCCATCAATGTGACTACGGTAGATGGCTATGGTGGTATTAATGCGCCATCCAGTGTTGTTCTGACTTCTGATGCTGGTATCACACAGGCAGCAGGTGGCGCGATCGCAACTTCTGGTCTGGCGGTACAGGCTAAAGGCTCGGTTAATCTGAGCAATGCTAGTAACAGCTTCAGCTCGATTGCTGCAGACCTCAATCAGAGTGGCATGGGTAGCGGTAGCCTGACAGCTGTTACTTCCGGTAATCTGACTGTCAGCACAGTCTCTTCCACCGTTGGTATTGCGACCAATAACCAGGCGGTCACTTTGAATACTGGCACAGGTTTATTGTCGCTGTCGAATAATGTCAGTGCAGGTACTGGCAAAGTCGGTTTCATCGCCGATCAACTTTCCCTTTCTGGCCCTGGCGGTGTCACTGCCGGTGATTTTGGCGTACGTCCATTTACTACCGGGCGTGCCATTACTGTTGGCTCTGGTACATGTGTTGTGGGGCCTTGCCTGAGTGTGACCAATTTGTATAAAGTCACTGCCCCCACTATTTCGATAGGCAGTGCGGATGCTGGCAATGCATCAGGTTCTATTGCTGTTGTTAGCATCACCGATACCAATACCAGTGCTGCTACCGATATCAAGCATCTGACGACGACACGCATAGGCTTGCTGACCGGTGGCGATATTACACAGTCTAATTCGATTACCGTACAAGACCTTGGCCTGGTCGCTGGTAACAGCATCAACCTGAATGTCCCGAATTTCATTAGCAATCTGGCGGCCAAGAGCAATACCAGCATGAGCTTTGTGAATACCCAGGGCATTAATGTCAGTACATTAAGCGGTGCTAATGGCTCAGGCTCATATAGTCTGGATGGTATCGCTACAACCGGTAACTTGTATCTGACAGCCAATGCCGGCAACATTGCGCTCGGTGCCAATGTGAACAGTGGTAGCGGCACTGCCACTCTGGCTGCTCCTACAGGAGCAATTACCCAGGTGAATGGCAATACCATCACTGCTGGTGCGCTGGACGCGACTGCCAATGGCGGTATAGGAAACAGTACCGGCTTGAAAACCAGTGTGCCTGTTCTGCTGGCGAATAACACAGGTGCCAACACCGACATCAACATCAAAAATACCGGAGCCTTGAATCTTCGCAATGTGCAGCAAAGCGGCACTGGCAGTACAGGCAATATCCTCATCGACAATATTGGCGCAATCACGCTGGACAGCACGGATGCGGTACGCAGCAAGGCGGGCAATATCAGTCTGGTGGCACATAGCCCATTAACGGTCAATGGCACTGTTGCCAGTTCAAATGGCGGTAACATTACTCTTGAAGCGGGTGCCAGCGGAAGTACTACCGATAAACTCACGGTAGGCAGCACTGGTTCGGTCACTACCAGCGGTAGTATTTTGCTCAAGGCAGGCGACGCGATACTGATTTCAGGCAATGTCAGTGGTGGTAGTGTGACGCAGCAAGCTTTCCTGAACGGGGGCTCACTGCCTACTTTATCTCAATGTATTGCCAACCCATCTACGCCAGGGTGCAGCTCTGTACTGCCCAGCTTGACAGCCTGTATCAGCAATCCATCTTTGCCGGGTTGTAGCGTGGTGTTGCCTAGTGTCGCAGCCTGTCAGGCCAACCCTACACTGGCAGGTTGCAGTGTAGTCTTGCCCAGCCTGAGTTCCTGCATTGCCAATCCTTCGCAATTTGGTTGTTCAAATGTATTACCTAGTCTCAGTAGTTGCTTGGCCAATCCGAATCTCGCAGGTTGCAGCGTAGTCTTGCCAAGTTTGTCGGCTTGCCTCGCGAATCCTTCCATATCTGGTTGCAGCTCGATTTTGCCTAGTCTGAGCTCATGCATCAGCAATCCCGGCCAGCCGGGTTGCAGTGCAGTGCTGCCCAGCCTGACACAATGTACTGCCAACCCCAGTATCCAGGGTTGCAGCGTGGTCTTGCCTGCACTGGCTGCCTGCCTGGTATCACCTAACATCGCTGGCTGTTCGGCTGTCTTGCCATCGGTTGCGGCCTGTACTGCCAGCCCGACTTTGCCTGGCTGTTCTGCGGTCTTGCCCAGCCTGTCTGCCTGCATCGCCAACAGTAGTCTGGCTGGTTGCAGTGCTGTATTGCCGACGCTGGCGTCCTGTATCGCCACACCGACGCTGGCAGGTTGCAGCAGTGTCTTGCCGACCTTGACAGCATGCGTGGCCAACCCGTCTCTGGCTGGTTGCGCTGCTGTTTTGCCGACGCTGGCAGCTTGTACAGCTAACCCGGCCCTGGCTGGTTGCAGCGCTGTCTTGCCCAGCCTGAGTGCCTGTATTGCCACACCAACGCTGGCAGGTTGCAGCAATGTGTTGCCCACGCTGACAGCATGTCTTGCCAACCCATCTCTGTCAGGTTGCAGTGTAGTCTTGCCAACGCTGGCAGCTTGTACAGCTAACCCGGCCCTGGCTGGTTGTTCGTCTATCCTGCCGAGTTTGACAGCTTGTATCGCCAACCCTGGTTTGGCAGGTTGTTCATCTGTGCTGCCATCGGTTGCGGCATGTGCGGCTACTCCAAGCCTGCCTGGCTGCAGTGTGGTCTTGCCTAGCCTGAGTGCCTGTATTGCCACACCTGCGCTGGCTGGTTGCAGCAATGTCTTGCCTACACTGGCATCCTGTACTGCAACACCTACGCTGCCTGGCTGCAGTGTTGTTTTGCCCAGCCTGAGTGCATGTACTGCCAATCCGGCTACGCCAGGTTGTTCTGTTGTTTTGCCTAGCTTTGCAAGTTGCACGGCCAATCCAGCGCAGGCAGGTTGCAGTGCCGTATTACCAACGCTGGCAGTATGTACCGCTAATCCATCCACTGCGGGCTGTTCTGCCGTCTTGCCTACCCTGGCTGCCTGTACAGCCAGCCCTGGCCTGCCCGGTTGTAGTGCGGTGTTGCCTGGCCTTGCTATTTGTGTAGGCTCGCCATCGACGCCAGGTTGCAGCGCAGTCTTGCCTGGCCTCGCTGCATGTACTGCTAATCCAGCGACACCCGGTTGCTCTGCTGTCTTGCCTTCGATGGCCAGTTGCGCAGCTAATCCGGGTTTGCCAGGTTGCGCTGCTGTGTTGCCTACCCAGGCACAGTGCGCCATCAATCCAGTCTTGCTGGGTTGTTCACTGGTCTTGCCCATAGGTGATCTCAGGACTGGCAATATCCTGAACAACACGATTAATTTTGCGCTCAATAACTTTGTCAGTTCTACCTTATTCATCACTAACGCTATCAGCAATCCTGGCAGTTTCTTCGATAGTGGCAGTGATTCCGGCAGGGAAACCAGGTTCGAGCAAAGAAGCAGTTTTAGCGGTATCAGGGATAACGGAGTATTAAAAAATGCTACAGATAAAAAACTCTACTGCAATTAAGTTTTTCTTTATTGCAGCACTGTGCCTGAGCTGCGCGCTGAGTTTTGCTGCGCAGATCGCAGGCACGGTGACTCATCTCAGCGGGCCATTGATCGCCAAGAAGGCAGATGGCACGGTCAAGGTATTATCCCTGCAGTCTGGCATAGAGCAGGGCGATACCCTGATTGCCGAGAAAGATACGTATGCCCGCATCAAGTTTGCCGATAATAGTGAAATCGTTTTGCGCCCAAGTACCCAGATCAAGATAGACCAGTTTTCTTTTGAAGAAGACAAGCCCAATAATGATGGCTTTACCATGACCCTGATCAAAGGCGGCTTGCGCGCTGTCACCGGCTTACTCGGCAAGCGCAATAAAGAAAGATTTGGCCTGAATACACCAACGGCATCGATAGGCATACGCGGCACTATCTTCATCGCAGAGTTCGTGCCTCAGGACGCGAACCAGCCTGGCTCAGGTGCTGCAGACGCTCAGGGGAATGGGCCACGCGCTCCTGGTTTGTATGTGCAAGTCCTGGATGGCACGGTCTTCCTGAAAAATGATGCGGGCAACATCGACGTCACTGCGGGTCAATTTGGTTTTGCGATCAGCTTCACCAGACCGCCAATTCTTTTGCCGAACAACCCGGGCATGCAATTTTCATTACCTGGTAATTTCCCTGTGAGTCTGAATCAGGACACTGCCAATAATGAAAGCAAGTCAGGCAGTCTGATTTGCGAAGTAAGGTAATGATGCAATGAAGTAATGACGTATTGAGGTGAAGACAGGATTTGTCGTAGCGGCAAATCCTGTTTTGCATTTAAGCTCTGTCGCTGAATTTAGAAGACAGGCAAATCAGCACTGGCATGCTGGCGCAAGGTATTACGCGCGACTTCAAAATCAGGAAATACCGACTGCACAGTTGCCCAGAAACGCGGGCTATGGTTCATCTCACGCAAATGCGCAAGCTCGTGCGCGATCACATAATCAATAATCATTGGGGAGAAATGGATCAGGCGCCAGTTGAGGCGTATCTTGCCTTGTGACGTGCAAGAGCCCCAACGCGTCGCTGCTGCAGACAAGGCCATGCTTTGATAGCGAACATTGAGCTTTTCGGCAAATACTGGCAGGCGTTCATTGAAAACCCGCTTGGCTTCTTGCTGCAGCCAAGCTTGTACCCGGTCTTTCAATTGCTGTTCACCAGCGTCCGCTGGCAGGTTGATAATCAACTCAGCCTGCTCGCTCTGGAAATGCGTGCCGCTGACAGAGGCAGGGGCAATCCGCAAGGTAATCTCACCACCCAGATATAGCAATTTTGCCCCATCCTGCCAATGCATGGTGGGTTCCAGCTGGCGCTGCGTGCGCTCACGCCGCTCAGTCAGCTTGCGCAAGATCCAGGCTTGCTTTTCATGTATCGCTGTTTCTATATCTGCAATCGTTACCCAGCGCGGTGCCGTGATACGCAAACCATCTTCATTGATCAAAAAACCTATGCTGCGCCGCTTCGAGCGCTGCAAATCATATTCCAGCAAATAATCCTGTATCAGGATGCGACGCTTGTTGCTGGTATTGACGAAGGTAGATGGCGGTGGTGCAGACGGCGGTGGTATGGGAGAGGGTGGTGCGGCGGGCCGCTGTTCATCACGCAGAACGATATCTTTAAGCGGGCTTGCTGCTGGCACCGGCGTCTTGGCAGGCACAGGACGCAATTTGTCCGGCACCAGAAAATCACTGAATAAATCCAGTTGCAAAGCCATTTGTATGGCCTTGCCTATCGAGGGAATACGGGGCTTCATTTATGCTTGGGGAATCCTGATTCAATAGCAAGTGAATATCTGCTCAGCTTAATTTTTAAGCTGGCATGACATTAGTTTGACCTATTTTCAGGTTTTCGTGTTTTTACCGCTGAAAATGGAGATTTGCTGAGGAAACTACAGCGGAGGAGAGAAGGAGCTGAAGAAGAGGCTGATGTAGCAAGCATCAGCCCCGATAGCTTATTTGGATTGTTCAGACTGATAAACCTGCGGAGAAATCACACGCATTTCTGCCTCTATCCATTTCTCGACTTCCTGCATCAGCTCCACGGCGTTCATGCCGTTGGGTGGTATGGGTTTTCCAACGGACACAGTAACGGTCCCCGGTAATTTGGTGAAAGAATTTTTTGGCCAGCATTCACCAGAATTCAATGCGATAGGCACGACTGGCGTATTGGTTTCTACTGCCAGACGGGCACCGCCGCCTTTGTACTGGCCTTTTTTGCCAACAGCGATACGCGTACCTTCAGGGAACATGATGATCCATTGCCCATCAGCCAGGCGTTTGCGGCCTTGCGTGACAACGTGGGCAAACGCATCCTTGCCCTTGCTGCGGTCGATAGGGATCATACGCAGCATGGAGATGGCCCAGCCAAAGAAGGGGATATAGGTAATTTCTTTCTTGAATACGAAGACCAGTGGGCGTGGTGTTGCCATCAACAGGAAGATGGTTTCCCAGGCAGACTGGTGCTTGGACAACAGGATGGCCGGGCCATCCGGGAAGTTTTCAAAACCCTTGGTCTGGTAGCGTATGCCGCAGATTACTTTTGCTGCCCAGATGATGGTGACATTCCAGCGGGCTGTAATGTAATAGCGCTGGTTGTACGGCAAAAACGCAAACAACATGCTGATAGGGGCCCAGACGATGGTGACTATCGCCATCACCAGCAAGAAAATCAGCGAACGAACAAAACGGGTAAAGCTAAGCATGTAGTCTCCATTGTAGCGATGCTGGTTTGAATCTTTTCAATGACTCAGATCGCGATATTAAATTCAGATGGTGAGTTTTCCACCAGTTTATCGACCATGGCGGCCAGGTCAGCAAAGACTTGCGTGCCTGGCGGCAAGCCACCTTTTTCCTGGGTCTTGCTGCCTTTGCCGGTCAGTACCAGATGCGGTTTGCAACCGAGAACAAAGCCAGCCTGCAAGTCACGCAGGGAATCGCCCACACAATGCACACCCTTGAGATTGGTGTCATAGCGGCGGGCTATCTCTTGCAGCATGCCGGGCTTGGGTTTGCGGCAATCGCAATTGTCGTCTGCCATATGCGGGCAAAAGAAAATCGCATCTATCGTGGCACCGACTTGCTGGGCGCTGGTGTGCATTTTTTGATGGATGGCATTCAGCGTGGCCATATCAAACAGTTTGCGGCCTATGCCAGACTGGTTGGTTGCGACCACCACCGTATAGCCCGCCTGGTTAAGGCGGGCGATGGCTTGCAGTGAACCCGGTATTGGCTTCCATTCTTCGGGCGACTTGATAAAGTCGTCCGAGTCCTGGTTGATAACGCCATCGCGGTCAAGGATGATGAGTTTCATCTGCAATCCTGGTTAGTGGTGCACTCTTGTTTAACACGCCTCAAGCTGCCAGCTTGGAAATGTCGGCAACCTGGTTCATCATGCCATGCAGGCTGGCCAGCAAGGCCAGGCGGTTATTACGCAGGGCCAGGTCTTCTGCATTCACCATGACATCATTGAAGAAACTATCGACCGCTGCACGCAGGGCTGCCAGGGTTTTCAATGCGCTGGCGAAATCACCTTTGGCAAATGCCGCATCCACTTCCGGTTTGACATCGGCCATGGCCTTGGCCAATGCCTGCTCTGCAGCTTCCTGCAACAATGCTGGCTGAACTGCGCCTGGCGTACCCTCGGCTTTTTTGAGGATATTGGTAATGCGCTTGTTGGCAGCAGCCAGTGCTTCAGATTCTGGCAGGGCAGCAAAGGCTTGTACAGCTTGCAGGCGTTCAACGATGTTATCCAGCGTGTCTGGTTGCTGGGCAACCACAGCTTCGACTTCATTTTGTGAAAAGCCCTTGTCGCGCAACTGGCCGCGCAAGCGATCAAACAGGAAATTCAATACATCGGCTGTCGGGTTTGTGAAATTGGCATTGCCAGCAAACAGTTCTACTGCTTGTGCCAGCAAGGTATTCAACGACAGCGGCAAGCGTTTTTCTACCAGCATGCGCAAGATGCCCAGGGCGTGGCGGCGCAGCGCAAACGGGTCACGGTCACCGGTAGGTTGCAGGCCTATGCCCCAGATACCGACCAGGGTTTCCAGTTTGTCAGCCAAAGCTACAGCAGTACCTGTCAGTGTCGCAGGCAATGCATCACCAGCGAAACGTGGCTGATAATGTTCAGACGCGGCAGCGGCTACATCAGCGTGCTCACCATCATGCTGGGCATAGTAAGTACCCATGATGCCTTGCAGCTCAGGGAATTCACCTACCATGTCAGTCAGCAAGTCTGTCTTGGCCAGCAGGGCGGCACGTTCGGTCAGGGCAACATCGCCATTCAGGCTGGCAGCAATCTGGCCAGCCAGGGTTTTAACGCGTTGGGTACGCTCTGCCTGGCTACCCAGTTTATTGTGATAGACCACATTCGCCAGCAAAGGCAGGCGTGATTCCAGGGTCTTTTTCTTGTCTTGCTCAAAGAAGAATTTTGCATCCGACAGGCGTGGGCGCACGACGCGCTCATTACCCTGGATGATGTATTGCGGGTCGCTGGTTTCCAGGTTGGAAACAATCAAAAAGCGTGAACGCAATTTGCCAGATGCATCTGTCAGGGCAAAATATTTCTGATTCGTTTGCATGGTCAAAATCAGGCATTCTTGCGGTACAGTCAAAAACTCTTGTTCGAAATTGCATTCATACACGACTGGCCATTCGACCAGGGCTGTCACTTCATCGAGCAGGGATTCTGGCATCAATACCTTGTCTGCACCTGCTTTGCCCAACAGGGCGGCGCGTATCTGTTCTTTACGCTCATTGAAGCTGGCAATGACCTTGCCTTCGGTTTTCAGGCTGGCGGCATAGTCTTCTGCCTTGGCAATGCTGACTTCACCCGCGGACAGGAAACGGTGGCCTTTGGTAATGCGGTCACTGTTCAAACCCAGCAAGGACAGTGGAACAATCTCAGCGCCATGCAGGGCGATGATCTTGTGCACAGGGCGCACAAAATGCACAGTCTCGCCATCAGGGCGCTGGTAGCTCATGACTTTAGGAATAGGCAGTTTGCCTATGGTTTCTTCCAGCGCAGTCTGCACTGCCGGTGCCAGGGCAGTGCCTGCCGCCGTATAGCTGTAAAAGAAGCTCTCGGCCTTGCCATCGACAGCACGTTCCAGGTCACTGACCTGCAGGTTAGGAAAGCCCAGTGCCGCCAGTTTCTTGCCCAGTGGCGCTGTCGCATTGCCAGCCGCATCCAGCGCTACGGATACCGGCAAGACTTTTTCACGCATCAGCTTGTCTGGTGACGTGGCGCGCACGCCAGTGATGCTGACAGCCAGACGGCGTGGTGAGGCATAGCTGGTCGCTACCGACTCAGCTTCCAGAAAATCGCGTGACTTCAGACCAGCGACAATACCGGCGCTAAATGCTTCACCCAATTTGGCCAGGGCCTTGGGTGGCAGCTCTTCGGTAAATAATTCTACTAACAGTGTTTGGCTCATGTTTCTTATCCTACGTTCCGGCGCTGTGCCAGAATCTGTTTAATGATGTTCTTGTGGGCTAGGCGTACTGCTTATGCAGAAGCAGCAACCGTAGCGGGAGCAGCGGGAGCAGGCTTGTGCTTGTCATTCGCAGCGCACATGGGGAAGCCCAGTGCCTCACGCGATGCATAGTAAGCCGCAGCCACAGCACGTGACAGATTACGTATGCGGCCTATGTAGGCAGCGCGCTCAGTCACAGAAATCGCACCACGCGCATCCAGCAAGTTGAAAGTATGCGCAGCCTTCAAGATCATTTCATAAGCAGGCAGTGCCAGGGATTTTTCTGTCACTTCCAGCAAGCGCTTCGCTTCTGCTTCGTAGTTTGTGAATAAAGAGAACAGGAAATCAGTGTTCGAGTATTCAAAGCTGAAAGTCGATTGCTCAACTTCATTTTGATGGAATACATCTCCATAAGACAGGCGCACGGTCTTGCCGTTTTCTTCACGCTCAGTCCAGACCAGGTCATAGATATTGTCTACACCTTGCAAATACATGGCCAGACGTTCCAGGCCATAGGTGATTTCACCGAGGATAGGTTTGCAATCCAGACCACCAACTTGCTGGAAGTAAGTGAATTGCGTGACTTCCATGCCATTGAGCCAGACTTCCCAGCCCAGGCCCCAGGCACCCAGAGTAGGGTTTTCCCAGTCATCTTCAACAAAGCGTATGTCGTTTTGCTGCAAATCCAGACCCAGGGCTTTCAAGGAGCCAAGGTAGAGGTCAAGGATATTTTCCGGCGCTGGCTTCAACACCACCTGATATTGGTAATAGTGCTGCAGACGGTTAGGGTTTTCACCATAACGGCCATCCTTGGGGCGGCGTGATGGTTGCACATAAGCCGCACGCCATGGTTCTGGCCCGATGGCGCGCAAGAAAGTGCCGGTATGCGAAGTACCCGCGCCCACTTCCATATCGTAAGGTTGCAGCAGGGCGCAGCCTTGCTTGTCCCAGTAATCTTGTAATGTCAGGATAATTTGTTGAAATGTGAGCATCGTGCTATCTGCCTTTGTCACTTCTTGAAGAAGCGATGAATAAAGTTTGCCAAACCTTAGATTTTAACGGCTTTTGCGCTGGATAGGCGAATTTGCTTGATGTTGTTTTGTTAATTTTGAGCCTTGAATTTGATTATTTTGAAAGACCTCTCAACACAGAGGCACCGAGACACAGAGAAATTCAGGAGAAAACCTAAGGCAATGGAAGCTTGCACTAACTTTTTAATCCATTGGAATTAATAAAAATACTATAAATTTTAAATTCGTTTGAACGCAATTGCAGCATAAATAGGCAGCTTTGCTGAGGCGGTTTTTGTTGCAATTCGTGTGGCTACGCGGTATAAAAATCCACCTGCCAATAAAAATAGCGAGTTTAACCGGAGACCGCAATCACATGGCTATAGTTGACCAGACCCTTACCCTGGATGCCGAGTCACACCGGCTGGAAGAGTGGTATCTCTTGTTGGGGGAGCTTTCCCATTGTTTGTGGTACACAGAAGAATTGCCTGAGATGTTGCGTGGCTTCTGCCGTATCCTGGTGCAGCGTGCTGGCTATTTGTGTGCTGAGGTGGAACTGGACTTGGGTGACAAGTCAGAAATTTACCGTTTTCGTGCTGACAGACAGGCTGGAAAAGAGACAAAATACCTGGTCCTGCCTTTGCAGCGTTATGGTGATGTGCTGGCGCAATTGCGTGTCGGTGCTGACTTTGATCTCAGTGAAAATGGTGATGCATACAACATACTGAGTCGCTTCGCCAATGAACTGGCGCAAGCCATCCATTCCCTCAGCAGTACCCATGAACACCATGATCTGCAAGACAATATGGACATGCTGGCACTCTCGGTGCAGCAAAGCCCGTTTGCGGTAGTCATTACCAATGCAGATGGCGAACTCGAATATGGTAATGACAGCTTTTGCCGTATATCTGGCTATACATTGAACGAGGTGCTGGGCAAACATGTGTTCTGGAATTCTGGCGACCCTGCGGATGAAAAAGTCATGCGCATCATCAAGGCGCTCAAGGTCGGCGAGCATTGGCAAGGCGATGTACTCAGCCATCGCAAGGATGGTACGGCATACTGGGAAAGACAGATGGTCAGCCCGCTATGCAATGCAAACGGCCATATCACCCACCTGATCGCTGTCAAACAAGACATCACTGACAGCAAATTCCAGTTGAAAGAAGTCGAACAAGCCTTGCTCTTGCGTGAGCAGGCTTTGGTATCAAGTAGTAATGGCATCATGATTACCCGCAGTGACGATAGTGATCATTCCATCGTCTATGTGAATCCGGCTTTTGAACGTATTACTGGCTATACGGCGCAGGAAGTCATAGGCAGGGAAGGGCGTTTCCTGGTCAGGGAAGACCTGGCACAACCAGATCTGGAAGAGATACGTACGGCATTGCGGGAAAAAAGAGCAGGCTGCGCGCTACTGCGCAATTACCGCAAGGACGGTACGCAGTTCTGGAATGAATTACATATCTCGCCCGTCAAGGACGCGACGGGTGCCGCCACCACGCATTTTGTCAGTGTCATCAATGATGTCAGTGAGCGCGTCAATTATCAGAAAGAGCTGGAATACCAGGCCACGCATGACAGCCTGACTGGTCTCGCCAACCGCAATTTACTCAACGATCGCATTACTCAGGCCATTGCCTGGGCCAAGCGTCAGGACTTGTCGGTGGGTCTGATGTTGCTCGACCTTGATCATTTCAAGCTCATCAATGATGCCTCCGGCCATGGTGCCGGGGATGAAATGTTGAAGCAGGTAGCCAACCGTCTCAGTCATTGTGTACGCGAAACCGATACCGTCGCGCGTTTGGGCGGTGACGAGTTCGTCATCATCCTGACTGATTTGCCTGAGACTGGCGATGTTGATATCGTCGCTGAAAAAATCCTGGCAGCATTGGCGCGCCCGTTTGAAATCAATGGACATGATGTGTTTGTCACCGCCAGCATAGGTATATCGCTATATCCGCGTGATGGTGACCATGGCGAAATATTGCTACGCTATGCCGACATCGCCATGTACCGCGTCAAGGAACATGGCCGCAATAGCGTGCGCCAGTTTATTCCCGAGATGGGTGTCACTGCCATCAGCCGCCTGAATATGGAAGGTGCATTGCGCCGTGCGCTGGAGCGGCATGAACTCACTCTGCACTACCAGCCCAAGATAGAACTCGCTACTGGCCATATCGTCGGTGCAGAGGCACTGGTGCGCTGGCATCATCCGCAGATAGGTTTGATACACCCCATAGAATTCATCCCGTTAGCAGAAGAAACCGGGCTGATATTGCCGTTAGGTGAGTGGGTGCTGGCTGAGGCTTGCCGCCAGCAAGTCAGCTGGAAAAAATCTGGCATGGCAGATTTAAAAATTGCCATCAATATGTCACCTCGCCAGTTCCGGCAAGAGGATTTGTCTGACCGTGTTGCTGCCATTTTTACCGAGACGGGTGCCGACCCATCGAACGTCACACTGGAACTGACCGAGAGCATGGTCATGCAGGATGTCAACAGTACACTCGTAGCATTGCGGGCTTTGAAAAACCTGGGTTTGTCGATATCGCTGGATGATTTTGGTACGGGTTATTCCAGTCTTTCTTATTTGCGGCGCTTCCCCATCGATGAACTCAAGATAGATAAGTCCTTCATCAATGATATCCATGAAAATCCTGACGATGCAGCGATAGCCAGCGCCATAATTGCCATGGCCTTGAGCCTGAGTCTGAGTGTGGTTGCAGAGGGAGTGGAAAAGAAAGAGCAGGCCGAGCTTTTACGCAAAATGGGATGCAGCCAGGTACAGGGTTATTATTTTGGCCGCCCTATGGATGCCGCCGGTTTTGCCACCCGCTATCGCGAGCACATCAATGAATAAGGTGATGAGTAAAACCATGAACAAGCTGCTCTGGCGCACCGGCAAGGTAAGCGAAATCCCGGAATTGCTGATGGCCGCAACCCTGGAAAAATCAGCCGCCGTTGGCGCGGCGACTGTCTATCATTTCAAGCATGATGGGCAGGAAAAACTGGCGATTTCCCTGCCCGATGGTCAAGCCCTGATCATAGAACCTTTGCCCAGCGGACGACCACGCCGCCGCCGGGTTGACCCACTGAAAGCTGAGTCGCCAGGCCAGCTTGCAGATGTCATCGATAACAGCTGAATGATTTAATCGTTTAGTGGCCAGGCGTATGTTCACTATCAAGCATAGCCATGGCATGGTCATTGTAGCGATTACCCGCTACTGCATCGCTGGGAACAGCAGCAGCTATTGCTTGTAAATCTGCCGCATCCAGCTTCACATCCAGAGCACCAAGTGCCTCTGTCAAACGGTCACGGCGGCGTGCGCCCACCAAAGGAATGATGTCTGCACCTTGCGCCAGTACCCAGGCAATTGCCGCCTGCGCCACGCTGATGCCCTTGCTGCTGGCGATGCCGCGCAAGGCTTCTACCAGAGCCAGGTTACGTTCCAGATTGCCATCCTGGAAGCGTGGGCTGATACTGCGGAAATCCCTTGCGCCAGTAGTGCGTTCAGGGCTCCAGTGACCGCTAAGCAAACCTCGCGATAATACGCCGTAAGCTGTGATGCCTATGCCCAGTTCGCGGCAAACTGGCAAAATCTCAGCTTCTATGCCGCGAGAAAACAGTGAATACTCTATCTGCAAATCACTGATGGCATGGACGGCTGCCGCACGGCGCAGGCTGGCAGCACCTGCCTCCGACATGCCGATGTGGCGCACATAACCGGCTTTCACCATGTCGGCGATGGCGCCGATGGTGTCTTCGACGGGTACTTGCGGGTCTATGCGTGCCAGACGGTAAACGTCGATGTGATCAGTACCCAGGCGTTTCAGACTATAGGCCAGGGCGTTCTTGACGGCTGCCGGTCTGCCATCCATACCTATCCAGTTGCCTGCTGGGTCGCGTAAAGCGCCAAACTTGACGCTGATTTTGACTTGCTCACGCGGCAGGTTTTGCAAGGCTTCCTGTATCAGTAATTCATTATGGCCCATGCCATAAAAATCACCTGTGTCGAGCAAGTCTACCCCTGCATCCAGCGCCGCATGGATAGTGGCGATGCTTTCGCCACGGTCAGCCGGACCATATAAATCTGACATGCCCATGCAACCCAAACCCAGTGCTGAAACTGCCGGACCTTGCTTGCCCAATTGACGTGTTGCCATGTTGTTCTGTGCCATGCTGAAACTCCTTTGTGATTATTGCCTCAGCGGGTTTGCTGAAGATGTAGCCATTGTAGTTAGTGAGTATTTATAGATAAATACGTTAAAATTGCCTTTACTGTGCAAAAAATCTAAACAATGAGGGCGGGGACGTTTATGGACAAATTCCAGGCTATGCAAGTCTTTATTGCCGTGGTTGAGCAAAGCAGCTTCACCCGCGCTGCAGAGCAATTGCAAATGCCCAGGGCCAGTGTGACCCTGAGTATCAAGCAACTGGAAACCCATCTGGGTACGCGTCTCTTGCAAAGAACCACGCGTCAGGTCAACACCACGGCTGATGGCGATGCTTACTATCAGCGTTGCGTGCGCCTGCTGGCTGATCTGGAAGAAACTGAGTCCGCATTCAGCCACAGCTTGCTTAATCCGCGTGGCAAGCTCAGGATTAATTTGCAAGGTTCGCTGGGCAAATCTTTTGTGGTTCCGGCCCTGCCAGGCTTTAGTACCAAATATCCTTTGATAGAACTGGAAGTTGGTATGAGCGACCGCCTGGTCGATCTGGTGCGGGAAGGTGTTGATTGCGTCTTGCGTGGCGGTGAATTGCGCGATTCCAGCATGATCGCCAAGCGGGTAGCGCTGATGACACAAATTACCTGTGCCAGTAGCGCCTACCTGCAAAAACATGGGGTGCCTGAGACTTTGGGTGATTTGCATGCCCATCTGGCAGTGAATTATTTCTCATCACAGACTGGCCGGAATATGGACTTTGAATTTGTCACGGATGGCAACATAGGCGGTAAAACCCAGACATTGCCATTAAAGGGGCAACTGGCGGTCAATGATGTTGATGCCTACGTCGCAGGCGCAGAAGCGGGTTATGGCTTGATACAACTGCCGCGCTTCCACGTTGCTGCCCAACTGGCGGCTGGCAGCATGCAGGAAGTATTACCGGAGCTGCGGCCACCGCCTATGCCGGTATCCATACTCTACCCTCACCACCGGCAGTTATCGCCCAGGGTCAGGGTATTCGTAGAATGGCTGACTGAGCTGATGGAAACGCATGCAGACAAATTCAAGGCCTAAATAATATTAAAAATATATCGTTTATCAGACTGGCTTGCAGTTTGTGGCTTATTTTCACTGTTTTTGACCTCACACAAGCTACGCTGGCAAGTCAACACCTGACATATCCACCCTGTTTCCCTTATCATGCTGTCATGACAGAAGATCAGGAAGTTCTCCTCCCCCCTTATCCTGGTATCCAGGAAAAAGACATACTGCTGGTACAGACGCCAGCAGACGCAGAGCAAGCCTATGCAGAGATGCTGACAGCCGATATTTTGGGTTTTGATACAGAATCCAAGCCAGTATTCTTTAAGGGCCAGCAATCTGATGGCCCGCATCTGATACAACTGGCTACCGACAACAAGGCTTATCTCTTCCCCACGATCAAGGCACAAAATACCGATGCCGTGAAAGCCTTGCTGGAATCGAAAGAGATACTCAAAGTTGGTTTTGGGCTCAGCGATGACATGAAACGCCTGAAGATCAAACTCGGCATCCTGCCGCAGCATGTGCTTGATCTCGCACGCGCCATGCGTGAGAGCAAGCAGCGCGACATGGGCGCAAAAGCGGCGGTCGCAAAATATTTTGGCATGCAACTGCAAAAATCCAAGAAGACCTCAACATCCAACTGGGCTGCCCCAGCCTTGAATGACAGGCAAATCATGTATGCCGCCAATGATGCGCAAGTGGCCTTGCTGGTCTATAGAAAGTGGCTGGCACTAAAGCAAGGATAAAGCAGGGATGAAGCAAGGCTGAACTTTAAGACGTCCCAACGGTCAGATGGCTCACCATAGCTATATTGACAGGGGATGTATGCTGGCCAAAAAGAAAACGCTTTTACTGCTTGCGGGCATGTGTTTCAGTTTGCTTAGTTTGTTTACTCAGGCGGCACAGGCAGATGGTCTGGCAGATTTAAAAGCCGCGCTGGCACGCTTGCCAGGGCAAATACCAGTGAAAGCTGTCGTTGAAGCCAAAACCTGGAGCCGTCAGGGTGAAGGTAAAGATGCTGATGAACAAAATGGCCAGGCCAGTATCAGCCTTGATGACAGCCCGCTTGGCTTGCAAATTTTGTACAGCAAGGATTTATTGACGCGCCTCGAAACCGAAGAGCGCGCCAAGGAAAAAGACTCCAAAACCAAAACCCCCACTATTGCTGCCATCAAGGAAGTCAATTCGTCCGAATTGCGCCCCATGGTTTCTGCCGTGGGCAATCTTTCGCGGATTCTTGAGAAAGCTATATTCAAAAGTGAAAAAGCCGACGCTAACTACAATGGCAAGCCTGCACGCTTGCTGAGTTTCGAGATACCTGTAGAAAAGCTCAGCGAAAAAGACCGCAAATACGTCAAGAAATTCGAAGGCAGCCTGGAGGTCTGGATAGGCCAGGATGGCATCCCGCTGGCCAGCCGCATGCATCAGGCTATCTCAGGGCGTGCTTTCGTTGTGATCAGCTTTGAAACAAAAAATGAAGAAGAGCTGGTGTATGGCGTCAGCGGTGACCGGCTCGTCGTGATCAAAAAAGAAAGCAAGAACAGCGGTTCAGGTGCCGGTGAAAAAGGTGAGATGCGCGTGGTCAAAACGCTGCAGGTGCAATCTTGATATTTTTGGACTTGCTGCAACGCAACACCGATAATTCATAATTGTTTTGTCGATTTAATTTGGTTTGACATTACAATGTAGTGATGTAAAGTTCGTCTCCCAGAAAGGTAATTCCAGTGTTTAGCACGCCTTATTCCTATCCTTCTTCTGTGTCTTCCGTTTCTTCCGTTTCTTCCTTCGGTCACTACAAACAGCGTCATCTGCGTAAGCTGGCTGCTACTGCCTTGCTGGTATGTCTGGCCTACGGTGCCTATGTTCCTGCTGTCCATGCTGCCCCGGTATTGGCAGATGGTGCTGCAGCCGCAGTCATTTCGGTAAATGCAAAAAAAGTCATCAGCCATGATGTCTATGCGAACTGGCGCACCATACAGGGCAGTGTCCTGAGCCGCGATGGCAACTGGGCAGCTTATGCCCTGGTAGGGCAGGAGTCAGATGGCGAGGTCGTGGTCAGGAATCTCAAAGATGGCCGCGAGTGGCGTGCACCACGCGGCACGACACCAGCCTTCAGTGCAGATGGCCGTTACCTGGCTTTTGCGATTGCGCCAACCAGGGTAGAGCTGGACAAGGCCAAGAAAGAAAAGAAGAAGGGTGATGACTTGCCCAAGTCTGGCCTGGGCATCATGAATCTGGCGACTGGTAAAGTTGAAAACCTGGACAGGGTAAAGCGTTTTGCCTGGCCAGAAGAGGGCGGCAATTTCCTGGCAGTATTGTTCGATGCACCCAAGGAAGCAAAGAAAGAGGCGAAGAAAGATGCCGAGCCTGCTGCCAAGGACGATGAAGATCAGCAAGCCGCTGCTGCCTCAGCCGCAGCAAAGAAAAAAGATACAGGCACAGAATTCTTGTTGATTGATGTGGCGAATGCCAAGCGCACCAGCTTCAAGGACGTTGCTGATTTTACCTGGGCAAAAAATGGTGAATTGCTGGCTTTCAATATCATCACCAAAGACGCTCAGAAAGACGGTCAAAAAGATACACCCAAAGACACAAATAAGGATACAGCGCGCGAAGGCGTTTACCTGATTAGCCCGCAAGACCTGACACCACGCACCGTCATGGCAGGTGCAGGTAGTTACAAACACATGAATTTTGATGAGGCAGGCCGCCAACTGGCTTTCGTCAGCAATCGCGATGACCTCGCAAAGAAAAATGCGGAAGCCGAAAAGCCTGGCAAGAAAAATGCTGACGCCGAGAAGGCTGACAAGGGCGAGAAAGCCGAAAAAGTAGACAAGGCAGAAAAAGAAATTACTGCTTTCGACCTGTATTACTGGCGCGCAGGTGATAGCGAAGCCAAAGCTGTAGTCACTGCAAGCACCACTGGCATGCCAGCAGGATGGTTGCCCAGCGAGCACGGTAGCCTGAGTTTTAGCAAGGATGGCCAGCGCCTGTTCTTTGGTACTGCAGAGCTGGCCAAGGCTGATCCCAAGGATGCACCGGAACCTTTCAAGGTTGATCTCTGGCACTGGAAAGACCCTGAGCTGCAATCCATGCAAAAGGTCAAGGCAGAGAAAGAAAAACAACGCAGCTATAAGGCAGTTTTTTATATCGCCGAGCAACGCTTTGTCCAGCTTGCCAACAAGAATATCCCGAATGTGCTGATCAATGATAACCCGCGTTTTGCCATGGGTGCCAGCGACGTACCTTACAAAATGCAGCAGTCATGGGATGCGCTGTATCACGATGCCTACGCGGTAGATTTGCAAACGGGCCAAGCCCGTTTGCTGGCGCAAAAACTGCGCTATGTGCCCAGCCTGTCACCAGGCGGCAAATACGTCATGGCCTTTGATGCCAATAGCAGTATCTGGTATTGCTGGTCAACCGCGGACGGCAGCAAGATCAATCTGACAGGCAAAATCAAGGCGCGTTTTGAAGATGCCAAACGCGATACGCCAGAAGTCAAGGATGCCTATGGTTTTGCGGGCTGGACAGAAGATGACGCCAGCGTCGTTTTGTATGATCAGTTCGATTTGTGGGAAGTCAATCCTCAGACTCTATCCAGCCGCAATGTGACTGCAGGCTATGGTCGCAAACACAATCTGGAATTGCGTTATGTTCCCATCGATACCGAGAAAAAACCGCCCGCTGATGAACCGTCACCAGTGGCTGAATCCAAGGCTTTGCCGACAGATTCATGGATACTGGCAGCTACCAATGAAGGCAATCGCTCTACCGGTTATTACCAGCAAAATCCAAAATCTGGTGAGCCGGTAAAACTCATACATGGCGATAAAATGTTTGCCGGCCTGATCAAGGCCAAAAAGGCGGATACGGTCTTGTTTACGCAGCAAAGCTTTACAGAATTCCCGGACTTGTGGACCAGTAACCTGGCTTTGCAAAACCCGCAAAAAATCAGCAATGCCAATCCCCAGCAAGCCCAGTTTAACTGGGGCAAGCAGGAAATGATTGAATACACCAGTCTCGACGGCAAGAAGCTCAAAGCCTTGCTGGCCAAGCCTGAGAATTTTGATCCGGCAAAAAAATACCCGATGATGGTGTATATCTATGAAAATATGTCAGACAATCTGCATCGCTATGTTGCACCGGCACCTGCCCAGAACATCAATGTTACCCGTTACCTGAGTAATGGCTACATCGTGCTGCGCCCGGACATCGTCTATAAAACCGGGCATCCAGGCAAGAGCGCTTATAACGCTGTGGTACCGGCAGTACAAAAAGTGCTGGCACAAGGCTATGTCGATCCCAAACGTGTGGGTATTCAGGGTCATAGCTGGGGTGCTTACCAGGTCAATTACCTGATCACGCAAACCAATATGTTCCGCGCGGTTGAAGCCGGTGCATCCATGGCGAACATGATCAGCGGTTACGGTGGCATACGCTGGGGTACAGGCATGAGCCGTGCCTTCCAGTATGAAAAACAGCAAAGCCGTATTGGTGGTGCGCCGTGGAATAAAACGGCAGAGTACATAGAAAATTCACCGATATTTTTTGTCGATAAAGTGCAGACGCCTTACCTGACCATCCACAACGATGATGATGATGCAGTGCCGTGGTATCAGGCCATAGAATTCTTCACTGCCTTGCGCCAGTTGGGTAAAGAGGCTTACTGGTTCAATTTCAATGGTGAAAAACATGGTCTCAAAGAACGTGACAACATGAAGTATTTCACGGTGCACATGGCTGAGTTCTTTGATCACTACCTGCTGAACAGCCCGCGCCCCGAATGGATGGACAAGCCTGTGCCTTATCTGGAACGGGGCAAGCGGGATGTTATGGGGCAATTCAAGCCTGTGGGGGCGAAGGCTGAGTAATTTTTGGGGAGCCGCTTGCGGCTCTTTGTTAGCTGCCAGTACTTCAATCATAAGATACACGGCAATCTTAAATTCGTCGCTCCAGCGCAGGCTGGAGCCCGGTGGCGTTTGTTGCATTGCCGTGCTTTGATTAAAACGATTGCCCTTCGTGGAACCAGGCCGGGTCTCGGCCCGGCAGCCGAAATACTTTCTTTGCGTCGCCAAAGTAAGTATTCAAAGAAAGGCGACCCAGGCGTCGTCGCCCCCTGAAGGGGGTTCCCGTTTGTGCAGTACAAAAAATGGGAAGGCCCGAAACTCGCTTCGCTCAAACAGCGGTCCTTCTCTTTCCATTTTCTGTACAGCACAAACGGCGTCGACACATGGGAACTGCCGAACGTCAAAAACAACTACCACCCCAACGTCAAACGCAACAGCAACAGCAACAGCAACAGCAACAGCAACAGCAACAGCAACAGCAACAGCAACAGCAACAGCAACAGCCCACCCGGCAGCAATCCAGATGATCTGAGCAAATTGCCAACAATGGCCAAACAAATCAAACACTGGGCCTCATAAAACTTCAAAAATGTCGTAAACGTACAATACAGCCATCATCGAAGCAGGTAGCATCCACTACATGCCCAAAACCGACAAGACTCTTCAAGCGCAAACGCATATCTGGCCAGCCAGTGGCCAGGCGGCTGAGCATGTGCTGATGTATATCGTGCGGGATACCCGTGGCTGTCATCTGGATGGGCCGGATCAACTGAATCGTTACCCTGCTACGCCATTCTGTTGCATCACCTGGATGCTGGAAGGTGAGGTGAGTTTGCTGCAAAAGGGAAAAATCAAGCGTGAGCAGCGCTTGCCGCAGATTTTTGTGGCTGGTTGCCAGAGCCAGTATGGAGTGTCGATGAACCTTGGTGACCGACACAGTTTTATGGCGGTGTTTTACTCAGATGCATTTCATGCCTTGTTTGAGCTGGACCTGACGACAGTGCAGGACAGATTTGTCGATGCGATGGAAGTACTGAATCCGTCAGGGCTGGCACTGCTGCAGGCTGTTGCCCAGGCTGATACACATGCCGACAGGCGCTCGCTGATTGAAAGCCATGTTGCACAAAACAGCAGCGCCCTGCTTTCCAGCCCCTGGTCACGTTTGCGCAAGATGGGGCAGAACCTGAGCCTGCGCCTGAGTTGTACCCTGCTTGGTGTAGGCGCACGCCAGTTACAAAGACGGGTCAGGAAAGAAGCTGGCCTGCCTTTGCTGGGCTTGTCACGTTTATGGCGCGCCAAGCGCAGTCACAGCCAGGTCTTGAGTGACCTGGCGCAGGGGCAGACACCAAACTGGGCGGAACATGCAGATGCCCTGGGTTATGCCGACCAATCCCACCTGATTCGCGACTGCAAGGGAGTATCCGGGCGTAGCCCACAGCAATTGCTCAACGATGCCAGGAAAAATGAAAGCGACTGGATTTACCGTCTTTAAGCAACACGCCAGCCAGAGCTGTCCCACGCTAAGCTTGAACTTACCCTATGAATACTGCTAACACTGATCAACGCCTGCATTCTCTTGATAATCTCAGGGCCATCATGATGTGGCTGGGCATCGTCGTGCATGTATCGGTGAACTATATGATCAATCCATCACCTACGCCCTGGCGCGATAGCCAGACCAGTGTGCTGGCAGACTTATTGATCGTCTTCATCCATGCTTTTCGCATGCCTGTTTTTTTTATCCTGGCTGGATTTTTTGTTGCCATGCTGGTGGCAAAGCGTGGCATGGCAGCTATGCTGCATCAGCGTGTGCGCAAGCTGGTCTGGCCTTTCATGGTGTTCTGGCCCTTGCTGCTGATCTGCATGAGTTTGCTGGTGGCAGTGTATGCGCATCTGAATGCTTTTGGGGCGATAGGTGTGGATTTTGAGCTGATTCCGCAAGTACCTGGCAGGCCGCAGGTGTCGCTACTGCATCTGTGGTTCATCTATTACCTGTTTCTATATTGCCTGGTGTATGCGCTGCTGCTGCGCTGGTCGGCCTTTATTCCATTGGGGTTACGAGATGGTTTTGCCAATACCTGGAAAACACTGTGCACTAACTGGTGGGGTATATTTTTTCTGACATTACCTTTGGCGTTCGCCGGGAGTTTTTACCGCAATGGCATGGTGACGCCGCTGGGTTCTTTCATGCCACACCCTGCAGAATTCATCCATAGCGGCATGTTCTTTAGCTGCGGGATTTTCCTGTATCGTTTTCAGACAGATTTGCTACCCCGTTTTGAGCGCAAGTGCTGGTCATATCTTTGCGCCGGTTTGCCAGTCTTTGTCGTGTTCCTGGCGCTGGTCAAAAGTAGTGGCAATGCAGAGACTGTCAATCCAGGCATGCAGGCCGTCATGGCGTATTTATACAACAGCGTGAGCTGGCTCTGGAGTTTTGCCCTGATAGGCTTGTTCCTCCGGTACTTACCTGGTCAGAGTCGTTTGCTGTCTTATCTCGCAGACAGTTCTTACTGGGTTTATCTGGTGCACATGCTGGGGACGATGGGCTTTGGTATCCTGCTATATCACAGCCCTTTTGGCGCTATTGGAAGAATGATGTGCAATATCCTGCTGACCAGCCTGTTTTGCCTGCTGAGCTACCATTTGCTGGTGCGCCGCGGCTTGATAGAGCGCTTCCTGAATGGGGGCGCGAGAAAAAAGCTCGTTGATGCTGGCTCGGTCAATCCAGGGGTTTCTTGCTGAATTTTGCTAAATCCTAGGCATATTCGTAGGCATATTCGTGGACATATTTCTCCTTATGCGCTGAGCTCATTGCTGGAATGAATTTCTGTATTTGCAAATAGCACAGTCTTTGGTGCATGATGGCAGGCATTAATCATCATGTCAGAAGCACAGGGAATTTGGATATGCAAACTTCAAATAACAAGGCGTCTGTATCAGCATTGCCCAGTGGGCATGGCGCACGCTGGTGGAAGTCTTTCGGGCCGCAGATAGTCATAGGTTTATTGGCCGGGGTAGTGGTGGGGCTGATAGCACGCAACATGGGTACCCAGGGTAACGAGGCCAACTGGCTGCAGGTTGCGCTTGGTGCAATTGGCAATGCCTATGTAGGCCTCTTGAAACTCATGATCCCGCCGCTGATATTGACAGCAGTGGTCAGCAGCATTGCCAATTTGCGCCGTTTGCAAAATGCAGCCCAACTGGCAACACAGACCTTGATCTGGTTTGCGATTACTGCTTTTATCGCAGTAGCTATAGGCCTGACAATAGGCTTGCTGGCAAATCCCAGTGCCGGTGCGGTAGTCGATGCTGCCAAGGCCAGTGCACCGTCAAGAACAGGCTCCTGGTGGGCTTTTCTGAATCAACTGTTACCGGGCAATATCCTGGGCATGACCGCCAGCAGCTCAGTCAAACTGGTAGGTGAGAAGGCGGTTGCCTCCACACAACTGGGTTTCAATGTCTTGCAATTGCTGGTGATTTCGATTGCAGTGGGTATCGCTGCACTCAAGGTCGGTGAGCGTGCAGAACCGCTACTGCGTTTTACCGACGCAGTCGGCGCAGTGGTGCAAAAAATATTGTGGTGGATCATACGCCTGGCACCGATAGGTACATTGGCCCTGCTGGGTGATGCGGTTGCCAGTTATGGTTGGGATGCGCTGGGTTCACTCGCCAGCTTCAGTGCCTCAGTGTATGTGGGTTTGTTGCTGGTCTTGTTCGTGGTGTATCCGGTGTTGGTCAAGTTGCATGGCTTGTCCGTGCGCCAGTATTTCACAGGCGTCTGGCCCGCGGTACAACTGGGATTTGTCTCACGCTCGTCCATGGGCACTATGCCTTTGACAGAGCGGGTGACCGAGCGTTATCTCGGTGTGCCGCGTGAGTATGCAGCTTTTGCCGTGCCACTCGGCGCAACCACCAAGATGGATGGCTGTGCCTCGATTTATCCGGCGATCTCGGCCATCTTCATTGCGCAATTCTATGGCCTGCATCTGGATGTCACGCAGTTGGCATTGATTGCCCTGGTTTCTGTACTGGGCTCAACCGCGACTGCCGGTACTACCGGAGCCACTGTCATGCTGACCCTGACTTTGTCTACCGTGGGCCTGCCATTGGAAGGTGTCGGTTTGTTGCTCGCTGTGGAACCTATCATTGATATGGGCCGTACTGCAGTCAATGTCGCTGGACAGGCACTGGTACCAACCATAGTCGCCAAGCGCCTGGGTTTGCTGAATCTGGAACTCTATAATGCTGAGCGTACGGCAGAAGCGCTGGAAGCTGAGATTGTCGAACGTCAGGCAGCATAAGTCTGATAACGCTGGCGGGCAGTTGAGTCTATTGCGATGAAGCGCATCAGCATCCTGGATGAAGCGCCTGATTTGCCTTTGCAATTAGGCCCGTCTGCGGTAATGGCTGGCGATATCAAGGCTGTTCTGCCTGCTGGCTTGCTGGAGTTTTATCAGAGTGCACCAGCCTGCCATTTGCTGGCCTGGAACGATACAGATAGCGCAACGATGGGCCTGAGCAGATCAGGCAGCCTTATCGTGTTTGAACCCGCCCGCTTGCTTGAATTAACGATCAATATTTTGCGACGGGCCAAAGGAGCTGGCTGGATATCTTTCGAGGCAGTGCTTACAGATCAGGATCAGCCACTGGTGTTGCTTGAAGCCGTTACATTTAATGAAGCTGGTCTGGCATGGCTGGAAGCAAGAACTGCCGTTTTCGAGGCTGTGTTTGGCGTCAAATCGACATTGATTGAGCATGGCTATGATTGTTAAATTGTTTTAGAAGGTGATGGATTTGATATGTCATAGCCATAATTTTCAATATGAAAATGACCAGTCTGAACCTGTCTTGCAACATGGCGACAAGTCCCGCTTGTAAGCCACTGAAAATTGTTAAATACTTGAGATGGGGAGGCTTAATTATTCATGGTTGCTGTCTTTATATAAGCACCATGTAAGGAAAAGGAATGCCTGCCAAGCTTTGAAAGCCCATCATCATGCGCGCATTTCTATTCATCTTTTTTTGCGGTACCTGTGCGTTTAGCAACGCTCGTGAACAGCCCGTGCAACGCGAGCTGTTACGTTTTTCTTCTTCGCTTAGCGATGCAGGTGAGGCCTTCGCAGACAGCAAAATTTTATTGGAAAAACTGTGCAGGCAAAGCGGCCTGAGTTGCAGCCTGACTGCATATCCGCCCGGCCGTGCAGTAAAGATGTTGCAAGATAGTGAAACAGCAGGTGAGCTACCGCGCTTTGAAGAATTCCAGAATCTGGTACCAACAGCAAGTCGTGTTCCTACGGCTTTGGGTTATCTGAGTTTCAGTTTGCTGACGCATGATAAAAATATAGTCGTGAAATCCATGGCCGACCTGAACAGACACAAAGTGTTTTATGTGCGCGGCAATGCGGCAATTGCAGCGCATAAGGAGCTGGATCATCTGATAGCAGTAAGCTCAGAACATGATTGCGCCTACATGGTGTTAAGAAAACTCGGGGACGCCTGCATCATGACCAAATCGCTGGCCCTGAAAATGATAGAGGAAAGCCAGGCTGCTGCCGGCAGCTACTACCTGCAAGATTTATTTTTCAAGCCAGTTTATTTATACCTGTCACCCCGTTATCAATATCTGCAAGATATTTTCGATCAAAAACTCAGGAACATGCGGCCGGAAGAAAAAATCGTACAGTAGCGAAATTTTAATATAAAGGTATTTACCTAAGTATTGGTTTGCGCTATATTATCCGCATGTCAAACCAGCAAACTCAACTTGATCATCTGTATTCTGCCCTCGGTGATACAACACGGCGTGCAGTGCTGGCACGCCTGTGCCGTGGACCGGCAGCAGTCAGCGAGTTGGCGCTGGAATTCGACATGGCTCTGCCTTCATTTACCCAGCATCTGCGGGTACTCGAACATTCCGGCCTGGTAGTGTCTGAAAAAAATGGCAGGGTAAGAACATACCAACTGGCACCAGCAGGCTTGCAAAAAGCAGAGCAATGGCTGGCTTCGCAGCGCAGCGATTGGGAAAAACGCTTTAACCAACTCGATGCTTACTTAAATAAGATAAAGGAGAATCATGATGTCTGAAGCAACGACGGAAGAAGGTAAATTTGATCTGGTGCTGGAGCGTATAGTTGATATCCCGCCATCTTTGGTATGGGCTGCCTGGACTACGCCTGCCCATTTGCTGGAATGGTTCACGCCTGCTCCGTGGAAAACCGTGGATTGTGAGATAGACCTGAAAGCTGGCGGTATCTTCCGCACGGTCATGCGTTCGCCTGAAGGTGTTGATCACGACAATGCCGGTTGCTATCTCGAAGTCATCCCTGGAAAAAAACTGGTGTTCACCGATGCACTGGGGCCAGGTTTTCGTCCTACCGGCAATTCCTTCATGACTGCTATCGTTACCTTTGAGCCGCATGAAACGGGAACCCGGTATAAAGCAGTCGTCTTGCATAAAAACGCAGAAGACAAGCAAAAACATATGGAAATGGGATTCCATCAGGGCTGGGGCACTGCCCTCGACCAACTGGTCGCCCATATGAAAAAACTCAATTGACAGTACAAATGCCAGACTAAGGATCATATGCAGGCCCAGCTCGCCTTTTTACATACTTCACCGGTACATGTAGCGGGCTTTGATGCTCTGGTGCAGGAACTGGCTCCGGGACTTAAAGTACATCACCATGTTGATGAAAGCCTGCTCATCGCTGCCCAGCAGTTTGGCGCAACAGATGCTGCCGTCATTCAAAAAGTGGAGGCAGCGATGCATGCGGCTTCCACAAATTGTGCAACTGACTATGTGAGCATGGTGGTATGCACCTGTTCGAGCATAGGCGGGATTGCCGAACGCATGAACGGGCGTTCAGGTTTGCAGACGGCCAGGATAGACCGTGCCATGGCAGATCGCGCAGTCGCTTTGGGGCCGCGCATTTTGCTGGTCGCCGCGCTGGAAAGCACGCTTGATCCAACGACGGAGTTGCTGATGGAGTCGGCCAGGGCTGCAGGTAAAACGATAGAGATCAGCACACTCCTGTCTGAGCAGGCCTGGGGGTATTTCCTGCAAGGCGACAGGCAGGCTTATCTGCAAGCGATCAGTGATGCGGTCAGGCTGGCATTGCAGGATAAAACTGCTGACATTGATGTCGTGGTACTGGCACAGGCATCAATGGCAGCAGCGGCAGAAGAGTTAAGTGATCTGGGTGCCGAGGTGTTGACCAGCCCCCGGCTTGGTGTGGCACGCGCCATCAGTGCATTGACACATGCTTGATACAAGCTTGACACATGCAAACCAGGGACTGTGATTGCTAATTTCTTGCTAATGGCCCTCATAGATTGCAAACACAGCACCCTGAGGATCAGCCAGAACTGCAAAGCGACCAGTATTTGGAATATCACTCGGTGGCACATACGTCGCCGCACCCAGGGCCTGTGCTTTTGCAGCTGTAGCGTCGCAGTCTTCAACGCTGAAATAGGCCAGCCAGTGTGAAGGTGCCATGACACCATCTGGCAAAGCCATCATGCCGCCTATGGCAGTGCCATGTTGCTGCCACTCGGTATAAGTCATGGTGTCATCACTGCCTGTACTTGCATCCCAGCCAAACAAGGCTTTGTAATAGGCTTCTGCTTTTGCCGTGTCACTGGTATTGAGCTGTCCCCAGCAAAAAGCGCCAGGCTCATTGTGTATGCCTACACCCGTGTTTTTACCAGGCTGCCAGATGTTATGGAAGGCGCCGGTAGGATCTTTTAATACTGCCATGCGGCCCAGGTCGTACACGTCAAATGCCGGGACGACGACTTCACCACCTAATTCTGCACTGCGCTTTGCCGTGGCCTCTGCATCTGCTGTCGATACATAGATAGTCCAGTGCGGCGGTACGCCTGCCTGCTGTTCCGGGTCCAGGGTATATGCTGCTGCGGCATCGTGACCCTTGAGCTGGAAAATCGTGTAATAGCTTCCCGGTCCCATCTCATTGTCCTGATGTCCCCAGTCGAACAGTTCGCCATAAAATGCTTTTGCAGCTTTTTGATCACTAGTGCCAAGTTCTACCCAGCAAAAGGCACCAGGTTCATGTGAGCTTACGATACTCATGCTGATATCTCCTTCAGTTTATGTCGGTTGGAAAACGATGGGTTAGGGCAGTTGTTCGGGGAGTGAAAATATAGCAGTGCAGCTCAGGAATTATAAGCTGCCCCACTAAAAATGAAATGGGAATCTGGATGGAAATATGCAGTTTGTGCGCTTGATAAAACTTAATGTTATGCTATCGCACATGGTTTTGTTGCGCACCTGCAATTTGCACTGGCATCAAAAGAAAATCCTTCAGCCCCTCTGTATTCATGCCGCTAAAAAAATCGCTGTTTTCACTATTCATCCTGACGACCTTGACAGCCTGTCAGCCTGCCGCAAAATCTGTAGTCAAGCAGATTCCACAGCAAGACGCAATCCCTGCATTGAGCAAGGAAAATGTAGGTGACTTCGAGAATTACAGTATGCTCAGCATGCAGGATGAGTGGAAGATCATCGCCTGGTCGGGCAAGGCGGAAAACCAGCCCGGCAACAAGATCAAGGGTGGAATCTCAAGCACGGTCAGCATACTAAAAAAAGAAAAGCAAGCATGGCGGGTCGTTTCGCAAAAGCAGTTTGCCGATAGCTATAACCCCCGCCTGCAGTTACATACCGAATTTACCCTTGCGGGAAAAGCAGTCTTCATCCTAAGATTACAACAAGGCGCTGCCTATGAAGAGCTGCAGGTATATGGCTTGGCTCAGGGCGAATACAAGCTGTTGCAAACCCTGGTGGCCGGTGCATTTGAGTGGACTTATGATGCCGCCGGAAATAAGAAATCTCTATTGGCGGTATCTGCCACACCAGCGGAGCAAGCCGCAACTTATCAATGGAATGGTCAGCAGTTTATGCTTATTAGCGCTGCTGAGACATCAACAAAATCTGCTGAATATGTCACAGATTAAATTTTGGAAAATGAAATCAAATTGAAACTCTCCGCTTATTTAAGCAACATAACTGCTTCAGTATTTTTTATAGCCTGTATTTCGTTCGGCGCAGATGCAAGTGCGCAAACAGTCGCCATCACTATCGACGATGGCCCCAATCTGGAACAAACGCCAAGGCTGAGTCCTGAGCAGCGTAACCAGGCCATGCTCAAAGCGCTGGCCAGACATGGCGTGACTGCTGCCTTGTTCGTCACGGCAGACTATGCGGCAAAACAACCCGCTGGTTATGCACTGACCAAAGCCTGGGGTGATGCCGGACATGCTGTTGGCAACCACAGCATGAGCCACCCCGATTTGCATAGTGATAAAGTCAGCCTCGCACAATATCAGCAAGAAATACTGGATTGCGACGCCATCATCAGCACCTTGCCCGGCTACCAGAAATGGTATCGCTATACTTATCTGCGCGAAGGTAATACACCAGAAAAACGCGATGGCATGCGCAGTTTTTTGAAGCAGAATAACTACCGTAATGCCTATGTCAGCCTGGATACCAGCGACTGGCGCCTGAATGAGAAACTGGTAGAAGTGCTGGAAAAAAATCCCCAGGCAGATGTGAGTGCCATCAAGCGCGCTTACCTGGCCCATATACGCCAGCGCGCCGAAGCTTATCGCGCCTTATCCTGGCAATTGCAGGGGCGCGATATTCCGCAAGTCATGCTCATGCATCACAATCTGATCAATGCCCTGTGGCTTGATGATGTGCTGGCCCAGTTCAAGGACATGGGCTGGAAGTTCACGACCCCGGCTGCGGCATTCAGTGATTCAGTCTATCAATTGATACCAGAACGTTTGGCATCAGGACAAAGCCTGTTGTTATCCATGGGCAGAATACTGGGCTTGGGCAAGTATCCTGGCGGAGAGCGTTTGGTCGATGATGGAGATTTTGAGATTGAGCAATTGAAGCAGCAGGGTTTGTGATACCTGCGCTGTTATCCAGGAATACCTGATGGCTATCCAGATCCACTACCAAGACGACACGCGCGACCATGAACGTGACTACGGGAAATGGTCTAGGCTTTTGTTGAATGTCAGCAATGCCCCGAAACCCATGCTTCGTCTGCGCACGGCGGCAGGCAAGCGCATGCGCTTGGATGCGGGTGATCTGCCCATTTTGTGGGCGCAAATTGATGGTGATTATTATGAAGGTGTGCATGTTTATCGTAGCTTGCCACAGCATCAGGAGTGGTTGCCATCCATCAGTTCGGCTGAAGTGCAAAAGATCGCCTTGATGCCAGTAGAGCAGCAAAAAAAGCGATGGCTAAAGTATTTTGTGCAGGCATTGCATGAGACCAGAATCAACTGCCTTTCAGACGGGTTGTGGTCATTGGAGTATTGTGATGGCAGTCAGTCGTATGAGCCGCATTGGCGTGGCAAACATCGATTGCGCGATTGGCATGCCGGGGCAGGGGATGAGGACTTCCAATTGCTACAGGCACCTTGCGTGTATCTGGACTGGTGCCTGTCTGGCAGTGGTCAGATATTAAATGTGTTTGCTCCGCAAGCCAGGGATAGCGGGCGCATCAAATGGTGGCGCAAGCTCGCCAGGCTTGGACAAACGCCACCCATACTCGTCTGGTACATACACAGCCTCAGCGCTTACATGATATTGGATGGTCATGACCGTTTGCAAGCCTGTCTGCTCGAAGGTGTTCAACCTGCTTTTGCTGTCTTGACATCCTTTTATGAAGTGGCTATTCACAGTGACCCTGGACGCGAACAAGCCATCCTGCATCAGGTAAATCTGACAGCGGAAAGAATCGCCAAGGGCACAGAGAATAACCCGGCTAGCTTCGTCAATATGCAAAAATTGCTGGCACAGGCGTTTGATCGCAGACCAATGCGTCGCTTCATTACCCGCAGCTCGGCGACTTTGGATCCGCAAGCATGGGACGATGAGGTTGCCGCCTTCATGCGCCAAAAAGCTGCTACTGACTGTATTTATTTACGCGGCCTGTGATGAATCACATCAATTCTGTAAAGCAATTTACTGTTGCATTAATCTCAGCAAAATCTCAGTGAAATAGCGAAACACCGGATTGTATTCAATATTTGTATTAAAAATTGTTGCTCGCCATCACGCCTCCTCTCTTTGGTATATGATCAAATAGGGTATTACCGCTCTCTGCTGGTAATGACCTGCGCTTAGTCCGATATGTCATGCCGATATAGCGGGCCTGCTAAATACGTGCAAGCACACTCTGATCAGAAATGCCGGGTAAATATGAGTCTGGATAATTTGCACAAGAGCAATGAAGACGGTCAGCATTTGCTGGACCTGTATCGTCTATGCATGAATGATATTGCGCGCAATACTGACCTGACGGATAGTTTGCTTCGCATAGTCAGCAGCCTGGATGCCCATTATTCTGGTTTGCTGTCTGCTATAGTGGTGCGTGGTATTGAGACTGATCTGCTGCTTGCTTCAAATTTATCCCAGCCCTGCCTTGATGACATACGCAATATGCATGCAGTGGTCGAAGATGCATATCCAAAAGGCGCAATTCCTGAGCGCAGCAAGCAAGTCAGCCGGTTGCAGGAACTTGCGCAAGACCATGACCTGTGGCTGCTAGCTGAGATACCCATTTCCAATGATGAACACAGGCAGTCAGATGGCTTGTATTTTTTTGCTAAAAATGGGGCAATTGAAAAAAAGCCCGATCAGCATGTCTTGCAAGAGCTTGCAAGCCTGATCGCTAATCTCATACAACACAAGCACGCGCAGCAAAAATCCCTGCACGCACAGTCACTGGCTGAGCAAAGCCAGGCCAATATGTTGCGTATGGCACTGGCCTTAGAGGGTAGTGGCACTGGCATCTGGGACAGGGATGTGCCTGGCGGACGAATACATTATTCACCCGGCTGGAAAGCCATACTCGGTTATACCGATGCAGAAATTACCGGGCGCATAGAAGACAGTTATGCGCGCCTGCATCCTGATGACAGCGCCTATGTGCAAGCGACCATACAGGCACATTTTGAGGGGCTCACTGAGCAATATGTCGTCGAGCACCGGGTGCGTTGCAAGGATGGCAGTTATAAATGGATATCCAGCCGTGGCAAGGTAGTCAGCCGTGCGGAAGATGGCAGCCCCTTGCGCATGATAGGTACCACCACTGATATCACGGCCATGCGGGTTTTGTCGCAGCGTCTGCAAGAAAGTGCAGACCTGGTGACTTGCCTGACCAATGAAGTGCCAGGCCTCGCCTATCAATACTGCATGCAAGCCAATGGTGAAGAGCGCTTCACCTATCTCAGCGAAGGCATACGCGATATTTATGAATTAAGCCCGTTACAGATGCAGGAAGCCGTGGCGCTGATACACGCACGCATACACCTTGATGATTTTCCTGCCTACCGCAATGCCGTCCTGAAATCAGCTAGCAGGCTGGAACACCTGCATCTGGAATACCGCGTCAATTTGCCGCAACAAGGCATACGCTGGCGTCAGATGGATGCAAGGCCACGCCGCCTGCCGGATGGCGCTACCCTGTGGCATGGTTTTATTACCGATGTCACTGAACACAAACGCATAGAACAAGAGTTGCAGGAACTGGCGACCATCGACTTTTTAACGCAGATTCCTAATCGCCGCAGCTTCATGGGACGCATGGAAGAAGAGCTGGCGCGCATGCAGCGAGGTGCCAGCAAGGCGGCAGCGGTATTGATGTGTGACCTGGATAATTTCAAGCTCATCAATGACACCTATGGGCATGCCATAGGCGATCTGGTGCTCAGGCATTTTGCCCATATCCTGCATGATGAACTGCGTAAAAGCGATTATGCAGGCCGCGTAGGTGGCGAAGAATTCGCTGTGGTGCTGGCAGGCACCAGCATTGCCGATGCCACCGTTTTTGCTGAGCGTGTACAAAAACAATTACTGGATACGCCAGTCAATGCGCATACCCATATTATTCCGGTCACGGTCAGTATAGGCATCGCGCTTATGCAAGCCAGTGATATTGATGCCGATGTCTCGCTCTCATCCAGTGACATGGCCTTGTATCGCGCCAAGGAAGCTGGCCGTAACCGTATTATTGTTGCGGCAGATTAAAACATTATTTTCTGCTTGCCACCCATTGTGCCTTATCCATGGAATAAACCGCAGTGTCCATGTCATACCAGCGCTCTATGCCACGGTATTGCATGCCCAGTTTTTTCATGATATTTGCTGAACCATGATTGTCTTGATGGCAGACCGCGCACAAGGATTCTGCCTTGAGGTTTTCAAAGGCGAATGCCGCCATGGCATGTGCGGCTTCTGACGCATAACCCTTGTTCCAGCTTTCCTTGCGCAGACGCCAGCCAGTTTCCAATGGGTTGGCCGGGTCGCGGCCCAGATGCTGTATGCAGCCAGCACCGATGACTTCATTGCTGTCTAGTTCTATGAAGCTCCACCAGGAAAAACCATATTCTATCCAGCGCGCCTTGATGCGTTCTATCATGGCCTGTGTGTCTTCTGGTGCGTCTGGTTTGCCAGTAATGTATTGCATGACTTCGGCCTGGCTGTTCATGTGGAACAGGCCATCAAAATGGCTGTCGTTCATTGGTTCCAGGCGCAGGCGTGCAGTAGTGAGTATGGTCATGATCAGGCGGCTTGTTGAAAATAGGACATACGAGTGTAAGCCTGAAATTCAACTCTTTCAAGCAGCACGCCGCATGACAAGCTTATGCATCATGCGCGCAGTACATCCCTGACAAATACGGTCAGGTCGGTTGATTGCGGCATGACCTTGGCCTGGTACATCATGTCACCGACAAAACCGCGATGGTAAGTAGCGTGATTGACGACGTGTAGCAGCATTTCCTGACAACTCATGACACCTTCGCCACCGCCAATAAAATTGAAATGGATGACGCGTTCCAGATCTTCGTCAGTCAGGTCTTTTGCGAAGTCACGGTACCACTGGTTCATTTGTTTGGATGCACTCCAAAGATCAGGCAATGCTGGTGTGGTAGCTGTATTGCGGTCCTGATATTCATGTTGTTGCCCTTGTAGATGCGCACGGAAGATATCATCGATGACATACACATGGGTCAGGGTATGCAGCATATTGCCAAAGCGGGTAAGACGGGGGCGCAATACCTCTTCTTCAGGCAGGGCACTCAGCATGGAAAACATCTTGTCGTCAGCCCAGGCCTTATAGTGGGTCAGCATGCATATATTTGATAACATCGTCATTCATATTCTCCGGTATGGGTAAACAAATCTGCCTTACGGATAGAATATGCCTGTTGAGATGCGGTCAGTAGATACAGATGTTTGCGATTCCGGCAGATACAAAAGTACGACAAGGGCCGAGCGGCACAAGAGCACAAAGACACAAAGACACAAGCGCACAAAATAAAAAGCCACCAGAACATCAGTCCGGTGGCTCTTGACCTCAGCATCTGCAAGCCGGGGCTTGCATCGCTTTATTTTTTGAACCTGGCTTCCGCAATGCGGTCGGCCACGACGCTGGTTGGCAGGCCTTCTGCATCTGCGCGGGCAAATACTTCTGCCAGGGTTTCACCGATACGGCGTACATGGGCAACCATGCCGTCTTCTGGAGTGTTCAGGTATTCATAGCACACCTTGATAATACCGCCGGCATTGATGACAAAGTCAGGTGCATACAAAATACCTTTTTGACGGCAAATTTCGCCCATCTCTGGTGTCGCCAGTTGGTTGTTGGCGCCACCGGCAACGATCTTTGCTTTCAGGCGTGACAGCGTGTCCGGGTTCAGGGTCGCACCGAGGGCGCATGGTGCATAGATATCGGCTTGCACATCATAGATGGCGTCGATGGCGACGACTTCTGCACCCAGTTCTTCTTGCGCGCGTTTCAGTGCACCCTGATCGATGTCGGTAACGATGAGTTTGGCACCTGCTTCTTTCAACTGGCGCGCATAGTCATAACCGACATGGCCCAGGCCTTGCAGGGCCACGGTCAGGCCATCAAAGCTATCACGTTTTAAATGGTGTTTGACTGCTGCCTGGGCACCAACGAAGCAGCCCAGTGCAGTGTAAGGGGATGGGTCGCCACGGTCACCCAGACCGGCAACGTATTTGGTTTTGCTGGCAACATTGGCCATGTCTGCCGGGCTGGTGCCTACGTCTTCTGCTGTGACATAACGGCCACCCAGGCGCTCCAGGGCTTCACCCAGGGCTTCAAACAGCGCAGGGGTCTTGTCAGTTTTTGGATTGCCGATGATGACGCTTTTGCCGCCGCCGATAGGCAGGCAAGCAACGGCGTTTTTGTAGGTCATGCCGCGCGACAGGCGCAATACATCACGTACGGCTTCTGCCTCATCTGCATAATTCCACATGCGGCAGCCACCCATGGCCGGGCCAAGATTGGTGTTGTGGACTGCGATGATGGCTTTCAAGCCGGATTTGGCTTCGGATGCGAACACGACTTGTTCGTGGTCGTCGAAATTGATTTCATTAAATACAAAGGCGGTCATGCTTATGGCTCCGCGCGGATCAACCAGACGAGCTGCCAGATCAGGCAGATGCACTGGTGCCGCAAAAAAAGTTAGTTAAATAGGTGGTGTTGTCATGCAAATAAAACTGTCTTTGATCACGGGTTGGTGCAATCAAAAACGCAGGGCGGTGATTGTGTCACGCGTGCGCAGTATAGGGGAATAGGGTGTGAAACTCAATCTTGCCAGCCAGCTACAAGCAGGGTTTTTGCTTATGCCGCAGCGCTGATTTGCGTCAGATCAAGAAGCTCTTTCATAAAGCGTTCCTGGGTCTTCAGGCAAAAACCGGCGGAATACGGATTCATGAAGCCATGTTTGCTGCCCTTGACCAGTTCCGCATTCTGATTGCGCTGTCGCAAGTCGGCCACCAGTTCTGCCGGTTCAAACGCGGCTTCTTGCTCAGCAAATATCAGGCGTGTCGGGCAGGCAGGCTGTACATCACGGTGATCGCGGATGCGCGAACCATAAAATAATACCGACTGTTGCAGATTTGCCATGGCCGTACTGGCACTATTGAGCCACAAGGCGCTGGCACCGGCGCTAAAGCCTATGGCATAACGCAGGCTGGATTGATGAGTCTGGATAAGCTGAGACAGATTGCTCGCATAGGCAGCGACACCACCTTCAGCGATAAATGCATGATAGGCAAGGGTTTCTGCGGGGTATTGTGTTTTTTCGCCAGTAAAGGGCGAGGCGATCAGGCAGGGCAGGGGAAAGTGCCGGGCAAAACTGGCAATCGCAGGCGTATTGCCAAAAACATCAGTCACAATCAACAAGACGGGTGGTGAAGCCGGAGCAGCCGGAGCAGATTTAGCAGCAGACACAGTAACAGACGCATTAACAGAAACAGATGCAGAAACAGACACAATAAGAGCTTGATAGATACGCAAGAGGCCGGAGCCTACCGGACTTGTGCAGACAATGCAAGAAACTCGCGGATATTTAGCTAGTATTTAGATAATGTTGCAAGCTGGTAATGTGCGATTGACACTGGTGTGCATGCTCATGGATACTTGGCAAGTTCTGGAACTTTTTGTTACAAATCAGCTTCTTAGTGAAACATTTACTATAAATATACGGAGAACCACCATGTTGCGACCCAGTCTGATTTTTCTTTCCCTTGCCCTGGCATTGACGGCATGCAGCAAGGGAGGAAAAGATGGCAAGGAAACGGACCAGTCCAAAGCCAGCGCAGGGTCAGCCAGCTCAAAGTCAGCCAGTGCCAAGATACCCGACAGCCCGCTGCTGGTGACAGAAGAAGATGTGCAAGTCATACAAAATAGTGCGCTCTCTTCGGGGCCAGTGATTACCGGCTCAATACAGCCAGAACGCAAGGCCGACCTGCGTTCTGAGTTATCTACCGTGGTTTTGCAAGTATTTAAAGAAAATGGTGAGGCCGTAAAGCGTAATGATTTACTGGTACGCCTGGATGATACATCGATACGCGACAGCCGCAATTCGGCAGACGAAGCCGCCAGGGTATCGGCGCAAACGCTGGAGCAGGCTGAACGCCAGTTCCAGCGCCTGAAGACTTTGCGTGCCTCCGGCATGACATCAACCCAGCAACTGGAAGATGCAGAAATACGCCGCAATAATGCCCAGAGTGATCTGGTAGCAGCCAAGGCGCGCGCGGTACAGGCACGCCAGCAAATGCAACGCACAGAAGTACGCGCACCTTTTGATGGTGTGGTCAGCGAACGCAAAGTGTCAGCCGGTGACACCGCCCAGATTGGCAAGGAACTGGTCAAGGTCATCGACCCGACCAGCATGCGTTTTGAAGGCTTGCTGTCGGCTGACAAGGTAAATAATGTCAAGATAGGCCAGGCAGTCAGTTTCCGTGTCAATGGTTATGGCGACCAGCAATTTGCTGGCAAGGTCAAGCGTGTAGACATGGCCGCGAATGCCACCACCAGACAGGTAGAAGTGCTGGTGGCTTTTGCCGATGCGACGCCACCAAAGGTGTCTGGCCTGTATGCCGAAGGCCGCATAGAAACAGGTTCGACCCAGACCCTGATGATCAAGAGCACAGCCTTGATACGTGATGGCGACAAGGCCTATGCCTGGCGCATCAAGGATGGCATCGTGAAAAAAGTCAGTATCGTGATTGGTGAACGTGATCCACGCCGCGGTGATTTTGAAATACGCAGCGGTCTGGTGGATGGCGACAAGGTCATACGTAATCCGATTTCTACCCTGGTGGATGGGCAAAAGGTAAAAATGGTTGCTACTGCAGGAGCGGACTTGCCTGCGGCTCCTGCCAGTTCAACTGCTGCATCTTCTGCACCGGCATCAGCATCGACATCGGCATCGGCATCGGCGCCTGCGGCGGTTTCGTCTCCTGCAACTGCCAGTCCTAAAGGGAAATAATCATGTTCCTTTCTGATTTCAGTATTAAACGCCCGATTGCGATGATCGTCATTATCATCGCCCTCATGTGTATGGGCTTGCTGGCGCTAAAAAAACTCAAGGTTAACCAGATCCCGGACGTTGAGGAACCGGTACTGGTGGTCAGCATCCCCTATCCTGGTGCATCACCAGAAACGGTAGAGCGCGAGATTATCAACCGCCTGGAAAAATCGCTGCAAAGTATTACCGGCGTGTATCAGGTACGTTCGACTGCGTTTGAAGGTCGCGCGCAAGTCGTGATCGTTTTTAACTTCAATAAAAATCTCATTGAAGCCTCGGACGAAGTGCGCAATGCGATTGCGTCGGTGCGCTATAAACTGCCGACAGAAATGCGCGAGCCCATATTGGAGCGCAGTGACCCTTCGGCACAACCCATAATGCAGATGGCACTGTCATCCAGCACACTCAGTCATGCCGAGATTTCACGGCTGGCAGAAGATGAGTTGTCCGATAAATTCCGTGGCATAGATGGCGTTGCTACGGTCAGTGTGAATGGTTCTTTGCGTCGTGAGTTGACTGTGCTGTTGCATGCGCAAAAACTGCGTGAATACAATGTCTCAGTCGGTGAAGTGGTTACTGCATTACGCAATCAAAATACCACGGCACCGGTAGGCAAAGTGCGTGGCAAGCTGGATGAGCAGAGCATACGCCTGATAGGCCGCATAGAATCACCGGCAGAATTCCAGAACATTGTCATCAAGCGCCGTGGTACTGACCTGGTCAGGCTCGCGCAAGTAGCTGAGATTGCTGACAGCTTTGCCGAGATAGGCGGCTTCAGTGTGCGTAATGGCAACCCCAATGTCGGTATCTCGGTCACCCGTTCGCGCGATGCCAGTACTGTGACAGTCGCCAACAAAGTGCGGGACTTGATAGCAGAAATCAACAAGACCCTGCCCAAAGGCAGCAAGCTTGAGGTGACGCAAGATGGCGGTAAGGATGCCCAGTCCAGTCTGAACAACGTTATTGAATCCCTGATGTTTGGTGCCGTGCTGACGATTTTTGTCGTGTATGTGTTCCTCAATTCCTGGCGTTCTACCCTGATCACGGCGATGAGTTTGCCGACTTCAGTGATTGCCGCTTTCATCGCGGTGTGGTTGTGTGGCTTTACCCTGAACTTCATGACCCTGCTGGGCCTGTCACTGGCAATCGGTGTACTGATCGATGATGCGATTGTCGTGCGGGAAAATATCGTGCGTCATATGGAGATGGGTTCAGACCGCCGCACTGCTGCCAGCAACGGCACCAAGGAAATCGGTCTGGCGGTGGCGGCTACCACTTTCTCTATCATCGCCGTGTTTATTCCTGTGGCTTTCATGCCTGGTGTTTCTGGTGAATGGTTCAGACCGTTTGCGCTGACGGTTGCCAGTTCTGTGCTGGTCAGTCTGTTTATTTCATTTACGCTGGACCCTATGTTGTCTGCTTATTGGGGCGACCCGGTCGGACATCACTTGGAACCCAAGCGCGGCATTAGCCGGATATTGGCCAAATTCAATACCTGGTTTGATCATCAGGCTGACCGTTATGGCAATGTGATTGCGTGGGCTCTGCATCACCGTGTCTGGATGGCGCTGATTGCAGGCCTCAGTTTTATAGGTGCAATCGCCTTGCATGCGAGTATGGGGGGCACCAGTTTCTTGCCTGTGTCTGACAATGGGACCCTGGTGATTGATGTCCGCACACCATCCAGTGCCAGCCTTGATTATGGCCGCATGAAAGTGGAAAAAGCTGCCGAGCTCGCCCGTACCATCAAAGAAACCAAGGCGACCAACAGTGTTATCAACGCTGGTGGTGGCCGTGTCTATGTTGATATCGGCAAGAGCACTGAACGCAAGCGCTCGGCCAGCGAAGTCGGGGTTGAATTGCGCAAGCTGGTGGCAACCATTATCGGCGCAGAATATGTGGTGCAGGATGATCTGAGCAATGGTGCCAGAAAGCCGGTGCAAATCAGGTTCTCAGGCCCTGACTCCAGAAAGCTCACTGAGATTGCTACCGACTTCATGGGGCAACTCAGCAAGGTGCCCGGCGCAGTGGATGTAGGCTTGTCTGAGCAAGATCCCAAAGATGAATTGCAGATAGAACTGGACCGTGGCCTGGCAAACTCCCTGGGTATCTCGGTCAATGACGCAGCCCAGGCTTTGCGGGTGGCATTTGCTGGCGTCGAGATTGGTGACTGGGTCGATCCTACCGGTGAAGCGCGTGACGTGGCAGTGCGCCTGCATCCCGATGACAGGATCAGCGCAGAAAATATAGAACGCTTGCCTATCGCCGTGGCTGGCAGTGACAAGATGGTACCACTGGAGCAAATCGCAAAAATCACCATGGGCAAAGGCCCAGCCAAGATCCAGCATACTGATGGCAAACGCATGATAGAAGTATCTGCCAATGCACAGGGTAAGTCTTCTGGTGAAGTTACAACCGAGGCTTTGAAGATCGCCAAGGCCATGAACTTCCCCACTGGTTTTGGTATAGAACTTGGTGGCGCAGCACGTTCGCAAAAAGAACTGTTCACGGAAATGACCATTGCCCTGGTCGCTGGTATAGGCTTGATGTACTTGATATTGGTCATGCAGTTTGGCTCTTTCACTGCACCTATTCCTGTCATGCTGTCCCTGCCGTTGAGTCTGATAGGTGTGGTGGTTGCCTTGTTGCTGACCAAGGGTACACTGAACCTGATGAGCTTTATCGGCATCATCATGCTCATGGGGCTGGTCGCCAAGAATGCGATTCTCTTGCTTGACTGTGCCAGGAAACGCGAAGAAGAAGGCTATGACCGTGAAGAATCGCTGATGTACGCTGGCCGCAAGCGCCTGCGTCCTATCCTGATGACTACCTTTGCGCTGATCGCCGGTATGTTGCCAGTGGCGATAGGCCTGGGTGAGGGTGGTGAGTTTTACCGCCCACTGGCGATTGCGATTATTGGCGGCACCATCACTTCCACCTTCCTGACCTTGCTGGTGGTGCCGACTTTCTATGACAGTATAGAAATCAGTGTTGACCGCATGGTCGCCAAGTTCCATCGTCGTGAATCGCGCTGGAATACCTTCTTTGCCTTCATCATGACATTTGTTGAAGCCCTGCTGACACTGGTCATGTTACGTTTTATCTTCCGCCTGCCGTTCAGGCTATGGCGTAAGGTCAGCGGCAAACCTGCGCTGGCCTGATGAAATGAATGCCCACTTCACAAGTGGGCATTTTCATTTTTACGCCAGATCAGTGAAGAAACGGTGAAGAAACGGTGGAGAAAGGGTGGAGAAGGGGTGGAACAAATGTGGCGCAAAGGTGGTGCATGTGGAGAGTATGTGAAAAATTATTTTGTCTGAATTTTACTCATAACCGTATCGTCATCAACTCATAAGTTTTTTATTTTTGCGGTGCACAAACCCAGTATCCATGCGGCTTGCAGCCTGGTTGTCGGTTTGAGTGACATAGCATTCCGGTAGCTCTCTGACATCATTTCTCCTTGTATGTAGGGGCAAGCTTCAAAGCATAGCTTTTCTCTATCAAACGCGGTCGTTTTCAGGCTTGACTACCCCTGCACAAATCTGGATACTTCGCCCACTGTTTTTCCAGATATATCCATCTTATATGCTGGCAAACTTATCCATGATCCCAAAAGGCAAGCCTGTTTTTACAAAAGGCAGTTTGCCCAGGCTGTGAAAAAAACAATTGAACAGGAGAGACGAATGACTCAATCCGTGGCTATGGATGGCGCCGACAAAGCGCGCATGCCTAAGCAAATACCATATATCATCGCCAACGAGGGCTGCGAGCGTTTCAGTTTTTATGGCATGCGCAATATTCTGGTCTCCTTCCTGACGACCAGCTTGCTGCTGTCCATGCCTGAAGAAATGCGCAAGGACATGGCGAAGGAAGTGTTTCATACCTTCGTCATCGGTGTGTATTTCTTCCCCCTGCTGGGTGGTTGGCTGGCTGACCGTTATTTTGGTAAATACAATACGGTGTTCTGGCTCAGCCTTGTGTATTGCTGCGGCCATGCATGCCTGGCTATTTTTGAAGATAGCCGCAACGGCTTTTATACCGGACTATTCCTGATTGCCCTGGGGTCGGGTGGGATCAAACCACTGGTAACTTCTTTTGTTGGTGATCAGTTTGATCAGACCAACCGTTCGCTGGCGCAAAAAGTGTTTGATGGTTTTTACTGGATCATCAATTTTGGCTCTTTCTTTGCATCTCTGTTGATGCCTTATTTCCTTAAAAAATTCAGCCCCACTACAAGCTTTGACATTTTCGGCGTACTGAAGTTTACTTTGACTGGCCCCAGTATCGCCTTTGGTATCCCCGGCGTGCTGATGTTGATTGCGACTATCGTTTTCTGGACAGGCCGCACCAAATATGTCCATGTACCACCGGCACCGCGTGATCCACATTCCTTCCTCAATGTTGTGCGAACCGCATTGACCACGAATGCGCCTGGCCAGGCTAAAACTGGTTACTTCATCGCAATCGCTGGCGTGTTGCTGGCGATAGGCTCCATGTTCCTGATTCCTAAAGTCGGTATTGTCGCCGCGCTGTGTCTGGCGCTGGTGCTGGTAATGGGCTTTGGTGGCATGGGTACCTGGATGCAACTGGAACGTGCCCGTGGCATCCATCCTGACGTGGCGGTTGATGGTGTGCGTTCGGTATTGCGCATCCTGGTGGTATTTGCTCTGGTGACACCGTTCTGGTCCTTGTTTGATCAAAAGGCATCGACATGGGTGTTGCAGGCTGATCAGATGACTAAGCCTTCATGGTTTGCATCTTCTCAAATGCAGGCCTTGAACCCTATGCTGGTGATGTTGCTGATTCCTTTCAATAACCTGGTCCTGTACCCATTGTTGAAACGCAAAGGCGTCGAGCTGACTGCATTACGCCGCATGGGCATGGGTATCGCATTCTCTGGCCTGGCCTGGATCGTGGTTGGTTTCATGCAAGTAGCAATTGATGGTGGCAATGCCCTGACCATCACGTGGCAAATCCTGCCATATGCCTTGCTGACCTTTGGTGAAGTGCTGGTATCCACGACGGGCCTGGAGTTTGCCTACAGCCAGGCACCGCTGGCGATGAAGGGCGTGATCATGAGCTTCTGGAACCTGTCGGTCACGATTGGCAACCTGTGGGTCTTGCTGGCCAATTCCAGTGTCAAGAGTGAGGCAGTCACTGAGCAAATCAAATCAACTGGCATGAGCGTCACTGCTTTCCAGATGTTCTTCTTTGCTGGTTTCGCCTTGCTGGCAGCCTTCCTGTTTGCCTTGTATGCACGGGGTTATACGATGCAAAACAATTACCGTCAGGCGAAATAAACTGATTGCATGATATAAAAAAACCGCATGATTTTATTCATGCGGTTTTTTTTCGTCCTGTAACTTAGCGTAATTGGAATCAGCGCAATATCTCTGTCAGGACCCGGCCTTCAGAGCCAGAAGGTGGGCGCACGCGCAAAAGATGGGCCAAGGTAGGTGCAATGTCCATGACCTCAGCATACTGGCCATAAGAACCGGCTTTGAAAGCTTTGCCCATCAGTATCAGTGGCACATTGGTATCGTAGATATAAGGTGAGCCATGTGAAGTGCCATGTGCCTCGGTGGCAAAATACCAGTAAGGTTTGGTGACGACCATGACATCGCCCGAGCGCTGTTTATTCCACGCACGTTGTACCAGTGTGCCTATGCGGGTACGTGGCAGGTTGCCGTTTTCAAACTGGGTACGGGTAAAGCTGTCAGCAATGCCAGGCAAGCCCTGCAGGAACCTGGCAGCTGCAAATTCCACATCTTCACGCTTGAGGTTTTTCTGCTCCATGAGTTTGTAGTCCAGCAGGAAATTGGGGTTGGACCATTTGCGGACCAAGTCCTTTTGCCCGAACTTGTCTGACAGATACTGGTTCAGGTCTGCTGTCATTTTTTTACCATCCAGACGCTGTGCATCACGTTTGATGGATTGTGCAAATTCAGGCACATTCGGGAAGCCGTGGTCGGCAGTCAGCACCACCATGGTATTTTCCAGACCTATGCGCTTGTCGAGGTAGGTAAAGAAATTCGCCAGCATCCTGTCCAGCCTTTGCAGATGGTCATGTGACATGCGGCTTTCAGGGCCAAAGCTGTGATTGACATAATCATGGCTAGACAAGCTGACACCGAGTACATCCGGCACGCCAGTCGGATTTTGCCCCAGTTTTTCACCTTCGATGGCGGCACGGGCAAAGTCCAGTGTCATTTCATCGACATAAGGGCCGGTGTAGAGATCCTTGTAGTATTCAGCATCAGGCTTGCCTGACTTGCTGACGTATTTGAAAGGGAAGCGCTTATCTTTTTCTTTTTGGTTGATGACCAGTTCATCGTCGGCATCATTTACATAAGCCGCATCCGGCAGCAGGGGGCGCCACTCCTTGCCATAAAACTTGTCTTGCGGTTTTGCCGCCTGGAATTGCTGCACCCATTGTGGGTGAGACTTCATGTAATACGTAGAGCTGGCGAAATTACCGGTCTTGCTCATGTACATATAGGCGGTACCGGTTTTGCCTGCCAGCAGGATCGCGCCCCTGTCCTTGCCGGACACGGTGATCACCTTGCTGTGCTCACCATTCGAATAGCGCAATTCATCACCCAGCGTGCTGACGCGCAGGTTGGCCGGGGAGGTGCCATCGCTGGCCTTGGTTTCTTCGCCTATGTAAGTATATTGCTTGTCTTCAGTGCAATACACAGATTCCAGCGTGACCGGGTCTATCCAGTTATTGCCGATAATGCCATGTTGATAAGGATATGCACCTGTGAGCACGGCAGTGTGGCCTACGGCAGTCACGGTAACGCCATGTGCCTGATGCGCATCCGAGAACCACGCACCCTGGTCGAGCAGGCGACGGAAGCCACCTTGCCCAAATTGATCACGGTAACGCACAACCTGTTCCTGAGGCAGGCCATCGACGACCAGCACCACGATCAGTTTGGCTTGCGCTGGTTTTTCAGCGACAGCTGCAGCCTGAACAGGCATGCTGGCAGAGGCAGCGAGGAAGGTCAGTAAAAATAAGCGGCGCATGGGAAGATGGATGCTGGACAGGGAATTATTCATGGTAAATTGTTGAATAGTTAATGATGGCCAATAGCAGGCAATAGTGGTCGATGCAGGAGCCGATTCTGGCTATGATTGGCACCCAGGCTAGCATACACTAAGTGATACATCTGACAGCTTGATGACAAAGTAAATCTTGAGCAAAATACATAAGCTTTTCGGCATGTATTGTATATCTATTAAATTTATCTATTAAATTTTTGCTTTCAGTTTTCTTGTTGTTGCGCATCAAAAACAATCTGCCCGATCTTGCATTTTCTTACTTTGCTCATCATTGCCCGGCAGTAAAATGAAATGATGCTTTTCTGCATGTCTATCAATTGAAGCCGGACCTGATGGGATCATTCTTGAACAAAGATAATTATCATACTTACCTGTTTGACATCTTGCCAGTCGCGGTGGCGATTGTGGTTGATGGCAAATTGGTGAAACTCAATCCCGCTGCAGTGCAATTGCTTGAGGCCAGCGATGAGGCGCTATTGCTGGGCAAGTCTGTCGATGAATTTGTTCACCCCATTGACCAACCAAGGTCACAGGGTCGATTGAAAAAGCAGGGTGGCCACTGGGCAAATGCGAATAGCAAATTTCGCATACGCACCAGCAAAGGCAATTTTCGCATGTTGCTGGTGATTAGCAATGCCATAGAATTTGAAGGCAAAGATGCTGTCATGATCAGCGGCATGGACATGACCGAGCATAGCGAAATGGAAGAGCAATTGCGCCTCAGCGAATTCAATTTCAGGCGCTTGTTTGAAAACATGCAGGACGTGTATTACCGCACTGACGTCAATGGCATCATTCAAAAAGTCAGTCCTGCAGTCACTAAAATATTGGGTTACACACCTGAAGAAATTGAGGGCAAACCTGCAGCGGCACTCTATCCGCAGATGGGCGACAGGGAAGCATTCAGAAAAGAAATCATGCTACACGGCATGGTCAGTGATTTCCCCGGACAAATGGTCACCAAAGATGGCCGCATCATCGATATATCAGTCAATAGCCAGGCGCTGTATGACGATGAGGGTAATTATGCCGGTGCAGAAGGTATTTGCAGGGACGTCACCCAACGAAAATTGCTTGAACGAGAAATGCAAAGGTTGGCAACCACGGATTCTCTGACTGGCATTGCCAACCGCCGCGCTTTTCTTGAGCATGCCGAGCATATCTTCAAAAGCTGCCAGCGCTACCAAACCCAGATGACGCTGATGATGCTGGATCTGGATTTCTTCAAGGGCATTAATGATAAATATGGTCACCAGTCTGGTGATCTGGCGTTGATAAATTTTGCTGAGGCCGTCAAACTGGAATTACGGGAGTCCGACCTGTTTGGCCGTCTCGGTGGGGAAGAGTTTTGCGTGCTCTTGCAACAGGCCAATCAGCCAGAAGCCTTGCTCGTGGCTGAACGCATACGTGCCCATGTACAGTCCCTGCTGCTGAATTCTGCCGCTGGCGAGCCATTCTCGCTGACCGTCAGCATAGGCATAGCCATATACCGGGCCGAGGATGACCGCCTTGGCCGTTTGCTTGAACGTGCGGACAAGGCCTTGTACCAGGCCAAGAGCAATGGCCGTAACCGGGTTACCTGGGAGACCTAGAGTCTGGCTTTTCCCAGTTGCACACTACACACCGTACACTGTACACAGCACACTACAAACTGGTCAGGCGCTCACACTCAGAATCAGTAACAGATAAATGAGCAAAGAACATCCTGCCACGAACAGCAAGGCTATCGTGCGCCACAGGCTGGCAGCTATTCCCAATTGATAGGCCTCACGTAACTGCCTGAACATATGCAGGGGTGGCACAAATACAAATAGCAGTACTGCTGTGGTGCTGAAACCCATGGTATTCAGTATGGCCGTCGTCATCAGAAGCAAGGCCATGAAGGACAGGGAATACAGCGAAAACACTGCATGATCGAACATGCCATATCTGCGCTTGAAGATGAATAGCAGCCATAAAAACGGCAATGAAATAGGCATGAGCATGAAGGCAAGTTTCGAAGCATTGCTCTTCATTTTGTACAGGGTCAATTCAGGCGTATTGACCGCATGCTTGATTTTTTCCTGTATGGATGGAAGAGATGAGGTAACCGTGACTTTTTGTTTTTTCGCCGCTTGCTTGGCCTGATTCTCTTCTATTTTTTTAAACAGTTTTTCATCCAGTTTTTGCGCGAGTTTTCCCACTCCCTGGTCTTTGTCATCGTCCTTTGCCTGGCTATTTCCATCATTTTTGACGCCGATTAATTTCAATGAACTTTCCAGTGCCGTGATCTCTGATTTGAGATCGGTGATGTTTTCATCCAGGTCTTCCAGTTTTGAGTCTCCTGCCGACAGTTTGTTACGCTCACTTTGCAGGGAAGTCAGCTTCGCCTGATTTTCTTGCAAGACCCTGCTGATACCTTCTCTGGTATGCGGCTTGTCAGTAATACTCTCGAGCGGATTACTCGTTGTGAAAGAAAACACAAAGAACATCAAAAAGATCAAAAACAAAAACAGGGCCAAAGGTGATACATAGCGTGTGCGCTGGCCATCTATATAGTCGCGGGTCAGTTTGCCAGGTGACCAGATAAGTTTTGGAATAGTCCGCCAGGCCTTGGTCTCAAAGTGAAACAGACCATGCAACAGTTCTTCTACCAGATGCAACAGGGATTTATGTATGTGTCCAGACTGACCACAGGCGTGGCAATAGGCCCCCTGCAGACGGGTATCGCAGTTGGCGCATGCATGATGATGCTCTGTTGAGCCCGCCGCATGTGCGGCGCTCTTTTCTGCTTCATTGACCAGCACGGCTGCTGTTGCCACATCTGTTGCAATTTCCACATCCACGTTCATATGCTTGCTCTCTGATTTTTTTGATTATGCACGATGTTGAACTTCCCTCAGTCCGGCAAGATAGCACAATCAGGTGTGGATTTGATAATATGCAACACTCATTTTGTAGATAAAAAGGAGCAAGATGCGCTTGCCTCAATTACTGTTGTGTTTGTCCCTGGCAGTTTCCAGTACCGGTGCATGGGCGCAACGCGCTGCCTCTGGTGAAGACTGCTTTTTCATTGGTGGCCAGGCAGATGCACGCACTTGTCTGGAACAACGGGTCAGGGACAGTGACACGCTGCTCCAGCAAACAGAAGCAGATACCTTAGCCCTGGTGTTACGCTGGGACGATACGCCAACAAACCGTGGCCGGGTGCAGCGCTATCTGTTATCCGCAGGCAAGCAATATTTGCTCTACCGTAAAGAACAATGTGAGCTGCAAGCTGCGCTCGCCGCTGGTGGCACAGGCGGCTCGCACCGACGCTACCTGTGCATACTGGAATTGAATGAACAGCGCATGCTTCATCTGCAAGGCGTCAAGACCTCATTGCAACGCTGAGACACCGATAATGACTTGCCCGACAAGATGTAAGTCGTGCCACGAGTGAACTCAAGTCACAGCCAGCCTGACTTCTTGAACCGGTAATACAGATAAGCACAGGCCGAGAACATGATGCCCAGGGCCATGGGATAACCGAAATGCCATTCCAGTTCTGGCATGGCCTTGAAGTTCATGCCCCAGATGCCGGCAAAGGCGGTGGGTACCGCAAAAATTGCCGCACCCGCAGCCAGGCGTTTGTTGACTTCGCTCTCATCAATTGCAACCATGGACAAATTCACCTGTATCGCTGTGCTGATAGTGTCGCGTATGGTTTCTATTGAGGTATTGATGCGGTATAAATGATCATAGACATCGCGAAAATATTCCTGGGTATTCACACACAAGGCTGGCACACGCCCACCAAACAGCTTGCCGCAAGCTTCCATCAATGGTGTGACGGCATGTTTAACAATCATGATCTTGCGCTTGAGCTGGTACAGGCGCTGGATATTGGCGCGCTCACTTCCTTTGGTGAAAATCTGTTCTTCTATCAGTTCCAGTTCTTCTTCCAGCGCTTCCACGACCGGGAAGTAACGATCGACCACGGCATCAATCAGCGCATAGAACACAAATGAAGAACCATGCTTGAGCAAATGCGGTTCGCGCTCACAGCGCTGGCGCACGCCGAGAAAATTTTGCTGGCAACGGTTGCGTACCGACAGTACATAATTTTCACCGACGAAGAGATTGAGTTCGCCGGTATGCAGCTCGCCTTCCAGCATTTCTACCGTGTGGATGACGGCAAACAGCGAGTCGCCATATTCTTCTATCTTTGGCCTCTGATAGCCGTGGCGCGCATCTTCTACCGCCAGCTCATGCAATTCAAACTCTACCTGCATTTCCTGTAATTCTTCGTCAGATGCGTCGCGCAGGGCTACCCAGACAAACTGGTCCTTATGCTTTACATAGTCGCTGATTTCTGCCACGGGTATGTCAGACAGTTTGCGACCTTCCTGATAAGTAACGCAGTTGATTAGCATGTTTCAGTTTCCATCTTTTTGTTGGGAGAAAATAGACTCAGTCTGAGCCAATATGTGTGCTGTGTAAACTCAGGCGTGGCAGGATTCAGTCAGTATCGTAAGAGGTAGCATCATTCGCACGCCACCAGCGCTTATCGACCCGGAAATTGAAGCGACGGCGGAATTGCAAGGGACTCATTTGCGTTTCTCTTTTGAACAGGCGGCAAAATGAGCTACTGTCGCGGTAGCCACATTGTTCAACGATGGCGCTGACATCCAGCATGCTAATTTCAAGCAATTGCTTGGCTCTTTGTATGCGCAGTTTTTGCAGATACGAGAGCGGCGACATTCCCAGCACTTCATTGAAATAACGGTTGATCGTGCGTGGGCTGACGGCGGCGGCATGCGCCACGTCCTGCAGGTTGTAGCTACGGCTCAGGTCTGCTTCCAGCCACACGCGGGCCTTGAAGACGATGCCATCGCGCGCTTTGGTGGAAAGTACCGGGTTCATGTCGGCACTGATCTTGTAGCGTTCTTCGCGATAATAGGTGGCATCGATGGCGCTATTGGCCAAGGCGTCTCCCGATAACAGGCGCATGACTTCATAAATCAGGCGGTAATTGCTGGCTGGTGCACCCGTCGTGAGCAGGTTGCCGTCTATCACCACCTCATGGCGTAAATTCAGCAAGACATTCGGGTAATTGTCAGTCAGCCAGCCACTCATCATCCAGCTCATGGTGGCCTGTTTGTGCTCAAGCAGGCCTGCTTCTGCCAGAAAGCCTGTGGCGTTATAACTGGCAGCGATAATGCCGCCAGACTGATAACGTGCCTGTAGCATGGCTTTTTCTGCGGCACCAGTTTTAACCCGCCGGTCCAGGTCATAGATGCTACTTATTTGCAGGCCAGGTACGACGAGTACCGTTTGCCTCGCCGGCAGATATTCATCGGTGCCGTCAAAGCCGGGATCCATAGCGTTTGTCAGCCATGGCAGGTGCAGGGCTTTGCCATGCACATCAATGATGCGCCAGCGAAATGGCAGGGCACGCCTGCCAGCCTGGCTTAATTTTTCAGGGTTTCTCAAACTCCACAAGGTATTGCCTGCCGTAATGGCATCAATGCTGGTCAACATGGCACCAGGCATGCAGCCTTCCAGAAATAAGAGATCAAAGCGTAACGGTAACATTTGATTACATAGATTTGCTTACAAGTCATGGCGGAATCAGCACATCGCTTGTCTATTTTAGCTTATTAATTTTCCATAAGCATGAATATACTTACTGCACAGAAACGATATTTCTGTTTCCAAACGGTGGGTGCGCACTCCACAGGAAAGGTTTTGTAGTCCCTCAAACTGCTTATACTTTGGATAAGATCATGCACTCACTTGCACAGACAAATACCATCATTGGTATGCCACTGGACGTCCCTCGTCATAATAAGGAAGATGCTTTCAAGCGGCAGACACTACAGACACCAGTATATCCCTGGCCGGACAAGCAGATTCCGGGCTTCAAAGTCAAACTGGTCAATACCCGGAATGATAGAGAAACCATCGACATGCTGGTCAATGAACGCTTTTCCTCGCGTGGTTATGCCCACCCTGAGGCGAGCAAAGCCGGTAATATCCTCAGCCTGCAGGCGACCATAGAAAACCGCGTGGTTGGCACGCTCAGTGTGCAATTCGATGCCGGTGAAGGCCTGCCGCTCGATAAGCTGTATCAGTTTGAACTGGACAGTTTGCGCAGGAGAGGTGGAAAGCTATGCCAGTTCACCAAGCTGGCGATAGAAAAAGAAGTCAAGTCCCGCAGCGTACTCGCGTCCTTGTTCCACCTGGCCGAGATCTGGGCATTACGGGTGCGTCAATACAACTATATCTGTATAGAGGTTAATCCCAGGCATGTGGCGTTTTATCAGCGCATGCTGAAATTTACTGTCCTGAGTGATGTCAGGGATAACCAGCAAGTACAGGCGCCCTCTGTTTTGCTAGGTATCGACTTGCATTATGTTGCCAGGATGATAGAAATTTTTGGTGGAAAACCAGAACTGGCTGACACCGAGCGTTCTTTTTACCCCTACCTTTTTTCCCATGAAGAAGAAGCCCGCCTGGCTGACCGCATGCAGGGCTTGAGTGAGCAATACAAATGAAACCGCAATTAGTACATCCTGCTCAGTCAGGTTCATCTTTTGATTACGACCAGGCTTTTTCCCGTAATCTGGGTTGGTTCACCGAGGCAGAGCAGGCCCAACTGCGTGGCAAGAAGGCTGCCATAGCTGGCATGGGTGGTGTAGGTGGTGCGCATTTGCTGACCATGGCCAGACTGGGCATAGGTGCTTTTCATATTGCAGACTTTGATCAGTTTGACTTGCCTAATATGAACCGCCAGGCTGGTGCCATGCAATCCACCCTCGGCAAGGACAAGGCGCAAGTCATGCAGACCATGGCCAGGGATATCAATCCTGAGCTGCAGATAGAAGTTTTTGCCCAGGGTATAGGGCCAGCCAATATGGATGCCTTTCTCGATGGTGTAGATATCTATATCGACAGTCTGGATTTTTTTGCCTTCGATACCCGCCGCGCAGTGTTTGACGCCTGCTATCGTAAAGGTATACCGGCTGTGACTGCTGCACCATTGGGCATGGGCACTGCTGTACTGGCATTCATGCCGGGCAAAATGAGTTTCGATGATTATTTCCAGATGCAGGGGCAGTCAGAGTTTGAGCAAGGCATACGCTTTTTAATCGGGCTGGCGCCGGCACGTTTACATGGTTCTTACCTGGTTGATCCCAGCCGGGTGCGGCTGGATCTGAAAAAAGGCCCGTCAACCGTAATGGCCTGTCAGTTATGCGCAGGTGTGGCTGCAACAGAAGCAGCCAAGATATTGCTAGGACGTGGCAAAGTGGTTGCTGCACCACGCGGCATCCATTACGACGCTTACCGGCAAGAGTTGAAAAAAACCTGGCTGCCAGGTGGTAACCGTAATCCCTTGCAAAAAATTAAACTGGCGATTGCCAGACGTATGCTGGGCCAGAAACTGGCGGAGGCAGAAACACAGCATGAGCCCGCTTGAATACATACTGGACAAGGCACGCTGGGCACCCAGCGGTGACAATGTACAGAACTGGCGTTTTGAAGTTGTCTCGGAAGACGCCTTCATCATCCGTGCCTTTGATACCCGTGACACGGTCATCTATGATTTTGATGGACGCCCTAGCCAGATCGCCCTGGGTGCATTGCTGGAAAATATCAGCCTGGCTGCCAGCCACCAGCAGCGGCAGGCAGAGTTCTTGCGCATAGACAACGACAACCAGCAAGACAATAGCAGGGCAATCAGCTATCAGGTCAGGCTTTTGCCCGCTGATACCTGTACCGCTCATCCTCTGGCGGCAGAGATAGAAAAAAGAAGTGTGCAAAGGCGGGCATTGTCTACGCGGGCTTTGCAGCCAGAGCATCAACTGGCCTTGGAGCAGGCTGTAGGGGATCATTTCACGGTATGCTGGGTTGGTGGCTGGCGGCAGCGCTGGAAGATGGCGAAATTATTATGGAGTAATGCAAGAATCCGCCTGACCATGCCAGAAGCTTTCCCCACCCATAAGAAAGTCATAGACTGGGGTAAGCAATACAGTGACGACCGCATACCTGATCAGGCCATAGGCATGGATAAGCTGGGGCTGTTACTGATGCGCTGGGCCATGCATAGCTGGCAGCGGGTTAACTGGATGAACCGTTATATGGCGGGCACCTGGTTGCCACGTCTGCAACTTGATCTGATTCCCGCACTATTTTGCGCGACGCATTTTATGATCGTGGCAAAGAAGGAACCGCAAACGGTAGAAGATTTTGTTGCTGCTGGTCGCAGCTTGCAGCGCTTCTGGCTGACGGCAACTCAACTTGGCATACAATTGCAGCCAGAAATGACACCCCTGATTTTCAACTGGTATGTCAAGGCAGGGCGCACTTGCAGCGCTACCGTTGGCATACAGGAGCAGATGCAGGATTTACAGCAAAACTTGGCTGCATTTTGCCATCCCTCCATATTGAAAAACGCCTGTTTCATGGGACGAGTGGGTTATGGTAAACCAGCACGTTCGCGTTCCTTGCGATTGAAGCTGCATGATTTATGTCTGCCATCCACAGCCAGGCACAAGAATGCTGACTAGCTGTTTTACCTATCTTAAAGGCTGAGGCTAGCGACAATCATCGTATAAATCAGCAGTGACAGGGCGGCAATACATAGCAAGGCTGCCGTGCGCCACAGGCTGGCAAAAAATCCCAGTTCATAAGCGTCGCGTAGTTGCACAAACATATGCACAGGCGGGACAAAGGCAAATAATAAACCAGCAATGGTAGTAAGATTGAGCCTTGCCAGGAGCGCAAGGCACATGAATAAAATACTCATGAAAGACAATGAGTACAGCGAGAATACGGCATGATCAAACATGTTATAACGCCGTTTGAATACAAATAACAGCCAGAGAAACGGCAAGGAAATCGGCATCAGCAGGAAAGCCAGTTTGGCCGCATTGGCCTTCATTTTGTAGAAAGTCAGGGCCTGATTCTTTCCGGCAAGGTCCAGGACTATTTTTATCCATTTCACCTGCGTAATGTCATATCCACTACTATTTTTTTTATCTTTCGTCTCTGCTTCCAATTGTTCTTTTTCTTCTTCTTTTGCAAGACGCTGATTTTCTTCTGCCAGGTTGGCCTCAAGCTTGCTTAGTTTTTTCTGGATGCTGTCCAGATCATCGTCTGGCAGTGATGCTGCCTGTTTTTCTTGCGGCAATGTGAGTTTGTTCAGAGTTTCTTTGGTCTCATAGATTTCCACTACCAGTTCATCCCTGGATTTGTAATTACCCTTCGGTCCGGTTAACGGGTCTTTCATCGTCAATGAAAAGACAAAGAACATGGCAACGATAAGGAATAACAACAGCGCCAGTGGTGATACATAGCTATGGCGCTTGCCAGCAATATATTCACGGGTAAGTTTGCCTGGCCTGAGTATCAGCGCAGGCAGGGTGCGCCAGAGTTTGTGATCGAAATGAAATATGCCATGCAAGACTTCTTCAAACATATGCGCCATCGACCTATGCACATGGGCAGGCTGGCCGCAAGACTGGCAATAATTGCCAGTCAACGTTGCGCCACAGTTTTGGCAGGCATGCACATGGTCTTGTTGTACCGCTGATGTCAGCGCTGGGGCATGTGCAATCCTGCCTGTGGTCTTGCTGTTTTTGTTGAAAATCGCTGGCTTCGATACCTTGCTTTTAGTCTTTCTGCGCATCCCGGTCTCTGCTTATTATCGTAATGGTGAATACTGAAACGGTTTATCTAAGCAAACTTGTGCTTTGCTTGTTCAAGCACGTCCTTCTTTTTGTTTTTCTACTTTCCTTTGCAACACAAAAATAGGCTGCGCCCACTCCGTATCTTTTTTCTTCTTGCTGGTAATCAGCGTCAGTTCTGACGGATCATAGACATCGGTATTATGTGTCAGCGGTGTCGTCATCAGGTACTGGGCATCGGTATTTTTCAGGAACTCACCCACCAGCTGGATATTGCGTATATCCAGATGGGCAAAGGGTTCATCGATGAAAACAAAGCCACCAGAACCATCGTCAGATTTCAGCAAGCCTATCAGCAGGATCAGCGACTTCATGACTTGCTGGCCACCTGATGCTTCACCATCATTCATGCCTATCGGGCCTTTGCCGTCAAACTTGAAGCGTACATGCAAGCCAGCCTGGGCCAGTTGTATGTCGTCATTTTCCAGCTTGACCGGGTCGGTATGCACCTCTATACCTGCCAGCTCACCGAGTTGCTTGATGTTCTTGCTGTAAGACTTGATCGTAAAGCGCAGCCTGTCCATATAGGCGGCACGGGCATTCACAGTCGCTTCTATCGCGCGGTTATTCTGGTAGCGACGTTCATCAGTCTCAGCCTGGCGGCCTTGCAGCAGCGCGTTCAGGCGGGTGTACTGATCGACCACGGTAGAGTCGGTTTCCCAGTCATCCCGTGCAAGATTATTCGTCAGGCTGCGTATGCGTAATTCGATCTGATGGACGTTTTCATGCTCGGCCACCAGTTCCTTGCGGTGCGAGGCACGTTTCCAGTTAGGTGGCAGGGTATGCCATGTATCACGCATGGCGCGCAGGGTTTCAAATTGTTCCTTGCGCTCATCGGCATGGCGTTTTTCTGATGTGCGCAATTGTGCTTCGGCATCGGCAATTGCGGCTTTTGCCTGTTCCCATTTCAAGTGGGCAACCGAGCGTTGTTCGGTGGCGGCTTTCAGCAAAGGCGCAATTTCACCGAGGCGGCCGCCGACTTCCATGCGCTGTTGTTTCAGCGGCTGGGTATTGCGGCTGGCTTCTTCAAATTCTGCGTGGCGGGCACTGAGTTCTTTTGCCGCATCGACACCGGCCAGGCGTGCCTTGTAGGCGCTGATTTCACCTGCCAGTTTGCTGATTTGCATGGTCAGCACATCTTCTTGCGACTGCAGGCGTGGCAAAGACTTTAGCAGGGCTTCCAGACGTTGGGTACGGCCTGCATTACCAAAGCGATAGCGAGATACTTCGACGAATAGCGAACGGCCACCACGGCGCTCAAAATGGTAAGCGTCAGGTGTGATCCATTCCTGATTCTTCGGCAACTTCATGCCCAGTTCGATGGAGCCTACGGTATCGATACGTTGCAATTGCTCGATCAGCCAGCCCGGTGCCTGGCCAGTGAAATTGACGACGGACAGCAGGCTCTGATCTTTGACTACAGGTGCGCTGATACGGTCAGGCACGATGAAGTGGCTGTAGCGTTGCTTTTCACCGATGCGGTAAGCGGCAGAGGCATCAGTCGCCTTGTCCAGCAAGATGACCGAGGTATAGCCGCGCAATACACCTTCTACTGCGGCCTGCCATTTTGGATCGGTCACTTCGACGATCTCAGGCAACATGCAATGCGGGATATTCGCATCCGTCAGCGCACGGCGCATCTGGCGCACATTCTCCGGGTCCGGCAGGGCAGACTTGCCTTGCAAGGCAGCGATGGTTTCCATTTCGCCAGCGATACGCTGGGTCAGTGCATCACGTTCCAGTTTCTGGCGCGACAGCTCGGCTTCTTTTTTCTCCAGATCATCTGCAATATTGGCGACATCGGCATCTGCCTCAGCAGCCAGTTTTTGCAGACGGGCTTTTTGTTCCAGCAGGCTTTCTTGCGGCTTCAGTTTGCTGTTGATCTGTCCCAGCTTTTCACGCAGTGAAGATTCTTCTGCTTCCAGTGCGGCTTCTGCCTGTTTGGCATCTGAGACTTGCTGTGCCTGCTGTGCCAGGTGCTGGCGGCGATCAGACAGGGCATGATCCTGCGTCTTTAAAAAACGTTTGCTGGCGCGCAAGGCCTGGCTGGTAGTGCCGGCTTTTTCCAATGCTTCATGGTATTGCAGGGTCGGCAGTATCTCTTCCTGCAGATCGCGCTTTTCCTTGCTGAGGCCTTCATACTGGTGGTAATTGGCAACGCGCAGGCGCAAACCTTCGAGATTGGTTTTTGCACCTTCCAGCTCGGTTTCAAAACGCTGCAATTCAGTTTCGGTATCCCGCTGGTGACGCTTGGCGTCATCGTAGGCATCCAGTACCTCCTTGTCGCCAAACACCTGGAACACCAAATCCAGTAACTGGCGTGGTGCGTATTCACAGAGCTTGTCCGTCTCGCCCTGTTCCAGCGCCAGCACCTTGCCCATGGCATTTGACAAGCCTGCATGTGACAAGCGTTTGCGGTAACTTTCCACACCCAGCCAGTCATTGGCTTCCTGTATTTCTTCTATCTCGGTCTTACCACTGCGCATCAGGTATTGGCGCTTCCAGTCACCACCATTTTTTTCTATCTTGCAAAACAGCGTGACTTCATCTTCATACAGGCCAGACATGCGGAAAGGGCGGTTGGAAATCTGCGGCCCGACCGCGCTGTTATCGACTACCGCACGTATCCATGCCGTTTGCTGGCCTGAGTGACGGGCGTAATGCTTGTACGAACGCCCCATCGAACATTCGAGACCAAACAGGGTGCGCAAGGCATCCAGCAGCGTGGTTTTACCTGAGCCATTTTGGCCGGCGATAGTAATGATCTTGGCATCGAGAGGGATGTTCTTGATGCGTTGCCAATAATCCCAATGTACAAGTTCCAGCGATTTGATATGAAACATGGTGCTTATTCTTTTTCGGTATTGGTGTCGGGACTGGCTTCTATGTCAGTGCTGGTATTTGCACTTGCATCGGCAACGGGCGTTTCCACGCCTGCTTCATTTGTTTCAGCAGAGATTTCGGCTTCAACTTCAGCTTCAGCTTCAACTTCAGGTGCAACAACAGGTGCGATGATGGCTGGCGTACGTGGTACCGGGATCTGGAAAATATCCGACAGCGCACCGTTGATGATACGGTCTTTCAGGGTATCGGTATCCATGAGCAAATCCAGCAGCGGTCCTTCCAGGATCAGGTCTGCCTTGCGTTCAATAAAACCTACGCGTGCCAACTGACCCAGGTTCATGTCCATGCGGGTTTTCTTGCCCAGCTTTTCGCCAAAGTCTGCCAGCAGGGCGCGGTAAGAAATACCTATTGAAGTATCTTCTGCGCGCGGCATGGGTTTGTCTTTGCCGAACATATCATTCTGGTCTTCTTCAGCCAGTTGATGGGCTTCTTGTCGTTCACGCTTCGGCAAGATGATCAAGGACCACAAGACCACCAGCAAGGCCACGCCATCGCGGGCCAGGCCAAAATTATTGTTCTGCCAGGTCTCCTTGGTGCCAAATACCTTGGATTCGCTATCGCGTGTCAAAGCCAGGGTCACATAGTCGGCATAGACGTTATCGACAAACTTCATGCCGCAGGCTTTCAGGCGCGTGTCGATCTCGGTGCGGAATAATTCATCCGACAAGGCGCGTTTAACCAGCTTGTCTTCACGGCGCAGGGTCTGGTGCGCCAGCAAGCGGGCGATCAGGATTTGTGCATCTTCGGTCATGGTGTTTCTCTTGTCTGTACAGGTGGTGCAGATGGTTCAGATGGTTCAGATGGTTCAGCGTGTGCAGTTGACTTCGCTTTGCGTGTTGTCTGAGCCGTAACCACAGCATCGGGAGCGTTCAGGCTGGCGATGGACATGGCTGCGACATGATCATCATGCACCTTTTGCATTTTGTCTTTGGAATTGAAGACCAGCGGCAGGCGTGCCAGTATCCCGGTTGCACCCTGCAAAGCCGATTCATTGGGGTCGCCCAGCAAAGGCAGCATGGACGCGCGGTAAGACGCAATCGAAAAATTCGACGGTAATAAAATATCTTGCAGCGAGATCGGTTTGTCTGATGCGTCGGCCTCAGTCAGCAAGGCCAGCCAGTGATCCAGTTCATGCAGGGCGTCGCTATCATCATTGGCAATCGATGGTGCATTTTCACCGGCTGGCAAGGCACCAGCAAGTGCTGATACACGGTGGCTCAGCAATTCACTCTCGGCCACGTCTATCATTTCTGATGGCGTGATAAACATCGGTGTCACCGGTTTTGCCAGTGCATCGTCAGCCAGTGCAGCCAGGTCGTCTTTTTGCAGCAGCCAGGTCTTGATGTCGGTAGTTGATAAACCCGACTGACCCAGATGCACACGCTGGCGCTCAATCTGGTTCAAAGCTCTTGAGAACATGCCCTGCATATTCAGCAAGGCACTCTGGGCACGGCCTATTGCCTGCGCCGCCCTGTGGGTGGCGGCATCGGCCCGGCTGTCATTGGTGATGGCATGGATGATCTCTGAGCCTTTTTCTACCCAGTCACAGGCGGTATGCCATTTTTGCTGCGCAGTGCGCAACTGGAACTCGGAACCGGAGGCTATCGCATCCGAGAATTCTTCGGTCAGTTCTATCAGGCGGCCCAGCAAATGATGCAATTGTTCTACCGAGACGCCGCCTACAGCCTGGGCACCGGCAACCTGGGTGAGCATATAACTCATCTCAGCCTGGTCATTATTTTCTTCCACTTGCAGCAAGGACTCTATCGCCGCCAGTACATTGCGCGCAGTCGGTGCAATGCGATAAACGGACTGGCTGGCATCCCAGATCAGCAGGCCGGTAGAGCGCAGGCGTGACAATACCGTCTCCAAAGCATCTGCTTCGAGATAACCGAGTTTGGCATTGATATCTGCCCGGCTCAGCGAAGGTGTTTCCACGTCGGCTGTCAATTCCCGCAAAACCAGCAGGCGCAGCAATACACCGTTGAAACCACCATGGAACAAAGCCGTAAAAGCCTGTAATACAGGCTGGCCACGCTTCAGGGGGAATACAGCGGAAACGTCTTCGGGAGTAATACCAGGCTTGAAATAGGTCTGCAGAGCGAGATCGTCTTCGTTCTGAACCTCAGCGTCATGACTTATATTTTGCATGCGGGCATTTTAACCGCTTGCAGCCTGCTTGAGTATTGTCAGGATTTTAATTTTTGACAGTGTGCATCAAGAAAATGCGGTCAGGCATAGTGCCAAAAATCCAGTTTCTTAATGCGAATACAAGTTTTGCTGCAATGGTTTATAAAATATGCCAGATATTGAGTTTTGTTGTGTTTTTGAAATTAATGCAAGCGCGACCTGTCATAGCGGTGCTCTATGATTTGCAGTAACAGCACTTCACGGTCTGTTTCATTGGCATGCAACAGACGTGTCACTGCTTTGCGCGGCACCTTGAAGTAGCGACGGCGGTTTGAACGCATATCCAGTGTGCGCCAGCCTTTTTCGGTCAGCCACTCCCATTGTTCATAGTCAATAGGCACGATTAATTGCATCTTCAGGCGTTTGTAGACAACGGTGCTGCCAAATGCCGGCTTGGGGCCAGCTGGCGGCAGTTCGCGGTCATGGCGTACTCTGAAGATAGTCCTGAAACCGTTTTTGATAACGTCAATTAACATGATGTACTTATTGAAATAGCAAAGAAAAAAATATGTGCCAGCAGGATTTGGCAATTAAATTCTGGTATCCACCATCTCTACTGGATGTCTGAGGATATTAAACTGACTCGCCACTGTGTCTGGAAGTGGAAGCAGACAGTACCAAAATTGAGGAAATATTTTAGTCGTATACCAAGTATTTCCTTTCATGTTCTCGTGTAAGTTTTTGTAATCTTTCATTTGCACCGTTACATTAATTCACATTTGACCAGGTTTCGATTAATGTATTTTTTATAATCGTCCTCATATTGTTCAGACGCCGATGCAGATGGTATGCGTTCAGCCGGCGAAAGAAGGTGAATAAACCGGGTGCGCGTCAGCAAATAAGGCTTAACCCGCAAATCGTGAGCAAATAGTTCATAAATGTAAGAAAATGGGCCAGATACAGACTAAGCTTGTATCTAAACAAGGAGAAAGACATGAGCACGACATCCACTGAATTTGCCACTTTGGGCGGCGGTTGCTTTTGGTGTACCGAGGCGGTATTCCAGCAAATTCGCGGGGTATTGAAAGTAGAGTCCGGCTATTCTGGCGGGGCAGTGCATCAGCCTACTTATGAACAAATCTGTACTGGCAAAACCGGGCATGCAGAAGTAGTGCGCCTGACGTTTGACCCTGCCATCGTCAGCTACCGGGAATTACTCGAGATTTTCTTTACCATCCATGATCCTACTACCCTGAACCGTCAGGGGAATGACACTGGCACTCAATACCGTTCCGTGATTTTTTTCCATGATGCACAACAGCAGGCAACTGCTGAGCAAGTCGTCAAGGAAATGGCGATGGTCTGGGATGATGCCATCGTCACTGAAGTCAGCCAGGCACCGATGTTTTATATTGCGGAAGACTATCACCAGAATTATTTCCGCCAACATCCAGAGCAAGGCTATTGCTCGTTCGTGGTGGCACCTAAAGTAGCCAAAGCGAGGAAGATGTTTGCCAGCAAACTGATAGGCTAGCATGGGTTGAAATGGTGTTGATTCAGCGCGTTCGCTGCATAAAAAAGGAGAGTTGCCGACTCTCCTTTTTTACGTAATCAACGCAGCTTGGTCCTGAGTGCATCCATCATCTTCGGTATGCTGTCTTTGCTCATGCTATCGACTATCCAGCCCAGGCCCATGGGCACGGGCCCCGGATCAGTGAATACCTGATATTTGACGACAGTCTTGCCGGGATTATCTGCCAAAGGAGTCAGCTCCCAATAGCCTGAGGTGTCGGCGATGGTTTCTTCCTGCTTCAGGCCTTCCCATGGCTGCAATTTCCAGCTCAGGTTGCATGTGGCAGAGCTGACTTTGGGTGTCATTTTGAGGCGGTATTTTTTCACTTTCCCTAGTGGCAGGTTCAGGGTGAAATCGACCAGGGCAGATTCATCTGGCTGGCGTGAGACTTTTGCCTTGGCGGTATTCGGCATGAAGCTGGGGTAATCTTCATACGCCTGTATGGTGGCGCAGACTTTGGCAACCGGGGCATTCAGGATAGTACCTGCGGCAAAAGTCTTGCCATTGCTGTCTGGCTTGCTCTGGTCAATTAACTGTACTTGTGTTTCAGTGAATTTGCTGGCGTCCAGTTGGGCGGCCTGTGCGGTTGATAGCGCCAGTAAACTCGCAGTGATGCCGGTTAAAATAATTGCATGCTTCATGGTTTGTCGATACCTTCGCGTATTTTTTCGATGTTCACGTTTTTCAGATATTCTGGAATGTTTTTCCACATGCTGTGGTAGCCATAGCCACCTTTCATTAGCTCTTCCAGAGCCTTCTCTTTGCTCCAGGCCTGATACAGGATGCGGTACATCGCAGTCACTAGGCCTGTACGATCTGCACCATGCATGCAATGCAAAAGTACTGGCCCCTCTTTTTCTGCGGCCTTGATGGCACGCAGGGCAGAGATGACATTCGTGTCATTGATACTCCAGGTATTGATACCTATGCGTTGCAGCTTGATATTGGAATCTTTGAATATGCTGGTATCAGAATGAAACGAGCGCAGGCTGACCACAGTCTTGATGCCGAGTGATTGCAATAGCGCCACATCTTTGCTGCCTAGCTGCGCACTGCGATAAAAGTCCTGGTTCACACGATATAGATTTTGCGTCTCTGCAACCGGAGTGGCCCAGTCTTCAGGCCTCACAGTTTGCGCGCCAGCCACAGTCGAAATCAATAGCATACCGGAGCAGGATAGCGTGGCCAGCCTGGCCAATGAAGTCCAGGTTTTCAGGCCAGTCCTGAAGCGTTTATTTCGCATCTTGTTTCGCGCCTTGTTGAGCATGTTGTTTGTACGAATAAATATAGAGAAAAGTCGCACCGATGAAGCCCAGCCAATAATCAGTGGGCACGCCGAGCAGCCAGTGTACATGCCAAGGCACATCATGAGCATTGAAGCGCGAGATGCCGTAGGCCGGGTTCATGACAAACCATAAAAAATCTTCTGCTACCCAGAATGTCATGATGCTGGCAATCGCACGGCATTCGAGCTTTGCTGACCATTGCTGCAGCATGGCAAAGGGGAAATGAAAAAACAGGGTGATGAAAGGGAACACCCAGGCGTGGTAACCCGTCATCGCCCGGCCACCCCAGAAGATATCGAGCAGCCAATGCTTTTCTATGCGCCAGGTAGGCAGGTTGGCGGCCCAGCCTGCGCTGCCTTCTATCTGGATTTCTACTTGCGCAAAAAATAGCGCCAGGATGCAGGCGAAGGCAAAACAGGCCAGGAAAGGCACGAATGCGCTTTTAGTTGAATGATTAGCTGAGTTTTTAGCTAAATTATTAACAGAGTTGTTATCAGATATCATAGTCAAACCAGAACTCAAACCGGTGTATCCAAAATGGTTTGCAAGACCTGCGTTGCCGCCTGGGGACGCCCCAAAGCCTGCGCCTTGTCATGCATGTCGCGCAATTTATCGGGGTGTTGCAACAGGTAATTCAAGCGGTAAGCGAGGCTGACATCATCGTAGGCTTTCAACGCAACGCCCTGTTCCAGCAAAAAGTCAGCATTGCGTTCTTCCTGTCCCGGAATAGGAGAGTTGACGATCATGGGCAAGCCCATGGCCAGGCACTCAGATGTCGTCAGCCCACCGGGTTTGGTAATGACCAGGTCAGCGCAAGCCATGAGGCGTTCTACTTTGTCGGTAAAGCCCTGAGGCAGCAGGCGGCCAGGATAGCGCAAGGCGAGTTTTTGCAAGGTTTGTAGTGCCGGCGCATTTTTACCTGCGAGCACGATGAGCTGGAAATTGCCAGGCAATGACAGCAGGCGTTCTGCAACTTCATCCAGGCCGCCCAGGCCCGCACCACCGCCCATGAGCATAAAGGTTTGCAGCGCAGGATCAAGGCCAAATTCTGCTGCACAGATTTTCCTGTCCAGATGCTGCGTAAAGGCTGGCATGATAGGGATGCCCGTCACATGAATGCGCTCAGCCGGTATGCCATTGATGCGCATGCGGTCAGCCACTTCTTCGCTGGCGGCAAAATAACCCGCCATGTGTTCATGCACCCACATTCTGTGCAAATCAAAATCGGTGACCTGTACCCAGACCGGGCAATGCAGCCTTTCTTTGCGTAACAGGCGGGACAGCATTTCTGCAGGAAGGAAATGCGTACAGACGATGACATCTGGCGCAAAATCAGCTATGGCTTGCAGCAATGGGCGGGCATTCAGGCGCTCTATGCCACGCCTGAGTTTTTCCATGGTACTGTCAGATTGCGCTTCATTGGATGCATGGTAGAGATAACCCCATAGCGTCGGCGCTTTGTTGACGAGTTTGATATAAAAATCAGTATAAATCTTGCGAAATCCGGCGGTAACAAAATCCATTACATCCAGATGCAAGACTTCAGTATCGGCGGGATAGGCCAGCGCGGTTGCCTGTATGGCCTGGGCGGCACGCTTGTGACCAGCGCCAGCGGATACGCTTAATAGCAAGATTTTTTTCTTGGGCATGGACTTTGGTGTCGGTAAAAAAACACCGAGGATATCATGCTCTGTATACCCTCATGCCAATTTGGCCGCCTAACTACCTCCTCAAAGAGGATAGTCAGGGCTGTTGACCAGCTTTAAGGTTGCAGGCGGGAAATTTTCCATGCGCCATTTTTATCGCGGGTATAGACAATACGGTCGTGCAGGCGCGAGCTGCGGCCTTGCCAGAATTCGACGCGCTCTGGTAGCAGGCGGTAGCCGCCCCAGTGCGCAGGGCGAGGAGGCTGATCGCCAAATTCTGCCGCTACGACAGCCAGTTTTTGTTCCAGCGCTTGCCTGTCAGCGATAGGCTGGCTTTGTTGCGATGCCAGTGCACTTTGGCGGCTGCCCAGCGGGCGGCTATTGAAATAGGCATCGTTTTCTGTATCACTGAGCTTTTCTATGCGGCCCTCTATACGCACCTGTCTTTCCAGTGGAATCCAGAAAAACAGCAGCGCAGCATGAGGATTGTTCTGCAGGTCCTGGCCTTTGGCACTATCGTAATTGGTGAACCACGAAAAGCCGCGCTCATCAAATTCCTTGATAAGCACGATGCGCGAGCTGGGCTTGCCATCGGTATTGACGGTCGAAAGTGTCATGGCATTGGGTTCTGGTACATCAGCTTTCAAGGCTTGATCGAACCAGCTGGCAAACTGGCTGTAAGGTTCAGGCTTTACATCAGCTTCAGCCAGGCTGGCTTTTTTGTAGTCGGTGCGGATATCAGCTATGGACATGTATATCTTTCATATCATATTCAGAAATATTACAGAGTGATCTATGCAGCAATGCCACGCCTGGCCTGCATGGCAGCACCGAGGGCGGCTATTTGCTCATCAGAAAACAGACGTTTTGCCATCGGGGCGATCTGTGTTTCTTCTGTCTGCATGTGCTCGTTATACAGGGCTTGAAAGTCTTTTACCGCGGCCTCAGACAGATTTGCTGCACTTGCAGCGGCAATGGCAATTAGCTGTTTTTTGAGCTGCTCCCATTGTGCCGCCATGTCTTCATGCTGGCTCAGGATTTTTGGTAGCAGCGAGGCCAGCAAGCTGGCATCTTCATCCCTGGCGGTCGCTTGCAGTTCAGGCAAGAGGTTGATTTCTTCATCTTCGTGGTGCAAGGGCGCCGCTTTGATAAAATAATTCAGGACAGATTGTGCCGCCTGCTGCGCATCCTGGTCTGCGCCGTGGCTGGGCAAGTGTTCCAGCAACTTGCCCATGGTCGCCAGTTGCTTGCGTATGCGGTCATGGCAATGCTTGAGCACTGCCAGGGGCTGATCAAAGCCTGGGGCGCTGTCGAATAGAGTATTCATGTTCACTTCACTTGTGTAGATATGCTTATTATGCAATAGACAGGCTGGCCCTGCTTGCGTCATATCAAATTCAGGCTTACGTGCTCTGTGCCATACAGATATATTCCCCGGCAATTGGTTTGATACGGCAGTCCTGCGGGCATATCGAAGCACTCTCCTTCAAGTCCTGCATTGCATAGCCAAGCTGTTTTAGAAATGCAGGGACCTGGTCTTGCGGCATGCCAGATAAAAAGGGTTCAGCTTTTTTCTTCAGCAAAAAATCGATGATCTTGCTGGCTGGCCGAAAATTGGGCTGGCCGTTGGCCTGTATCTCCATCCAGGTAAAAACCAATGCTGTTTTGGTGGCTGCCATCTGCATTTGTTTCAACAAACTGGCTATATCATCGCTTGTTAAATACATCAACAAGCCTTCTGCGATGAACAAGGTTTTTATGTCTGGATTGAATGCCTTGCAGTTGCTTAATACCTCATTTAGTTTTTGCTTACCCAGTTCGGCAGCGATGTAGTGTATGCGATGCGCTCCTGCTGCCACTGCTGCCCCCGATGCTCCTGCAGCAGCGCGCTTGACTGCCTGCGTTGCCGGGTGGTCGATTTCTATCAGTTTCAAGTCTGGATATTGCGTAGCAAGCTCCATACACAAGGTATCGTAACCAGCACCGAGCAAGACGATCTGGCGGCTACCGGCAGTGATTGAGCGGGCGACATATTTCCTGATGAATATCTTGCGCAAGACATAGTGCGGCAAGATGCCGGGCAGGGTGAATTTTGCTGCTGTGTATGCAAGGCTGCGAAACCAGTGCCGCGCAGTCAGGCTGGACAGGCGCGGGTGGCTGGCCCGTAATAAGCGCTGGCCATGCGTCGCAATGGCTGCCGGTACCAAACCTGCGTAAGCCGGATCACGCGCCAGCATCTGTACTCCGGCTGCAACGATAAGAGCGGTGTTGCTGGCCTGATCTGTCTTCATGCTGCCTGCTCCAGATGTTTTGCAAACATGGCCGTATGATGGCGTAACCAGGTACTCTGGAATAGCGATTCAGGATCAAGGCGCTGTTTGTACGCCAGGAAGTTTTCAAAGTTTGGATAGCAATGGCGAGTTTGCTCAACGGTCGCAAAGCGCCCATAAGTCAGATAAAAACTGCCGTCATGTTTGATGGCGAGATCGATCAGCCGGCGAAAAGCCTCAGCGGTTGCGGCGATGCCGCTTTCCGTATGTTCAGTATGCAGATTGAAAATCACGCAGGCATAGTCTTGTCTCGCCCATGGCAAAAAACTTTCTGTATCAGCTTCTATCAAACGCACGGTACCGTAGATGAGATCGACAGCATGCTGGCGAAAGTCCTGAGCGGCGTCATGCATGAAGGCTGGCAGTGCAGCCCTGGGTACATATAATTCACCTATCATCTCCGAACCCTGGTGCCCGAGCATTTCATCTATTTTTTTGTGATAGCCATCAAGGTAGGTTGTTTGTTGCAGCCTGTCGCTCCAGTAAATCTGGCCAGAACTGGCCATATAGTGCTGGGCGTAGCAATCAAAGGCGCGGCTTTTGTCCACATGGGCGAGCATCAGTAATTGCTGCCATTGCTCATCGCTGAGCGCATGTTCTTCACGGATGCTGCTGGCGTCGGATACCGGGCAATAACAAGAGAAAACACCGCGCTGCAAAAAGTCAGGACTGGCTGGGTCAATGGCAAACTGAAAGTCACCATAGACATAACCAGCATCCATGCGTTGCTGGAATGCAGGCATCAACTCATTGAGCGAGATGATGCTGACATCGCGCCGCATTTTTTGTCTTTTGCTCAGACAAAGGTTGACTTTGGTGATCACACCAAACACACCGTAGCCACCTATTGCCAGTCTGAATAAATGGCTGTTTGTGTCACGGTTGCAGTGTTGTAATCTGCCCTGCGCATCGAGCAGACAGAAGCTTTCTACATCAGCGATAAAAGGCCGCATTTGCAAGCCCCGCCCATGTACATTCGCAGACAGGCAGCCGCCTATGCTGAGGTCATCGGCACCGGTCTGTTTTTGCCGTATGGACCATGGCTGCGTACTGTCTTTCTGCGCGGCTTCCAGATAATCAATCAGGGCTGGCCATTGTATGCCAGCCTCTACCGCGATGATGCCCAGCTCGCGGTCAAAATTGAGTACCTTGTCCATGCCGCGCATGTCCAGCAAGATGGCATCTTCTGCAAACTGTTGCCCACCCATCGCATGCCTGCCTGCGCTGATGGCAATTTTCTTGCCCTGGCTTTTGGCTTTCTCCAGCGTTGCGACAAGCTGGGGGATATTGCTTATTTCTATGATCTCGCTGACTCTGGTCAGGTTCAGTGCGGAATGAATGTCATTGACCGTGTTTGTGGTGTGGTGCTCGTGCATGCTTTTTCTCCTTGATAGAAGATTGCATTTTGCAATTCAAGGTATTGATATACAATCTAATAAAAATTGGTATTGAATATCAATACTCTTGGCGGTTTATGAAGCCACGTTCAGTTTTTACAGAAGACCTTTCAACACAGAGGCACAGAGGGGGTACAGAGGGGCACTGAGAAAAGCAAAGTACAACTGAGGTGAGTGCTCATGCTTTTCTCAGAGTCTCTGTGTCTCTGTGGTGAGCCTTTTGGTCTTGCCTTAATGCATACCATTCTATTTATCGCAAAAATGGACGCACCATGAACCTGACTCAACAAATCACGATTGCCCTGAAAAAGCACTTGAAGCAAAAAGGCCTGACCTATGCGCAATTGGCAGCGCATTTGGACATCAGTGAAGCCAGCGTGAAGCGTCTGTTTTCTGAATCGACTTTCACTGTACGCAGGCTGGAGGCGATATGTCAGTTACTGGAACTGGATTTCCTTGAGCTGGCCAGACTCGCACGCGGCCAGCAGGAACTCAAGGGAGAATTATCTGACTTGCAAGAGCAGACCCTGGCAGACCAGCCCAGGTTGCTGGGCGTTTTTTATCTCTTGCTGAATCAGTGGCAAGTCCGTGAAATCGCCAGGCAATTTGAAATTGCAGAAACCGAGTTATTGCAATTGCTGATGAAGCTGGAACGGCTGGAATTGATAGAGCTGCATCCACATAACCGCATCAAGTTACTGACCCATACCACCCTGCAATGGCGTGAGGATGGGCCTATACGCAGGAAATACCAGTCCAAAGTCATGGAAGAATTTTTGCAGAGCGACTTCCATGAAGAGCAGGCAATATTACGTTTTGAAACCCGCGAACTTAGCGCCGCATCGATTGCCGTTTTGCAAAGAAAAATGGCACGGTTGCTGACTGAGTTTAACGAGCTGGCAGATATTGATGCCAGCTTGTCATCAGAACAAAGACAGGGCATGGCGCTGCTGATGGCGACCCGGCCATGGGTATTTTCGCTGTTCTCTGACTTGAAGCGAAAAGCTGGCAGGTAAAGTCACGGCTTGAGCCGCATCAAGTAAAATAGCTCCTGCTTACAATGTCCAGCCTGCGGGCGCAATTTTCTTATGCAAGAAGTAATAGATATCGATTTTGAACGCCGCTTTGGTGGTATTGCCCGTTTATATGGAGCTGCAGGCCTTGAGCGTTTCAAGCAGGCGCATGTCTGCGTTATTGGCGTCGGTGGTGTAGGTTCCTGGGTAGTAGAGGCGCTGGCGCGTAGTGCCATAGGCCGTATAACCATGATAGACCTCGACAATGTAGCTGAATCAAATATCAATCGCCAGATACAGGCCAATACCGATACCGTAGGCAAGGCTAAAGTCACAGCTTTGGCCGAACGTATCGCCCTGATCAATCCCTATTGCAAGGTGAATGAAGTCGAAGACTTTGTCACGCCAGATAATCTTGATGCCATGCTGGGGCAGCCAGGTTTTGATTATGTGATCGATGCGATAGACAATGTCAAAGCTAAGACAGCACTGATTGCCTATTGCCGCCAGCATGCCATACCGCTGATCACCATAGGTGCAGCAGGTGGACAGACTGATCCAGGCAAGATAGAAATTCGTGATCTCTCACGCACCGAACAAGAACCGTTGCTGGCACTGGTGCGCAAGCGCCTGCGTCAAAACCATGGTTTCCCGCGTGGCGCAAAAAGCAAATTTGGGATTGATGCCGTGTTTTCCATGGAAGCGCTGAGCATGCCTGAGACTGCTGAGGTTTGCGAAGTTGGTGCGGATGCAAGTGCCGATGTCAGTACTGCGGTGACAGGTTTGAATTGCGCCGGTTTTGGTTCTTCCATCGTTGTCACTGCTTCTTTTGGCCTGATGGCAGCGGCGCAGGTCTTACGCAAGCTGGCTGCCAGTGATATAGACAATCAGGCAAAATAATTTTCACATTTTCCAAATTTCATACCGATATTTGCGTATGGAAACAATTCTTCATACTTTGTGGGGAAAATAGCTCAGCATTGTTGAATTACTTGTCATGCCTTGAGTTATTGCCTTTTAGCATTTAAAGTCAAATCACGCATCAGGCCAGCCCTGATGCGCTTGTCCCCGTTTGCCCAGTACTTTGCCCTGTATTTTGAGTTAATTTGTCAGGCAGGCAATACGCTTAATCATGTTTCTTCATCATCCGCCCGACGTTACGGAGGCAAATATGTTTCAGGATATTCGCATCAGGACCAAGCTCATTTTCAGCTTCATTCTATTGTCACTGCTGGTGCTGGCGATAGGTTCTGCAGGGTTTCTGAGTTTGAATGCCAGCAATAATTCCATCAAGACTGTATATGACGACAGGCTGGTAGCGCTGGGCCAACTGGATGGTGTGATACGCCTGATCATGAGAAACCAGGTCATCACTGCCAAGGCCATCACCGATGATCCGGAAAAAGCGTCTGCCCACATTGCCGCTGTTGAAGCGGGCAAGGCTGAGGCGAGCAAGATCTGGGGTGAATACATGGCGACTTATCTGACGCCAGAAGAAAAAGTCCTGGCAGACCAGTTTGCGGCAAGGCGCAAACTATTTCTGGAAGAGGGTTTGAATCCTACTCTAGCAGCGCTGAAAAATAAGGACATGGATGCGGCTTCAAAATTATTCCATGGCAAAGTAGATCCCTTGTTTTTATCCATGAAAGAATCCATGGATGGGCTCATACAATTGCAGCTCAGCGTAGGCAAGTCTGAGTATGAAGCTTCGCAAAGTTTCTTCCGTAGCTTCCAGGTATTTGCGGCCTTGTTCATTGTATTGTCCGTGCTGTTTGCGTATGCCATGGGTGTGTGGCTGGTGCGCAGTATTTCCCGCCCCTTGAACTACGCGATTGATATCGCCAACAACATTGCTGCTGGTGATTTGCGTCAGGAAATCAAGATCAGCTCCAAAGATGAGGCAGGTGAGTTATTGCAAGCCTTGTTCAATATGAACCAGAGCCTGATCAACATTGTCAGCCAGGTCAGGACCAGTACTGACACGATTTTCACCGCATCGAACGAGATAGCCGCCGGTAACCTGGATTTGTCTGAGCGCACTGAAAGCCAGGCCAGCTCACTCGAAGAAACAGCTTCATCAATGGAAGAGCTGACGTCAACCGTGCAGCATAATGCCGCCAGTGCTTCACAAGCCAATCAACTGGTGATGTCTTCATCTGACTTTGCCAGCAAGGGCGGCGATGTGGTCGGGCAAATGGTGAGTACCATGGGTGCAATCAAGGATAGTTCACGCAAAATTGTCGATATCATCGGCGTCATCGATGGCATCGCCTTCCAGACCAATATCCTAGCCTTGAATGCTGCGGTGGAGGCGGCCAGGGCAGGGGAGCAGGGGCGCGGTTTTGCTGTGGTCGCGTCTGAAGTGCGCAACCTCGCGCAAAGATCAGCCAGTGCTGCCAAAGAGATCAAGCAATTGATCGGTGACTCTGTGGCTAAAGTCGATGCCGGTACGGCGCTGGTGGATGAAACCGGCGTCACCATGGACCAGATCGTGACATCCGTCAAACAGGTCGCTGAGATCATGAGTGAAATTGCCGCCGCAGGGGGCGAACAAAGCCGGGGCATAGAACAGGTGAATGTGGCGATCACACAGATGGATCAGGTGACCCAGCATAATGCCGCTCTGGTGGAAGAAGCGGCCGCAGCTGCCCAGAGCCTGCTTGAGCAGGCAGATAATCTGCATCAGGTGGTGGGTGTGTTCAAGGTCGCAGGTCTGCCCGAGGGCGGCAATGTCATCAAGACCGGTAAGTTCAAAAAGGCAGAAGCCGCCAACCAAGACCAGCGCAAGACTTTGCGTCTGGGCTGAATAGCGGGCGGAATATTTACTTTAGTGCGGACTGCAAATAAAAGAGCCTGCCTGATGTTGATCAGACAGGCTCTTTTGTTAAGGCTAGGCTTAATTGTCGAGCTTGAAATTAAATTCCAGCAAAGTGGTCAGTGGCTTGGAAATCGGCGCGTATTTCCATTGAGACGCAGCAGCAATCACTTCCCTGTCAAAATGCTTGGGTGGATTGGCTTTGACAATTTCTACCTGCGAGACCTTGCCATCCGTATCAATATGCACGCGCGCGCTGACTACACCTGAGGTGATGCCTGCGCGTACTGCAGTGCTGGGGTATTTGGGCTGTACGCTGGAGACGACTTTTAAAGTCAGGTTTTCAACCGGTGCCGCAACTGGTGCAGGCTTTGGTGCAGCAGCGACTACTGGCGGTGGCGTTTCTACCGGCTTGGGGGCAGCGGCGACAGGTACCGGGGCAGGTGCGGTAGCCGTTGCTGATGCCGCTTTAGGCGCGTCTTTTACCTTGGCTGCCAGGGCTTTTGCTTCTGCTGCCGCTTTTGCATCCTTGGCGTCTTTAGCCTCTTTTGCTTCTTTGGCCTCTTTAGCTTCTTTCGCCAGTTTTTCTTCTTTGGCGATTTGCGCGGCTGACTTGTTGGATGCCATATCCATCCACTTCGTCACATCGGCAGTATCAGCATGTTTGACTGGATTTTTTACCAGACCAGTTGGCATGGCTGTCGATGAGGGTGCCTCTGGTGCACTGGCAACAGGAGCAGGCTCCGGTGTTTTTTGGCAGGCAGTAATGAGCAAGGCACTGGATGCCAGGCTGAAAGTGAGAAATGATAACTTCCCTGTTGTTTTAGTAACTACCGTTTTCATATTACTCCAGACAAAAGACCGTTTTTAAAGCTAAAGTTAAATCAAGCAATCGGCTATATCGCAGCGAAAAGAATGTTCGCATGAAAATAGTGCATTTCAAAATAAATGCAATAAATTGGTGCAAAATCATTTTGCTCGCTGCGCAGGAAATTTTCACAAATCCGAACGGCTATCCTGCCATGGATGTAGGCACTTAGCAATATTCAAATCACAGATGTGATTGAAATCATGAAAATTCAGCGATCAAAATGGCATAAATTTCGTATATCTATGCATTATTTATGCCAAATGCAGGCTAAATCATTTAATTGATAATAATGATGAAAAAAAGCCAACTTCTTGCGAAGCTGGCTTGTAGTATTGTTACGAGATTATGTTAATTTTGTTTAGTGCTAAACAGGATTTATTCTGGTCAGGATTTTCCGAACACTTCATTCAATTGCTGCGTTACGCGGATGAAGGTGGTGCGCTTGGTCAGTTCCTTGAGTTTGTGCGCGCCCACATAAGTGCAGGCAGAGCGCACGCCACCGAGTATGTCCTGCAAGGTTGTTTCCACCGGGCCGCGGTAAGGGATCAATACTTCCTTGCCTTCTGACGCACGGTATTTGGCAACGCCACCTGCGTACTTGTCCATTGCAGCGCGACTGCTCATGCCGTAGAAGCGTTTGAATTGCTGACCATCACGTTCTACCAGATCGCCAGCACATTCATCATGACCAGCCAGCATGCCACCCAGCATGATAAAGTCGGCACCGGCACCAAAAGCCTTGGCCAGATCACCTGGTACGACACAGCCACCGTCTGCGCAAATCTGCCCGCCCAGGCCATGCGCAGCATCAGCACATTCAATCACTGCTGATAATTGCGGATAACCCACACCCGTCATTTTGCGCGTTGTGCAGACTGAGCCCGGGCCTATGCCCACCTTGACGATGTCGGCACCGGCCAGTATCAGTTCTTCAGTAATATCGCCGGTCACCACATTGCCTGCCATGATGGTCAGGTGTGGATAAGTGGTACGCACTTTTTTGACGAAATTGATAAAGCCCTCGGTATAACCGTTCGCCACATCGATGCAGACATATTCTATGGCATTCTGGGCGCGCGCCATGACGGCAGAGAATTTCTCAAAATCGGACTGGGTAATACCCATGGAATAAAAGGCCGTCGATTTCTTTTGCAAAGCAGAGAAATAATCGACCAGCGCGTCTTCATCATAATGCTTGTGCAGGGCGACCGATAACTGATGCGGGTCCAGTGCGGCGGCCATTTCCATGGTGCCGGTAGAGTCCATGTTCGCAGCAATGATGGGGATGCCGTGATAAGTCTTGCGGGAATGATGGAAAACGAATTCGCGTTCCAGATTGACTTGAGAGCGCGAGGTGAGGGTGGACCGTTTGGGACGTATCAAAACATCCTTGAAATCCAGCCTGAGGGTTTCTTCTATATGCATAACGACTCCATAATGCGTCTGGCGGACGCGGGAAGTGACAACCCTGGCAGCAAAGCTGACTAAGTTGTTGAGCCGTACTTGAGTATAGTGCAAAAAAATCCGGAATCATCATTTGAATTTGATATGGACCTTATCATCCGTTTCGTATTCTGGATATCCCTGATATTGTCAAGCTGACATGCTGGTCAGCTTGCCTTTTTATTGTGTCGCTAATGATTCGTTAATGTGTGGTTAATGTGTGGTTAATGTGGTCAAAGCGCCCATGGTGGCGTGAATGTCTTGCCATCTTCCAGCACTGCCTCAGCCCCTACTGGCAAGATCGCCACGGCCCTGAAATTCTCATCGCTGGTCTTGCTGATTGAAAAACGGGTATGAGCAGGTACGATCAGGCATGCACCTGCACTTAGCGTGTGATGATTGTCTCCCATACTGACCTTTGCCGTTCCTGAAAGGCAGATAAATATCTCTTCACGTGTCAGTTGGTGCGCGACGCCGGGTTTGTTGGCACTTAGTTCAACGATCCAGGCTGAATTTTCTGTTGAGCCGCGGCTGGGGGATGCAAGGCCAGTGAATGTGGCCTCATGCATGCTAAAAACTTTGGCAGATGATGCGTCGATCAGATTCATAATTTCCTCATATGATATAATTCACCAAAGATTATAAACCTAGGTGAATTAAATTACCATGCAAGAAAATATGGATCTGGGCGTATTGCTGAATCTGGCTTTTGGCAGCTTCAAAGAACAATTGCATCAACATCTGGCACAGCAAGGCTATGCCGATGTCGGCAGTTCTTTCGGCTATGTTTTTCGTTTGCTGGAGAATAATCCGCAAAACCTCAAGCAGCTTGCAGAAAGCCTGGGGATGACGCCACAGGGCGCGCTAAAAATCGTCAATGATATGGAAGCAAAAGCCTATGTGCGACGTGAAGACGACGCTACTGATGCAAGGGTGAGATTACTGCACCTGACGCCGCGTGCACTGGCCCTGATGAAGGTGGCGCGCGCCTTTCACCAGGAGTTTGAACATCGTTTAATTGGGAGCATGGGCGCAGGCAAAGTAAAAGCCATGCGCGCTGTGCTTGAGCAAATTACAGCTGACGCAGACTATGGTTTGCCCAAGCTGCGCCCACTGTAAGCAAGTCTGGTATTCAGTGGCAGGCAGCCTGGCCTTTATCTACCAGTGTCTGCCCTGGAACAGGCAAAAATTCCCACTCGTAGGACTTGGCATGCAGAGTCAGTTTCAATACGCCATAGGTAGAATTGTCGCGTAACTCGGTTGTTCCCTTGGGCAGGAACATCGGCGTCAGCTTCGCACCACCGGTACCAACGACAAAACTGCGCATGCCATTTTTGTCGTCCTTGTCGCCATTTGCATCAAGAGGGGCAAAGCGTTCGTAATCATGGTCGTGCGCGGCCAGCACGATATCTGCTTTGGCTGCTGCCAGCATGGCCCAGGCTTCCTGCATATTCTTGTTATTGCCATGGCCGCCAGAGCTATACACAGGGTGATGCCAGAAGGCCAGGGTGCAGCTTTGTTTATTGCTGTCCAGTTCGTCCTTCAACCATTTCAGTTGTACTTGCATCTGGGCCTGGTCCAGATTGCTGTTGAGCGAGAGGATGTACCATTTACCCAGACGGGTCGCATAGTAACCGCGGCGATCCGGGCCAGCCAGCTCACCAAAATAATTGTAATACCCCAAAGCCTTGGGCATGCCGTAATCATGATTACCCGGTGATGGCAGGGTTTTTTCCTTGAAGCGTCCCCAGGTGGGTTCATAGCAGTTGCTGAACTCTTCGGGTTTGCCGACTGGGTAAGTATTATCGCCCAGGGTAATCGCCCTGGCCGTGCTGTCTTTGGCAAGGCCGGCGGCAATCAGTTCTGCTGTCCTGGCAGCCATGCTTTCGACAGGTGGCCTTTTGCGACAGTCAGCAATGTCACCAGCCACATACACGGTGGCGCTGACAGATTTTTCAACAGGTTTTTTACTTGCCGGTTTGGTCTTTTCGCTTGCATGTGCAGGCAAAATAAACAGGGTGGCAATACAAAAGGCCAGGATAGAAATACGCATGAAATTTTTTATTTGGTAAGGCTATGCCAGGTGCTGGCAAGAACAGGCGCGTATTTTACCTGTTCCTGCGGTTTGTCATTCAGTTTGCTATCAGCCACTATAGTTTTGCGGACCGCAAGCGCAGTGCATTGCTGATGACGGAGACCGAGCTCAGGCTCATCGCTGCGCTGGCGATCATGGGACTCAGCAGAATCCCGAACCATGGATACAGCAAGCCTGCTGCAATGGGCACGCCGACAAAGTTGTAAGCAAAGGCAAAGAACAGGTTTTGCCTGATGTTTTTCATGGCCTGCTGGCTTAAAGAGCGCGCTTTGACTATGCCGCGCAAATCACCTTTGACCAGCACTACATGAGCGCTATGCATGGCAACATCGGTGCCGTTACCCATGGCAATGCCGACATCGGCCTGCGCCAGCGCAGGTGCGTCATTGATACCGTCGCCAGCCATGGCAACTGTGCGCCCCTGTGACTGCAATTCCTGCACGATGCGGAATTTGTCTGCGGGCAGCAAGTCTGCGCGCACATCGTCGAGCCCAAGTTGTTTTGCCACTGCCTGCGCAGTCCTGATGTTATCACCTGTCAGCACGATGATGTGTATGCCCTGCTGCTGCAATTGAGTGATGGCTTCTTTGCTGTTGCTCTTGATCTTGTCTGCGACGCTGAGCAGGGCGACGGCTTTTTGTGCTACTGCCAGCAGCATGACGGTATGTCCCTGTGCTTGCAGATCATTGATTTTTGATTCAAAGCCTGGCAGCGCTATGGCATGTTCTTTCAACAGCGCAGGGTTACCGAGCAAGACCGTCTTGCCATCCATCGTGGCGCTGACACCCTTGCCTGTGATGGACGTAAAATCGCTGATGGCAATGGGCTTTGCACCGCGAGTCATTGCATAGCTGACGATGGCATGGGCAACTGGATGTTCACTGCGTTGTTCCAGCGCCATGGCCAGCGCCAGCAAGTCTGTTTCTGATTCGCCGCTGGCGATGCTGAAGTGTTGCAGTGTGGGTTTGCCCTCTGTCAGCGTGCCGGTTTTGTCTATCAGCAGGGTATCGATTTTTTCCAGTCTCTCAAGTGCCTCTGCATCCTTGATCAGCACACCATCACGGGCACCACGGCCTATGCCCACTGTGACCGATATCGGCGTGGCCAGGCCAAGTGCACAAGGGCAGGCAATGATCAGCACCGATACTGCAGCCATCAAACCATTCGCCATCCCCGGTGCTGGCCCCCACACTGCCCATGCGATAAAGGCCAGCACGGCTGCTGCAATTACACCCGGTACAAACCAGCCAGAGACCTGATCCGCCAGCTTCTGGATAGGTGCGCGTGAACGCCCGGCCTGGTTCACCAGATTGATGATGCTGGCCAGCAGGGTATCCTTGCCTATGCGTTCAGCCCGCATGCTGAAGCTGCCTTGCTGGTTGATGGTACCGGCACTGACTTTGTCACCGGCCTGTTTGCTGACGGGCAGTGGTTCACCTGTCAGCATGGCTTCATCGACATTGCTATGACCATCCAGCACGACACCATCAACAGGGATATGCGCACCCGGCTTGATACGCAAGTTGTCGCCAGTCTGTACTTCATCAAGAGCAATTTCTTTTTCGCTGCCGTCAACAGCAATGCGTATCGCCGTTGCAGGTGTCAAACCCAATAATGCCTTGATCGCTGCATTGGTTTGCGAGCGTGCCCGTAATTCCAGCACCTGTCCCAGCAATACCAAGGTAATGATGACGGCTGCGGCTTCAAAATACAGCGGTGCCATACCATCCATCTTGAAGGCTGCAGGCAGTATATCTGGCAACAACAAAGCCACCAGGCTGAATACATAAGCTGCAGCAGTGCCCACACCTATGAGGCTGAACATATTCAGATGCCCGGTCTTGAAGGACGCCAGCGCACGCTCAAAAAAAGGCAGGCCAGCCCATAGCACCACAGGTGTCGCCAGGATGAATTGCAGCCAGTTGAACACCGTCATGCCCAGCAGGTGATGGAGCGATATGCCAGGCAGCATGTCACCCATGGTCATGATCAGCAGCGGCAAACTCAGTACCAGACTGAATTTGAAGCGCCGCGACATATCATCAAGCTCGCTGGTGTCCTCTTCTGCCGAAGCTTCCTTGGGTTCCAGCGCCATGCCACACAGCGGGCAAGTGCCCGGACCCACCTGTTCTATTTCCAGATGCATGGGGCAGGTGAATATCGCATCCTTGGCTACTGGTTTTGGGGCAGGTCGTCTGGCCGGGTCCAGCCAGGCAGCAGGGTCTTTGCGAAATTTTTCCAGACAAGCATTGCAGCAAAAATAATAATTTTGCCCATCATGTTCAAACTGGTGCTGGCTTTGGGCATTGACGCGCATGCCGCAGACTGGGTCTTTGTGTTCGCCATTGGCATCGCTTTGCATGGCACCGCTGTTCACTTTGCCCAGGCCTATCACTTTCTTGGCCTTGACATAGTTTTGTGGCGCCGCATTGAACTTGCTGACGCAGGACGTGCTGCAAAAATAATAGGCGACACCTTGAAAACGGGCTGTTTTCTCATTGTTCTTGCTGACTTGCATGCCGCACACGGGGTCAGTGTATTTTTTTTCCTGAATTGCAGTTGGCTGCTCGTCATGCTTGTGCCCGCAACAATTGTCGCCATGTTCGTGGGTGGTGTGATCCTGGGTCATGGATGATGCTCCCGTACAGATAAAATGATATTGCCTTATCATAGACTCCGTACCCAAGAACAGAGTCAAGGATTATTTAGCGATGTCTGATGCAGATCAATATACGATAGGGCAACTGGCCAAGGCAGCGGGCGTAGGGGTAGAAACCATACGCTATTACCAGCGCCGCGATTTGTTGCCCGTACCCGAAGTCGCCAGCGGTTTCAGAACCTATCCTGCTAGCTTGGCAGAACGCATACGCTTTATCAAAAGGGCGCAGGAGTTGGGTTTCAGCCTCGATGAAATCGCCAATTTGCTGATGCTGGAAGATGGTAATGACAGACAGGCTATACGCGATGTCGCGCACGAGCGTTTGTTGCAAGTAAAGGCCAAGCTGGCCGACCTGCACAGGATGGAAGATATGTTGACCGAACTGATACATCAATGCGCATCATCAACTGAACAGGCGCAGTGCCCGATTATCCAGGCGCTGGCAAGTGATAAGCCGGCAGACGCAAAAGCTTGCCAGCATTGAGATAGATGGGCCGGGGCCAGACTTGCTTATTCTCCGCTGGCGACCCAGTCCGGTTGCTCGGTCTGTACATAATGGATCAAGGCGTCAACGACCAAGGGGTCAAACTGCTTGCCGCTCCTGGATTTGATGTAGGCAATGGTGTCTTCGAGCGACCATGGTTCCTTGTAGGGGCGGCGGTGCAGCAAGGCATCAAACACATCAACAACTGCTACTATGCGTGCCGACAGGGGGATTTCTTCTCCCTTCAGTTTGCGCGGATAACCCTGGCCATCAAAATGCTCGTGGTGGCTACCAGCAATCTGTGAGCCATAAGTCAGGTAACTGACGCCATCGACCATGGTGGCGGCACGCGCCAATACGGTTTCACCCGCCAGTGCATGGTATTCCATAATGATGCGTTCATTCTTGTCATGTCCGCCTGCTTTCAGCAGCACGGCATCCGGCGTTGCCACCTTGCCCACATCATGCAAGATGCTGGCGATGCCCACCATTTCCATGAATTGCGGTGTCAGGTCAGTGGCAAAATCATTGCGCCGCTTGAGTTCATTGGCAATCGCATTCGTCAGCCTGCAAACTCGCTGCACATGGCCGCCTGTATCGGTGTCGCGTGATTCTGCCAGGTCAGTCAAAGCCACTACCGAGGCTTCCTGGGCCTTTTGCAATTGCTCATTGACATAGCGGTTATCAAAGGCAGCAGCAATGCGGTCACAGAATAATTCCAGCAAGTCGCGCTGCATTTGCCCCAGCGGCCAGGGTGGTGTTACCAATATCGCAAATTCATGGCCTTGCCGGGTGTGAATGAACAAGACATCGGCAGGATGCTGGAACTGGCTTTTCTTTTCGTTGAAGGCTTTTTCTACGATGGCCGTCCATTCGCAATCCTGTGGCAATTTGTCCAGGCCTGAAAAATCACTATAGGTACCGGTCGCCGCAATGATGCTGGCTTGCAGGTTGCCGCCAGGGTTGCCTACCGGATTGCGTGACAGGCATAAAACACCATCGGCACCAACATCGAGTATGGCACCAATCTGGTTGAGCACACCACTGGCAAATTCCTTCAACGACTTCAACTCATACAGGTTGGCAGATGCCTGCAATATGCGCGTCAAACCTATGCGGCTGCGCTCTATCGACAGCAAGCCTTCATAAGCGCGCAAGGACGCGATGACGGTTGTGAACAGGCGCTGGGTAGTCAGTTCGGTCTTGGTTTTATAGTCATTGATATCGTAATCGACGATGACACTTTTCTCCGGTGCCTGGCCAGGCTGGCCAGTGCGCAGGACGATGCGTACCAGTTGATTTTTTAACTCTTCGCGTATACGTTTGACGAGACGCAGGCCAGCGTCATCGGTTTCCATGACGACATCCAGCAAGATCAGATTGATGTCGTTTTCTTTACTTAAGATATCAAATGCTTCAGATGCACTGTGCGCTGACAATATATCCAGCGGGCGGCCCTTGAAGACGATATTGTTGAGGGCTAAACGGGTGACGGCGTGTATATCTTCTTCGTCATCGACGATGAGCAAGCGCCAGGGGTGGGATTCAAATGAGGTGTCCAGTTGCTCTTGAGACTTGTCATTATTTTCATCTTCAATGATCCAGTCTTCGTCTGATCCCTGTTCGTGACTCATACACTCCCCCGATCATGTGCACTGCAACATCATTTGTGGTCAGAAGAACGCCTGGCATCGCTTCTTTCCTGAGAATTTATTATGCCAGCAATTCTTTAAACATGCCCTCCAGCATTATTTTTTTATGTGGTATTTGACAGACATTCACATTGCTGTCTAAGTGGTAAAGGTTTGTCTGGTTGACGAAGTCTGTAGATGCAAACGATGCAATACCATATCGACAATGAGTGTCTCTGCTTCTTCAAAATCATTCTCATTCAGAGGGCTATGTCCAAGCACAAGACTCATCTGCGCAGCAAAGTCAGCATACGACTGCGTCATCGCCCAGATGGAAAATAATAGATGTGTCGTATTCACTGCGGCGATTTTTCCAGCCGCCATCCAGGCTTCAAAAACGGCTATATCTTTTTGCAATAAGGGCAGTATTTTATTGCGCATGGTCTCGGCATAGACAGGTGCACCGCTGATGACTTCCATCGCATATACGCGAGATGCCTGTGGTTGTTCACGCGAGAAACGCAGTTTGGCACGTATGTAATTGCCAAGTAATGTCGCCGGGTCATGGTCGGGGTCTGCCAGGATATTCATGCGGTCCAGCCACTGATCCAGCACCTGGTCCAGCACCTTTTCATACAGAATTTGCTTGGTCGGGAAGTAGTACAGCAAATTCTGTTTCGACAGGCCAGCCCGCTCGGCAATCGATGCCAGTGCCGTACCTGCATAACCAGCTTCAGCAAATACCTCAACCGCCGCCTGCATGATGCGGGCTTGCAGCGCATCGCGTGAGCGCGTGAGTTTGTCTGGCGCTCTATCCATGACGCTGCTTCATCAAGAAGTTTTTCAATGCTTCATCACCGCTGTAAGCGATATTGAAGCGGAACCATGGGTGGTCGCTGGTGCGAAGGCTAAAGAATTCGTCCGGTGCCAACAAGATGCCTTCCTGCAAAGCTAGACGTGAAATCTCGCTGGCACTGGCCTTGCTGTCTTTCCAGCCCGCACTGATGAACATGCCGCCGCGTGGTTCTGCCAGTGGTGTCAAGCCTGCGGCCAACAGCATATCCATGCTGGCATTGCGTGAGGTTTCCAGTTGCCGCTTGAGCTTTTCCAGCATGCGCCGGTACAGGCGCGAACTGATTGCATGTAGCACCGCGCGTTCATTGATTTCAGATGTCGTCAAACCTGCCAGCATCTTCACCCTCAACAGTTCTCCTATCAGCGAATGCGATGCGCAGACTGAGCCTACGCGCAGGGTAGGGGAGAGCGTCTTGGAAAAGCTGCCTACCCGTATTACGCGACGCAAACCATCCATCGCGGCCAGTGATGGTTCGGGGCGCGGGCATAGCTCGCGGTAAATATCATCTTCAACCAGCCAGAAATCAAACTGTTCAGCCAGTGCCAGCAAGCGGTGTGCCTGTGACTGGGAGAGGCTTGTACCCAGCGGGTTTTGCAAGACAGTATTCACAAACATCAGCTTGGGCTGATGCAGCAGGGCTTTTTCCATGAGGCTGTCAAGGTTCAGGCCTTTTTCATCGCGGGCTATGCCTATCGGTATGCAGCCGTGGTGGCGTATCAGGGATAGCAGATTGCTATAACCCGGGTCTTCAACCAGTACAGTGTCACCGGGTTTGCACAGCGTACGCAGGATGAGGTCAAAGCCATGAGTAGCACCATGGGTCAGCAAAATCTGTTCAGAATCAACACTGAACAATTCCTGCGACAGGCTGCTGGCCAGGTGCTGGCGCAAGCTGGGGAAACCCAGCGGGTTGCCATAGCCACGCAGGCGCTGGGTAGGAATGCGCATCGATTGCTTCAAGGCATCGAGCAAAATATCATCGCCATACCATTCTGGCGGCAACCAGCCTGAACCCACGGGCAGGGCGCTCGATACGCCAGAATACAAATCCGGGCTTAAGGCATCCAGCGCACTGGGTATGACAGCTTGCGCCATGGGTTGCGGTGTACAGGCCGGTTTGGTGACAAAATAACCAGAGCCGCGACGTGAGCTCAGCAAGCCCAGGGTAATCAGGCGCTCGTAAGATTCCACAACTGTAAAGGTACTGACTGCATTACATTTGGCAAATTGCCGTACGGACGGCATCTTGCTGCCCTGCGCCAGGTCATTCTGGCGCACCAAACGGCTTACTTCCTGCACGATCTGCTCTACCAGGCTGGCCTGGCGGCTACGCTCCAGCGACAGTTGCGGCCAGATCGGACTTTGCTCTACTACCTGCTGTTCTTTTACGGCGTCCATGCTTGCTCCTCGCTGAACATAAATTGTGCAAACGCACGTAACTGTTATGTTCTGGCTACCAATACGGTTGGATGAAATTAAACTGGCTGTATATGTCATTACTGCATATGCTTATTTAGCATTTCAGCATATTTTTACCACTTGGTAAATTGTTTTCAGTGTCAAGGAGAAGCCCATGCTCAGCAAACAACAACTCAATTCTTACTGGATGCCTTTCACGGCCAACCGTGACTATAAAGAGGCTCCGCGTCTGGTGGCTTCTGCCTCTGGCATGTACTACCGCGACCAGAATGGCCGCGAAATACTCGACGGTACGGCAGGCCTGTGGTGCGTGCCGCTGGGGCATTCCCATCCAACTGTGGTGAAAGCGGTACAAGATGCGGTCGCGACCCTGGATTACGCACCCGCCTTCCAGATCGGCCACCCACAAGCCTTTGAGCTGGCAGAACAGTTGATCGACTATAGCGGCCACAAGTTTGGCCAGGTGTTTTATACCAATTCCGGCTCGGAAGCTGTTGATACCGCCATGAAAATGGTGCTGGCTTACCACCGCAGCCGTGGCGAAGCCCAGCGCACCCGTTTCATCAGCCGCGAACGCGCCTACCACGGCGTAGGCTTTGGCGGCATGTCACTCGGTGGCTTGCCAGCCAACCGCAAGCAGTTTGGTACCTTGCTGGCCGGTGTTGATTACCTGCCGCATACCCACAACCTGGAAAAGAATGCCTTCACCCGTGGCTTGCCAGAATACGGCACTCACCTTGCAGATGAACTCGAACGCCTGATTGCCCTGCACGATATCTCCACCATCGCTGCCGTCATCGTTGAACCGCTGGCTGGCTCCGCTGGCGTCATCCTGCCATCCAAAGGTTATCTGAAACGCCTGCGTGAGCTTTGCGACAAGCATGGCATCCTGCTGATATTTGATGAAGTCATCACCGGTTTTGGCCGCATGGGTACACCGTTTGCATCTGACTTCTTTGGCGTCACGCCTGACTTCATGACGACGGCCAAGGGCCTGACCAATGGTGTCGTACCCATGGGCGCGGTGTTCAGCCATCAAAAAATATACGACGCATTGATGGAAGGCCCTGCAGGCATAGAACTGTTCCACGGTTATACCTATTCCGGTCACCCACTGGCTGTTGCTGCTGGTCTGGCTTCCCTCAAAGTCTTCAAGGAAGAAAAAGTGCTGGAACATGCACAAAGCATGACTGCCTATTGGGAAGATGGCCTGCATTCCCTGAAAGGCTTGCCGCACGTCATAGATTTGCGCAATGTCGGCCTGATCGGTGCGATAGAGCTTGAATCCATGCCCGGCAAAGTCGGCGCACGCGCCATGGCCGCCTACAAAAAAGCCTTTGCCGAAGGCGTACTGGTACGCACGACTGGCGACATCATCGCCATGTCACCTCCGTTGATTTTGGAGAAAAAACACGTAGACCAGCTGTTCGGCAAACTGCACGACATTTTGAAACACCTCGATTAATCCGGCGAACATCATGACCACATATCAAGTCAATCATTACATCAACGGCGAGCTGCATCAAAGCGTGCAGCCACGCTTTGCTGATATTTATAATCCGGCACTCGGTTCGGTGCAAGGCCAGGTCGCATTGGGCAGCGAGCAGGACGTTAATCTGGCAGTTGCCGCAGCAGCAAAGGCTTTTCCTGCATGGTCAAACACGCCAGCCTTGTCACGCGCCCGCGTGCTCATGGCTTACCTGAACCTGCTGCAACAGCATACCGATGAATTTGCCAATCTTCTGACCAAGGAACATGGCAAGACCCTGGCCGATGCCAAGGGCGAAGTCGCACGCGGCATAGAAGTGGTGGAGTTTGCGATAGGCATACCACAACTGTTGAAGGGTGAATATTCCGAACAGATCGCCCGTGGCATCGATGCCTGCAGCATGCGCCAGCCGCTGGGTGTCGTTGCTGGTATCACGCCATTCAACTTCCCCGTCATGGTACCGATGTGGATGTTCCCTATCGCGATCGCCTGCGGTAATACCTTCGTGCTGAAACCGTCTGAGCGTGATCCGTCCGCATCCTTGCTGCATGCAAAATTGCTCAAGCAGGCAGGTTTGCCTGATGGTGTTTTCAATGTCGTACAGGGTGATAAAACTGTCGTTGATGCACTGCTTGATCATCCTGAAGTGCAGGCTATCAGCTTCGTCGGTTCGACACCAATTGCGCAGGCAATCTACGCACGTGGCTGTGCCAATGGCAAACGCGTGCAGGCACTCGGTGGCGCAAAAAATCATATGGTTGTCATGCCAGATGCTGATCTGGACATGGCAGTCGATGCCTTAATGGGTGCAGCCTATGGCTCTGCCGGTGAACGCTGCATGGCCATCTCGGTTGCAGTTGCTGTTGGTTCTGCGGCAGATGCCCTGGTTGATGCCATGGCAGCACGTGTTAAATCTCTCAAGATCAATAACGGCCTGGCACCGGATGCAGAAATGGGCCCGGTCATTACCCATGCCGCCAAAGAACGCATAGAAAGCCTGATCGGCGAAGGCGTGACAGAAGGCGCAAAACTGGTCGTTGATGGCCGCAACTTTACCGTGCCAGGTCACGAAGAAGGTTTCTTCTGCGGCGGTAGTCTGTTCGATCACGTTACGCCAGAAATGACCGTCTACAAACAGGAAATTTTTGGACCGGTCTTGTGCGTAGTGCGTGTGCCGGATATGGCAGCGGCGGCAGATCTCATCAACAAGCATGAATACGGCAATGGCGTTGCTGTATTCACCCGCGATGGCGGCACGGCGCGTGAATTCGTGCGCATGATACAGGTCGGCATGGTTGGCGTGAACGTACCTTTGCCTGTGCCTATGGCCTTCCATAGTTTTGGTGGCTGGAAGCGTAGCCTGTTTGGTGATCATCATATCTATGGGCCAGAAGGTGTGCGTTTTTACACACGCGTGAAAGCAGTCATGCAGCGTTGGCCAGATAGCATCAGTAAGGGCGCAGAGTTCTCCTTCCCGCAAAATAAATAGAGATGAACTTACACAAGCCTGCATCAATTCTGCACCAATTGCGTAAGTTTTTTGAGAGGTTTAGCTGTCACGAAACTTGCTTAGATAAATGCAGTAAAAACGAATTTAGTAATTAGAGATCGATTGGAGCCACCATGTTGGAAGCCCTTAAGCATTTACCCCAGGCAGAAGAAAGTCAGGAAACGCTGCGTTCGCATTTCACTGACTTGAATCCAGCACTGAACAAGCGCCAGGCAGCGATAGAAAGTGACCGCTGCCTCTATTGTTACGACGCTCCCTGCACCCGCATCTGTCCGTCAGAAATTGATGTGCCCAGCTTTATCCAGAATATTGCTGTCGGCAATATCAATGGTGCAGCCAAAGTTATTCTCGATCAAAACATACTCGGTGCAAGCTGCTCGCGCGTTTGCCCGACCGAGATTTTGTGCGAACATGCCTGCGTGCGCAATCATGATGCAGAAGGTGCACCAGTCAAGATCGGTCTGCTGCAACGCTTTGCACTCGACAATGCAAAGTTTGAACAGCATCCTTTCCAGCGCGCTGCCAGCACAGGTAAAAAGATCGCCATCGTTGGTGGTGGGCCAGCAGGTTTATCCTGTGCGCACAGACTGGCAACATTAGGTCATGATGTCGTGATTTTTGAAGCAAAGCAAAAATCCGGCGGCCTCAATGAATATGGTATCGCCAAATACAAACTGACAGAAGACAGCGCCCAGCGCGAGGTGGAATTCCTGCTGCAAATTGGCGGCATCAACGTCAAGCATGAACAGGTACTGGGCCAGAACCTGCACCTGGCAGACTTGCGCCGTGATTACGATGCAGTCTTCCTTGGCCTCGGCCTGGGTGCCAGCCGCCAGTTGGGCCTGACAGGTGAAGATGCACCTGGCCTGATGGCAGCGGTAGATTACATCGCCGAGCTGCGTCAGGCAGAAGACCTGAGCAAATTGCCGGTGCCCAAACAATGCATAGTCATCGGTGCCGGTAATACCGCCATCGACATGGCAGTCCAAATCGCCCGCCTTGGTGCAGAGCAGGTCACACTCGTGTACCGTCGTGGTGCAGAACATATGTCTGCGACACACCATGAACAAGACATCGCCAAAGCCAACCAGGTTCGCATCGTCACCTGGGCGCAACCGCAAGAAGTCTTGCGTGATGCAGAAGGCAAGGTCAGCGGCATGCGCTTTGCCCGCACCAAAGAAGTAGGTGGCAAATTGCAAGCCAGCGGCGCAACGATAGACATTCCCGCACAAGCCATTTTCAAGGCCATCGGCCAAAGCATGGACAACAGCAGCCTGTCTGATGATCTGGCAAAAGACCTGCAAAAGCAGAATGATAAAATCCATGTGGATGCGCAATACCGTACCAGCGTATCCGGTATTTATGCCGGTGGCGATTGTATCGCCGACGGGCAGGACCTGACCGTACAGGCAGTCCAACATGGCAAGCTGGCAGCGCTGGCGATTGATAATGATTTGAAAGCGAAGGTGTAATATGGCTGACCTCTCGATTAACTTTGCCGGCATCAAGGCACCCAATCCTTTCTGGCTGGCTTCTGCACCACCGACTGACAAGGCCTATAACGTCATCCGCGCTTTTGAAGCAGGTTGGGGCGGCGTAGTCTGGAAAACCCTGGGCGAAGACCCGCCACCGGTCAACGTCTCTTCGCGTTACTCTGCCCACTTTGGCAAGAACCGTGAAGTCATTGGCTTTAATAATATCGAACTGATCACCGACCGCAGCCTGGAAATCAACCTGCGCGAAATCACGCAAGTCAAAAAAGACTGGCCAGACCGCGCCATGATCGTGTCTTTGATGTACCCCTGTGAAGAAGAAAGCTGGGCACGCATCCTGCCACTGGTAGAAGCCACAGGTGCAGACGGCATAGAACTCAATTTCGGCTGTCCGCACGGCATGCCAGAACGCGGCATGGGCGCAGCCGTAGGGCAGGTGCCAGAATATGTGGAAATGATCACGCGCTGGTGCAAGAAGTATTGCTCACTGCCCGTCATCGTCAAGCTCACACCCAACATCACCGATGTGCGCGTGCCAGCCCGCGCTGCCTTCAATGGCGGCGCTGATGCCGTGTCGCTGATCAATACCATCAACTCCATCACGTCTATTGATCTGGACCAGATGATCGCCCGCCCCATCGTCGGCACGCAAAGCACGCATGGTGGTTACTGCGGTAGCGCAGTCAAGCCTATCGCTTTGAACATGGTGGCAGAAATCGCCCGTGACCCGGCCACCAAGGGCCTGCCTATCTCTGGCATAGGCGGCATAGGTAACTGGCGCGATGCGGCAGAGTTTCTGGCACTGGGTGCAGGCTCGGTGCAGGTCTGTACTGCTGCAATGCTGCATGGTTTCCGTATCGTCAAGGAAATGACAGATGGCCTGTCCCGCTGGATGGATGAAAAAGGCTATGAGCGCATCAGCGATTTTGCCGGTAAAGCCGTCGCCAATACCACAGACTGGAAATACCTGGACATGAACTATGCCGTCATTGCCGAGATCGACCAGGACAAATGCATACAATGCGGCCGCTGCTACATTGCCTGCGAAGACACATCGCACCAGTCCATTGCACAACTGATCGCCGAGAATGGCACCCGCAAATACGAAGTCATCAAGGAAGAATGCGTAGGCTGCAACCTCTGCCAGATCACCTGCCCGGTAGAACAGTGCATCACCATGGTGCCCCAGGCAACTGGCAAGCCATATATGAACTGGACGCAAGACCCACGCAACCCGCGTGCGGTGTTGAAATAGGTTTAAAACCACTCACCACAGAGGCACAGAGACACAGAGGGTTCACAGAGAAAGGCAAGAGAGTTCAAGGCAGTTCAGGTCGATTGATCTGTTTTGAATTTTCAAGTGTTGTTAGATGTTGATGTTGGAACGAAGTTTGCTATAAATCTGCTATAAAGTAGATATATAAAGATCATTCAGTATCTGAGTATTGAGACACAGAGAAGTGTAAGGGAGCCACTTGGTTTTCCTCTTGATTTTCTCTGTGTCTCTGTGCCTCTGTGTTGAGAGGTCTTGAATGTATCGCTAATTCACTTGCTGACACCTAATGGAGAGTATATGCAGACACAAAGCGGGCAACTTTGGAATGAGGATTTAGCACCTACTTCAGAAGCCCAGCGCACCTGGCGCTGGTATCACTTTGCCGCTTTGTGGGTGGGTATGGTCATGTGTATCCCGGCCTATACCCTGGCGGCCAGCCTCATCGAAGGCGGCATGTCAGGTTACCAGGCGGTAGTGACCGTGTTTATTGCCAATGCCATCGTACTCGTCCCCATGTTGCTGATAGGCCATGCCGGTGCCAAATACGGCATTCCTTATGCCGTGCTGGCGCGTACTTCCTTTGGTGTGCGTGGTGCACGTCTGCCGGCCCTCATGCGTGCCATCGTCGCCTGTGGCTGGTATGGCATACAAACCTGGTTTGGCGGGCAAATGATTTATACCCTGGGTGGGGTGTTGATCGGTCATCCTCTCGGTGGTGATAATATTGCCGGTCTGGGCATTAATGCCGCACAACTGGTGTGCTTCCTGATTTTCTGGGCCATACAGTTCTGGTACATCTTCCATGGCATGGAATCCATACGCAAGCTGGAAACCTATACTGCGCCTTTAAAAATTCTTATCTGTTTCGTTCTGCTCGGTTGGGTCTATAACAAGGCTGGCGGCTTCGGCCCTTTGCTGGATCAACCATCGCAATTCGTCGAAGGCGGTAAAAAAGCCGGGCAGTTCTGGAGCACCTTCTGGCCTTCACTGACAGCCATGGTCGGCTTCTGGGCTACCCTGGCCTTGAACATTCCTGACTTTACCCGTTTCGCAAAATCACAAAAAGACCAGATACTCGGCCAGACCATAGGCTTGCCTGCACCCATGGGCTTGCTGGCGCTGCTGGCAGTGATCGTGACCTCTGCCACCGTCGTCCTCTACGGTAAAGCCCTGTGGGACCCGGTAGATCTTGCCAGCCGCATGACAGGCATTGCCGTATTGATCGCCTTGCTGATCTTGCTGATAGACACGGTATCCGTCAATCTGGCCGCCAACCTCGTCGGCCCGGCCTATGATTTCTCGGCCCTGAACCCCAAGCTGATCTCGTATAAAACCGGTGGCTATATCACCGCCTCCATCGCCCTGATCATGATGCCATGGAAGATTCTGGAATCTACCCAGGGTTATATCTTCACCTGGCTGATCGGTTATTCTGCCTTGCTTGGCCCCATCGCTGGTATTTTGATTATTGATTATTACTTCATCCGCAAGACAGAAATTGATGTCAACGCCCTGTACCAGGATGAAGGCAAGTACAGCTATAAAAATGGCTGGAACATGGCCGCCGTGATCGCTTTTGTGATCGGCGTCTTGCCGAATATCCCGGGTTTTTTGAATGCGGCTTTTCCTGCCAGCTTCCCGGCTATTCCAGAAGTATTAAAAACCATTTACACCTACGCCTGGTTTGTCGGCCTTGCCTTGTCCGGTGTGGTGTATATGGGTTTGATGAGTGGTAAGAAGGTTTGAATGTGCAAAATCACGGAGATATTAACGTAGGTTGGGCATCGCCTTATCTGCCCAACACTGGGCCTTTAAAAACGTATACGTTTGCTAGGGCCGAGTGTTGGGCTGGTGAAACGTAGCCCAATCTACGAAGGCCGCACAACCTACGAGAAACGACCCCTGTGATTTACACACCCAATGAATTAATGAAGGAACTGCCATGACCATCCTGATACGCGGCGGCACTGTCGTCAACGCAGACCGCGAATTTAAAGCCGATGTCCTCTGCGACAATGGCAAAATCATCGCCGTAGGCGACAACCTGCAAGCACCTGCGGGTGCTGAAATCATCGACGCTGGCGGCCTCTACGTCATGCCCGGCGGTATAGACCCGCACACCCACATGCAATTGCCTTTCATGGGCACGGTCACGCAAGATGATTTCTTTAGCGGCACGGCCGCTGGCCTGGCGGGCGGCACCACAAGCATCATCGACTTCGTCATCCCCAACCCGCAACAAAGCCTGATGGAAGCCTTCAATATCTGGCGCGGTTGGGCAGAAAAATCTGCCGGAGACTACTCCTTCCACGTCGCCGTCACCTGGTGGGATGAAACCGTCCATGCCGACATGGGCAAGCTCGTCAATGAACATGGCGTCAACAGCTTCAAGCATTTCATGGCCTACAAGAATGCCATCATGGCCGATGATGAAATCCTCGTCAAAAGCTTTTCCCGCGCACTGGAACTCGGTGCCATACCGACCGTGCATGCAGAAAACGGTGAACTCGTTTATATGTTGCAGCAAGAGCTCATAAAAAAAGGCATGACTGGCCCACAGTCCCACCCTCTGTCGCGCCCGCCCATGGTAGAAGGCGAAGCCGCACAGCGCGCCATCGCCATTGCCAATGTGCTTAACACCCCGCTGTATATCGTCCATGTATCCTGCCAGGAATCGCTGGACGCCATCACACGCGCCCGTGCCCACGGCCAGCGCGTGTTTGGTGAAGTGCTGGCAGGCCACCTTGTTGTCGATGACAGCGTTTACAAGAATCCGGACTTTGTACAATCGGCAGGCCACGTCATGAGCCCGCCTTTCCGCAGCAGCCATCATCAGGAAGCCTTGTGGCAAGGCTTGCAAGGCGGCAACCTGCATACCACTGCCACCGATCACTGCACTTTCTGTGCTGAGCAAAAAGCAGCAGGTAAGGACGACTTCACCAAGATACCCAATGGCTGCGGCGGCGTAGAGGAACGCATGATGATCTTGTGGGATGCAGGCGTGAATACTGGCCGCCTCACACCATCAGAATTCGTCAAGGTCACCTCCGCCAATTGCGCACAGATTTTCAATATCTATCCACGCAAAGGCATCATTACTGAAGGCGCAGATGCCGACATCGTCCTGTGGGATGTCAATGGCACCAAGACATTGTCAGCCAAGACACAATTTTCCAAAGGCGATTTCAATGTCTTTGAAGGCCGCACCGTCAAAGGCATACCAACCCACACCATCAGCGGTGGCAAGCTGGTGTTCAAACAGGGTGAATTAATGGCAGAAATGGGGGCAGGGCGTTATATTAAGCGTCCGTCTTTCTCACCCATGTTTCAAGCGCTGAATAAAATGCGTGCGTAAGAAATTATCAAGAAAGATTTATATGACTACCGCAAATCTACGTATCAATGGCCAACGCCTTTGGGCCTCATTGATGGAACTCGCACAAATCGGTGCCACACAAAAAGGCGGCGTCAAACGCCTGGCCCTGACCGACCTTGATAAACAAGGCCGCGACCTCGTCGTCTCCTGGGCCAAACAGGCAGGCCTTACCGTCACCATAGACCAGATAGGCAATGTCTTCATGCGCAGGGCAGGCAAGAACCCGGCACTGCCACCCATCATGTCCGGTAGCCATATCGACACCCAGCCCACCGGCGGCAAGTTCGACGGCAACTACGGCGTGCTGGCCGCGCTCGAAGTCGTGCGCACCCTCAATGACCACAACATAGAAACAGAGGCACCAATCGAAGTCGCCTTCTGGACCAATGAAGAAGGCTCACGCTTCGTCCCCGTCATGATGGGTTCAGGCGTGTTCTGCGGCGCATTCACACTCGAACATGCCTACGCCGCCAAAGACACAGAAGGCAAAACCGTAGGCGATGAACTTGAACGCATAGGCTACAAAGGCACAGAAGTGCCAGGCCAGCATCCAATAGGTGCCTACTTCGAGACCCATATAGAACAAGGCCCGGTGCTCGAAGATGCCGACAAAGTCATCGGCGTCGTCCCCGGCGTGCTTGGCCTCTCATGGTACGACTGCGTCGTCACCGGCATGGAAGCCCACGCAGGCCCTACGCCAATGGCCCTGCGCAAAGACGCCCTGCAAATCTCCACCAAAATCATGCAAGAAGTCGTCAACATCGGCAACCGCTACCCACCCTATGGCCGTGGCACGGTAGGCATGGTGCAGGTTTTCCCCAACAGCCGCAACGTCATCCCCGGTGAAGTCAAATTCAGCATAGACCTGCGCAACGTGTCCTCAGAATTGCTCGACACCATGCACAATGAAATCCTCGCCTTCGTCGACAAGACCAGCAAGGACAGCGGCCTTAGCATCAGTGTAGAACGCGTATCCTACTACCCCCCATGCCCCTTCCACCCAGACTGCGTCAACGCCGTACGCGAAGCGACAGCTACCCTGGGCTACAGCACCATGGACGTAGTCTCCGGCGCAGGCCACGACGCCATCTACACCGCCAGGTTGGCCCCATCAGGCATGATTTTCGTGCCCTGCAAGGACGGTATCAGCCATAATGAAATTGAAGATGCGAAGTCAGAACACCTGGAGGCGGGGTGCAATGTGTTGTTGCATGCGATGTTGGGGCGTGCTGGGGTGGTCGGATAATTTATTTTACTCAAACAAATTTTGCTAAGCTCCTGATTTATCAAGAGCGTCTGCTGCAATTTTTTTTGAGAGAGGAATTCGTATGGATTTAACATTATTTTTGAATTCCTCTCTTGTGATGATCTTTATTTCACGGTATTAATAAATAAATATTTATTTTTGATACGGCTTGATTTTCAGAATATGAATATATTTTGTGTAGTATGGATAACTATTTCAATTCTGGATGATTAGTGAGTATGAAGACTAAATTACTGTTAATAGCATTGCTTCTCTGTCTTGGCGCCTGCGATAGCACAACTTTTGATAATGCCATGCGAAGGGCAGTTCGTGAAAAACTCAAAGACCCCGATTCGGCGAAATGGGGAGAATCATATGTCTACAAAAATCGCGCCTGCCTTGAAGTCAATTCCAAAAATTCCTTTGGCGGTTATGCAGGGAAGCAGGTTGCCTGGTTAAGAACATTTGATTCCGGAGCAAGCTGGTATGTCAATAAAATTGAGGAAGCCGAGTGCTTCGAAGCACCAGTAAAGAAACTTGCTGAGAATGATGAGGCTGAAAAAGTGGCTGAGGAAAAGGTGCTGGAAATACTTAAATCAAAAGCTTATAAAATCACCGCTCAAGAACTATCAATGCTGGACAAAAATAGTCCATCAACCGATAAATGTCTGTTACAAGCACAAGACGCACTGACTTCAAAGAGGCTGGCTATTCAGGCAAACGAAGTAGAAAAGTTTGCATGGGAAATGGAATATGAAAATAAGATAAAGCTTGTCATTTCTGGTGATTGTAAAAGTTAATGATAGTGCAGGCGGCAGAGCTTGCTTGAATGTTTAACCAAGTACAGATCGCTTCTCATTGCTGAGTATGCAAAGTTGGGGTAGGGCTGTAGTGGTGAAGTATTACATCTGAAGTGATTTATGCAGGATTTGAAACTATGCTCGCTGCAAAACTGGAAGATATCAGATCTGAACCAGTTTTACAGCGAGCATTATTTTTGCGAGTTGTAATGGCGAAAAGTGGGAATTTTTTGCTATTTAAAGCGCATGCAAAAAATCAATAATCGCTTTATTGACGACCTCAGGTTTTTCTTGTGGCACCCAATGGCCACACTCAGGTATCCTTATACAGCCGCGTAACATAGGTGCCAGTGCAGGCATGTTTGCGATGATCTCTTCCATCCCTGGCATGTTTAAACCCGCATCTGCTTCACCTGCTATATATAGTGCAGGTACATCTACCCGCATGCCTATCAAGGCAGATTGTAATTCCCAGTTTCTATCCAGATTTCTGTAGAAATTCAAACCGCCGCGAAAGCCGCTGATGGCATACGCTTTAATATATTCATCCAGATCAGCTTGTGAGAGCCATGTCGGTAAATGTAGAGGTAAAGGCAGTGATGCAAGCAAGCCATAGTCACGCGACACCATACTGAAGGGATTCGCTGCGGCCTGGCCTGGCTCATCACTTCTTGCTTCAGCGGATGCTGCGCAGAGTATTTTACGTAAGGTGCTTGCGATGTCTTTTTCAAATTCCTTCTCTGCCACGCCTTCATCCTGAAAGTACAGGGTATAAAACAGTTCTAAGGCCGTTTGTGGAAATAATTTCGTCGGTGGCATGGGTGGCTGCCCCATCAGCGGCACACCGATTCCAACCACGCCACGAAAACGGTCGGGTCGCATCAGTGCTGCCTGCCATGCCAGTGTCGCTCCCCAGTCATTGCCGACGATCACCGCATCTTTAGCACCAAGAGTATCGAGAAGCCCGACCATATCGCCCACCAGATGCATCAAGGTATATTGATCTACCCTGGCTGGCCTGTCTGATCCACCATAGCCACGCAAGTCCGGCGCGACAACACGATATCCTGCAGCCGCCAGTGCCGGAATCTGATGCCGCCAGGCATAAGAAGTTTCCGGGAAACCGTGGCATAGCAAAACAAGCGGCCCCTCACCCTGTTCTGCAACATTCATAGTGATGCCGTTCGCTTGCACCCGGCGATATATCAAGTTAGTCATAAGCACTCCATAAGGTGGCGCGCACTGCATTCGCATTCGTGCTGGGAAGTGGCGCGGTAATTTTCTCATATTGCAATATTTGAAGTTACGATATCACGTAAAAAAGTATACTGCAACTCTATATGTTACGATATCGTATCAAGTTACTGGCAATGGACATAAAAATGAGACTCGATTACCGACTGGCGCGCATGCTACATGTGCTGATACATATCCATGGTCGACAGGGCGCTGCTACCTCAGAAGACATTGCGAAAATGCTCAAAACCAATCCTGTCGTCGTAAGACGCACCATGTCGGGTTTGAGAAATGCCGGTTATGTACGCTCTACACAGGGGAGGGGAGGTGGCTGGGAAGTCATTGCGGATCTGAAAAAAGTCAGTGTGCTTGACATCTATCTGGCCCTTGACCGCCCTGCAGTCTACGCCATGGGTGCAGCAGATGATCACCCTGATTGTCCGGTAGAGCAGGCAGTCACCAGTGTTCTTGACCGTACTTTCATGAATGCCGAAAAAGCCTTGCTTGAAGAATTTGGCAAGCTCATGCTGTCTGATTTTATTCCGGTCAGCAAGACTTAAAAAAGCCAACTGCGTTCACATCACTCCATTATTTCGGTTCGATTCCTGAACAGGCTCCGTACGTACATTCAGTGTCGCCTCCAGTCCTTAGTTGGCAACGAGCCGTATAGTGTCCACAGCAGACATCTCAAACATATGCCGACTGGCCATGTCTGAGGGACGTGATCAACCATGGCCTGTGTCCGCTGCTGCTCGTAAAGATGCATCCAGATGATGCTATCTACACCGTCAGACTCACTCCACCAAGCATCATCTTCGTGCCCTGCAATGATAGCGTCAGTCATAAGAAAAGCAATTGCCACTTTTTCTCCCGCATCGTTAATTTGTGTTAATTGCATTAAAATGTTTTTTTATTATTATTTTTTTCGGTAAAATAATGAACGATGTAAAACTTTAAACTCTTCCTGCTATTGGCGGCGATATCCTAAACAATTACATATGTGAATGATAAATCGCATGACTACTGTCTCTGCTGGCCCCAAAATTGTTGGGTATATCTATCAATTTCAGCGTGCGTTATATCGCTTATTTTCTAGTCAATCCCCTTCGATCGTAATTGGCATTGAAACTGATGATGACGTAGTTGCCGTTGTCAAAAAGTCAGATGGGTCAGTAGACATTGAGTTCGAACAAGACAAATTTTCCACGCAACAATCTGGACATCCTTTTCAGGACAGTGGTAAGAATCTCTGGCATACGTTGCACATATGGCTTGATGCGATTCACGCGCGACGTGGGCAAACAGATAGTTTAATTTTCTGTCTTGTTACCAACAAAGAGGTGACGGCTAGCGCGTTTGCGCGAAAATTGTCAGAGGCAAAGCAAGAAGATGAAATCGCTAATTGCATTGCGGAAATTCGCCAACGCGCAAAGAAAATTCAGGGTAAAGCATTAGAAAGTGCAAAAGCGGTAGCTTCTTTTACTGATGAAGAATTAGGCGTCGTTGTCCGTCAGCTTATATTATTGGACAAGAATGGTACTGTCGAGGGCAGCGACCCCAAAGAATCTACAATTCAGCTATTTCATCTTCCTGAAGAGATTTCACCAAAGAGTAATGATATTTATCAGGGAGTACTTGGTTTGTTGGTCGACACATGTACAGAGGCTTGGCAAAACAAAAAAGCGGTATGGATTGAAAAGGAGCCTTTTGCACGAAGATTGCATGCGGAAATCAATGGCTGTCGCATGAGGAAATTTGTAGAGCAGCAGTTTTTCTCTCTGGATATTTCTGCATTCTTAAATAATGATACTAACGACCATTTATTTTTACACCAAATGCGACGTTTCAATGCAAAACTAAAAGATTGCAATCTCGCGTTGGAACATTATTGGGGATTTTATTCTGAAAGAAATCGCCTCCGTGAAGAAGGAAATATATTACCTTCGGAATGGGATGCGCGAAATGCAGAGCTTTATGGGCGTTGGCAGCAGATCGTAACCAACATCGAATTACAAGGTCTTACAATTGATGAGATATCTATGGCTAAGGCTATATATGTCGAAACCATGGATGGGCAGTATCAAGCAAGTTTGGGACATCAAAAATCTACACAATGGTATTTCACTGCTGGAAATTATCATGCTCTTGCTAACGAAAAGAGTTCTGAGTGCTATGTTCATTGGCACGCCGATTTCGCTAAGCCAGAAGGTGATGAGTAATGAGTAACCATGGATACATTGATCAAAATCTTATACAAAACAGCGCGCTCGCTTGTTTTTTGCTTGTAAGTTTTGTTCACTCTTATGAACAGCTTACTGCAAAAACTGCGAGTCCTGAATTGATGAAACTATTGCTGATACTGCCGATTTGCTGGCACAAGGCTAGTTGCTCTGCAATACAGTCGCGTCAGGCATCAACTCCCTTACACGCTGTTTTATCTGATTCACCCTTGATCAAAGTCGATTTTCAAGATCGAATAAGTGCATTTTCTGCAGCTACACTCCAAGGATTAAATTTGGGATGCGCAAGCGGTTTATTAGAACGAAAATTTGATCGAGATGTTCCATGCCTCACTACAACATTTGACCGATGGCCACAAAAAAGTAAGCCAGTTACTGCGCCGGCCGAAATGCTAAACGCAATAGATCGCCTCGCCAACTGGTTCAAAGATGCATCGACTGCAGAATTATATAGTCAATTTTTGAGGAAATAAGCATGCGCTTTACAATCGAACAGCTTGTTTTGTGGCCACAAGACGAGAAAAATGAAATGTTTGTATTGGATTTCGTTCCTGGAAAAATTAATATCATACATGGCCGAAGTGGTACTGGGAAATCATCTATTCTTGCAATTATCGATTATTGCTTGGGAGCGACACGCTGCGCCATTCCTGTAGGTGTAATTCGAGATAATGTTGAATGGTTTGGACTTGTTCTGCTAGTTCAAGGGCAAAGAGTGGTTATTGCCAGGCATACACCAGGGGAGCGCCAGGCAAGTAAAGAATTTTTCATTGATACGATAAATGATGATGTTCCGCGTAGCATAGTATCAACTCATACTGATGCGCAATTCAAGCAAGCCTTTAATAATCTGGTTCGTCTTACAAATCTCCCTTTGACTACGGAAACTGAAATTGGTCAATATGATGGACGTCCTTCATATCGAGATCTGGCGGCATTTAATTTTTTGCCTCAACATATCGTAGCAAATCCTAATACGCTTTTTTATAAAGCTGATTCGTATGACCATAAAGAAAAACTCAAGAAGGTTATGCCCTTTGCATTAGGAATTATTGATAACGAATATGCTGCCAAGGAACGGGAACGGGTTCAATTGCAAAGAACTCTTGATGAGCTTGTTAAACAGCGGGATACATTGCGTCGTTCAATGAAGACTTGGGACTCTGACGTTAACAGATTATGGGATGAAGCTGTTGAATTAGGGTTGGCACAAGTTGATGAAGTTCTTAGTACAGGAAAGAAGGTGGAAAAATTCGTTCAAATAAACTCTTTATTTCTTAAAAAAGGGTTGGAAGACGTTTTAACTAAACCAAATTTTTCCTATACAAATCAAAAATATAAAGAGACGTTAGCTCAAGAAGAACAACTTCAAAAGCAAGTTGATATTTCGAGAAGACAAGTTAGAGGCTTGGAGCAATTGGCTGCGCGTGCTACTGATTTTAGGGGCGCTGTTAATCGTGAGCGAGATCGCGTGATAAATTTGGACTGGTTAAAGTCTCATATAGGAAATGAGAATGAATGTATTGCATGTGGTTCCAGCACAAATCAGCTAAGTAGTGTAATTTCTCGACTGGATTCTGAGGTCAATCGTGTAGGCAATCTTTCGCGAGCACTTTTCGAAAATCCAATTGTGGAAAAGGAAATTGAGGCAGCCAAGAAGTTACTTAGAGATTTAACAGATGGGCTTCAAGAAAAACGCGCCGCAAGAATTGAATTGGCAAAAATTGAAACCGCAACTAAAGACTCGTTGAGCCGCGTATATATTTTATTGGGGAAAATTCAGTCTTTAATATCGGCATTCGCGACATTGAAAAACGAGGATGAAACATCACAGAAAATCTCACATTTAACAAAACAAATACGCGAATTGGATTCGTATTTTGCGCAATCAGGGAAAGGTGTGCGAGAGGCAAAGGTCGACGCGCAGATTAGCAATCTCATCGAGGTGTATGCGGAAGGATTTGGCTTGGAGAGGCGAGGTAGTATTAATTTGGATAAAAGCGAATTGACTTTGAGTTTTCTGCAACATCCAAAAGCCAAAAAAGAATATCTTTGGGAGGTTGGTAGTGGCGCGAATTGGATGGGATATCACATTGCTGCATTCATGGCATTACATGAATTTTTTTCGCAAGAAGAGCAGATCAATTCACCAGTATTTAGTTTTCTAGTTATTGATCAACCAAGCCAGGTGTATTTTCCAAGTGCCGCCTCTGGCGCTAACGAATTGGATTCTGATCCTTTGGCTCTAGCTCAATTAAGGATAGACCGTAACTTTGATATTAATGCAACAAAACGTATTTTTGAAATGCTAGAATTAGGCCTTCAGCGCGCTTCGTATAATTATCAAATTATTGTGCTTGAGCATGCCGATGAATCAATTTGGGGTGAGTGTTTAAGTGCAATTGAAGTGGCAAATTGGAAAGCGGAAGATCAAGGATTAATTCCAAAAAATTGGATTCGTGCGCTCAAGCATTGAGCCATTATTTTTTTGACGTTTCGTGGCAGGTGCACTTATGGTCAATGATCAAGGTAATAGAAATTCCATAAGCTTTTAAACCTTTCATTGAGCATATCAATCAAGCTGCGCGCAACCAGTTTTATCTAGTATCTCAGGAAAATTGATAGCAGATTGCACTACGTGAGCGACGGTAGATATGTCATCTCTGATCATTAGATAATGATCGAACAAGTTTTTTTATTTTCCTCTCGACCTTTCCCCGGAAAACACCCAGCAATTGCATCCGCCACAGCCCTGACCCGCGCCGTACGGGCAAGATCGCCATGCATGACCAGCCATACATCGTAACTATCTTCGCGTTCTGGCCACAGGCGGGTGAGTAGTGGATCGTTTTCTGCGAGGTGGACAGCAAGCTCCGCTATGCCCAAGCCAGCGCGCGTGGCTTCGAGCATCATCATGGCGCTGCTGACTTCCATGGTGACGCGGGCGTTGGCGATGGGTAGGCCGCAGATTTTTTCTGCGTGGCGGGGTGCGATCCGGTGCTGGTAGGTGATGATGTCGTGGCCGTCGAGGCCTTTGCTGTCTGCTGTTACTTCGTGTTTTTCCAGATAGGTTTTTGCGGCGAACAGGCCCAGCTTGCGCTTGGTCAGGTTGCGGGCTATGAGGTCGGGGTCGGTGGGTCTGACGAGGCGTACGGCAATGTCGGCCTCGCGCCGGGTGAGGTTGCTTAGTTGTGTTGCGGTGCTCAACACGATGCGGATATCGGGATGGCGGGCGTGCAGCTTTTGCATGGCGCGGATGACGAAGTGGCTGGCCATGGTATCTGACGTGGCAACACGCACTACGCCTGACAGGCGGTTGTCTATCCCGGCGATTTCGCGCTGCAATTTGTCCGAGGCCTTTCCATCATCTCGGCCGCTGCCAGGGCATGTTCGCCTGTCGGTGTTGCCACATAACCTGAAGGTGCGCGCAAAAATAGTCACGCATTCAGGGCTTGCTCCAGCGCGATAAAACGCCAAGAGCATCCAGGTGTCGTTTCAATCCATGATTAAGCCAGTCATTCCTGTGTTCATATTTGGTCAGGGCTTATACATCGCACACTATAAATTTTCCAAACTCGTAACAATTTGTAAAAATTGTTCTTGTGATCACTGCCCGAATAATGGATACTTTGCCAGCTTCCATTTGCTTTCTGCCTTTTCTGTTCGTCCCATCCATTTTATTTATTTGCAGTAATTCTCTACGTTGATTTTTTCATCAAAGGAAATATGCATGGCTTTGCTTGAGCGCGCGACTGAGCGCCACCTTCTTCATTTTGATCTGGCGCGGCATTTGCCAGCCCGGACTTCTGACCCTTCTGATTCTTCTGACTCTGCTGTCACCGATTCCAATAGCAAGACCTTGCATGCTGCGGCTGGCCCTGCACCCAGCTTCAAGCTGCATGTGGCGATGAATGAATATGATATTACGCCGCATACTGAGCAGTCGCTGGTTGAGGGGCGGCAGAAAAACGGTTTCCTGAAGATGGTGCCTGACGAAGTCGTCAGTCATTATGCTGAGGTGCCTTTGCCGTCTGATGCGGTGGCGTTGATGTGGGTGACTACGCCGGTGATCGTGGATGGGTATGAAACCGAGCGCACGATTTCCATGGGTATCCATGTGCCGCGTGATGCGAGGTTGCGCGATGTCAGACGCAAGCTTTTGCGTGCCAATCCTGATGAAGCCTTGCATCCCAAACTGGCTTATCGCCAGTTTGGGCAAAATTTCTTGTCGGCGCAATTGCAGGCGCTGGAGACCACGCCTGACCATATCGCCAATTACCAGGATGCGTATGAGACTGCGGTGGCGCTGCTGTTCAAACATCCTGAGCTGATCAATCTCAATCAGGCGGCGACCGAGGGCGGGCCGGTGACGGTGATCGAGGCGTGTATACGACGCGCCCTGAATGAATTCAACCTGCTGGTGCTGAGGATACTTGAGCATCCTGATGACTGGTCAACGGTCGAGCGCGTATATGACGGTGACCAGCCCGCAGTGGACGATGAAGGCAAGCCGGTGTTTGCCATGGGTTTGCATCAGGATGTGCTTGATGCTGTTAGCAAGGCGCTGTCGCGGGCGCTGGTGTATGCCAGCCAGGCAGAAGAATTGCGCGGTCAGACCTGGTCTACCCAGTATGGCACGACAGATGCCGCCTATGATGGCAAGGTACAGCCCAAGCATAAGCTGCGAGCAGAAAAACTGCGTGGCGCAAATGATGTACGCTGGAAGCTGAAGAACCTGACGCCAACTGACGGCCTGGTGTTCGAGCCTGATGTGCGTTACCAGGCAGCACCTGCGGGCAGCAACTGGCGGGCCGAGGGTACATGGTCCAGCCGTGAAGATAAACCCGCGTATGCCTTTGATGAAGAAGCACAAAAGGCACTGGCCGACCAGAACCTGTTTGTCGTACTTGATGATATGACGGGGCCGCTGCGGGCCTTGCCTAATACTCCGGGCCATTATGCGGCGCTGGTTGTTTCGCCCAGCGGCAGATATGCCCAAGTGGAATGCATGCTGATGGGTGGCGGTACGATTTTGCAGTATCTGATCACCTCGAATGGCGTTGGCTTTGGCAAATCGTATTTTGCGGTAGGCAAAGTTGATGAAGCCAAGAAAGTGTTTCACTTTCCCGTGTTGTCCAGCGGTGCCAATGGCAACCTGACCATCGTGGTGAAAAACCACTGGTTGCGTCATTTGTCTTGCTATGTTGAGTTTCTTGATGCCAGCGGCAAGGCCAAGGCACCTGAGAACTGGTCTTCACGCTTCCCCTTGCTAGACTCGGTGTTTGACGGCGACACCTATAAACGCTATGTGGGCATGGTGGATCCGGTAGAAACCATTATGGGTATCCCCCTGTCTGCTGATTCATCTCATTTCAATGTGCCGGTGCCGCATGATGCCGGCACCCTTCGTTTCACCTGGGGTGGCCTGGGTTGCGGTGCAAATGACCCGGTGGCTTGCCCGCCAGGCGTGATCATGACGGTGGTCATAGAAATGGCGCTGCCAACGATGCTGTTGGTAGCAGGTGCCGCCCTGACGGCATCGGGCGGCATGATGAAACTGCTGAAGCAAAAACCGGTTTATGGTGCATTGCTGGCTGCCTTTGTGGGGATGTATATCGGTTTTGCTGATAACCCAGCCAAGGCTGCATGGACAGTGGGTAAAAAGCTGCTTGTTGTGCTGGCCAAGGCAGGTCTCGGCCAGGTAACACAAATCATTGCCGAGATGATCGCCACTGGCGCTGCCAAGAAAGCCATCCCTTTTATCAACGTTGCCCTGTTACTGGCTGATATTGCTGCTACTGCGGCGCAACTGGCGCAGACCACCAGCGCCATACGCCAGTCACCACGTGCCCATGTTACTGAAGTCACCCGCAGCATAGACTTACGCATCACGATCACGTCCAGCAAGCTGTACAAGAAATTCCCTGATCACCACCATCATTTGAGTGTGGTGATTGCTTATGACAATGGGGCGACCCTGCCCAAGCTGGTCAAGACCTTGCCGCCAGAAACCATCAGCGACGATATCTCAGTCAGCTTTGACGGTGTGCCTGCGGCGGGCAATTTGCGCGTGCTGGTATTCTTCTATGCCGAGAATGGCTGGCAATCGGGGCAGGGGGCGAGTGGCTGGCTCAAGGCCGAGGGCAGCAACGGCCAGGCTGTGCTGACTGTGCCACCTATAGAAATCGACATCAATGAAGTGCCGCTCGGTGCCTGGTCTGTGTATGAACACCAGGAAAAAATCGTCATGCAAAATGGTGAGCATGTCTGGCAGGCCGGGCCAGCACCGCTGGCGACGATGAAGTCACCTTCCAGCCAGCACGGCATCATCGAAAAACTGCATTCCATCACCATGGCGCAGTATCCGGAAATGATAGGCTATGCCTGGAAAGCCACGGACCTGCACCTGCCGCCTGATGTGGCATCGCGGCCTGCGACCAATACCAGCATGTACACCACGCAAAACCTGTCGGTGTTGCAGCATCCGCAAAAAGCGTATGCCACCCAGCATGTGGGCTTTACCGGGGGTGGAGGCATAGGCTATGACGTGGTATCGCCTGATGATGGCAGTGGCCGCAATTTCCTGATCGACCCCAGCCGTGGTGTCTATCATGAAACCAATAATCCTGACGGCGGTTTCCATTTGCGCCGGGTGGCTTTGCAGTATGGCCGTGCGCCAGAATTCAATGCTACTGCCAACCAGAGCTGGGGGCGTTTCCCTGACAGCATAGACCAGATGGTAGTACACCCGCATGGCTATGTATTTGGTATCAGCCGCAGTATTCATAAAATCTTCCGCATCAGATTGTCGGCACAGGCTGGCAGCGATAGCGGTGCGCCGCTGGCTACACTGATATCGGGTGAGGGCAAGCGCCATGGTCTCATCAAGACACCGGTAGCAGTTGCCCTGGCTGTTGACGGGCGCGTGCTGGTGCTGGAGTCAGGCAATGCACGGGTCCAGTGTTTCGACGTGAATGGCAACCCGGTCAATTACTTTAGCAACCCCGAGGGTAAGGCGCTGGCCAAAGTGCCGGTGATGGCGCTGCGCCCTGGCAAGCTCAACCTGCTTGATATGGCGGTTGAGGCCAAAGGCCATATCTTTATACTTGGTCATACTGGCAGTGGTGCCAAGCCTGAAGACTACCGCATGGATTTGTATGACCCGGCTGGCGTTTTCCTTGCCAGCACAGGCAATTTCACTGCGGCGCGTATTACGGTTGACCTGCTGCGCAACTTGTTTGCGCTCAATTATGAAGTGCTGGCTGGCAAAGATGGACGGCCCGAACCTGGCATCAGCCACTGGCGTCCACCTGCAGCCCCACAACATTGAGTCAACAGGATACAACTATGAAAACATTCGCCGGAAAATTCCAGTTCCTTCTTGGTAATTACAAGCTCATCTTGTGGGAACAAAGGCTGGGCCTGATCACGAAAGACCGTACTACCATCCGCAAGAATGGCAGCGACACCTATGTGCCACTGCCAGCCGATGCGGGCAGTTTTCTTGCCATTGCCAAGGGGGATGGCACATTTGTGCTGCAAGCCAGCAATGGCGAGATTGTCAGCTTCAACGAGAATACCCCTCACCTGATTGCCACCACGCTGCCGACAGGCATGCCTCTCTATCACGTGCCTGTTCTCCCATTACGACTGACGCTTGAACGTTTACGTAGCCCTGTCGGTGGTAAAGTCAACCTGCGCTTTTATCTTGATAGCCAGCATCCGGATAAAACAAAATTGTTCGACCTGATATGTAAACCACACTTCATCGAAGTGGACGATATCAATGGTTCTCGCTATCTGAGTAATCTCAATAGTACACCCGCAGCGGGAGACCACAATGCCATCTGGACAGCCGTGCAGCTTGGCGATGGCGTAGACCAGATGCAGGCCAGCAAGACGGTCACGCATTTTGATTTCACGCCGGCTGGTGCTGCCATCGTCGAGTTGTCCGGCGAAAATCTGGCGGGCATCAATTTTGGCCGTGCCAATTTCAGTCGTGCTTTGCTCAAGGACACCATACTTACCGGTGGCACCTTCAACAAGGCCAGTTTTAGTCGCGCGACACTTAGTGGAGCCGACTTCAGTGGTTCGGCCATGACGGGGGTAGATTTTACTTTCGCTACGATGAAGGGTACCAAGCTCAATACGCTGACTGGTGGTAACTGTGATTTTTCTGACTGTGACCTGCTCACGGTGATCAATAGTGCGCCGCTGGTGCTAACTTCCACCGCTGAAGCACCCATGCGATTTGTGCGTAGCCAACTCAAGTATTCCCTGATAGGCAAGACCTGGAGCTATAAGATACTGGCTTATGCGAAGATCATGGACCTGCCTGCCACCATAGACGATCTGAACGCCACATTCGCTGATGTTACTGCCGTTGACCTGAGCACGCTTAGCGGGGCCAGGGCCAACTTCAATAATGCCATCATGCGCGGAGTGAAGCTATCGAATGCTAACCTGCCCAGCGCCCAGTTCAAGGCCAGCATCCTTGAAGCCACATTGGAACTGCCCGCCGCAGATTTCACCAGCGCCATCCTGACCGGTTGCAGCTTTGAAAATGCCCTCCTCTCGGGTGCCAGCTTTTCCGGCGCGCGCATGGACGAAACAAAATTCGACGGTGCAACACTGCGCCTTGCGAACTTTAGCAATGCTTATCTGAAGGCGGTCAGTTTTAGCGCTGTAGAACAAAAAATGATGACAGGCGTCACTTTTACACGTGCCTTTTTGGTCGGTTGCGACTTCAGTAATGCCGACTTATCGACCTATGACACTATCGCAGTCAACATGACCGGTGCTTATCTGCAGGGTGCCAATTTCACTGGTGCCAAGCTGGATGGTACTTTCTTGACTGATGCTGGCATTTCCGAAGGTGAAGGTAGTCTCACCGTCAATATTGGTAAGATTACTTTCCCAGTCACTTATGAGGCGACGGAGATCGATCCAGAACTTTCCACCAGCGCCAATACCACCTGCCCGATAGGTGCAGCTGGCCCTTGTACTGGCAACAAAATGCATACCCACAAAACTTTTCCGACCTCGTGGCCACCGCCAGCGCGGCTCAAGCAGTTGCAGAAGAAACGGAGACAAACACGTATGAACAGGGATAAGCAGAGATAAGCAGAAATAAGCAAAGATAAGCAAACAGGGGCTGACCAGTGTTTAAAGAGTATGGTGCAGATATAAATTCTCTGCACTAGAAAGAGGCTGATCAGCCCCCTGAAAAGATGGGTAATTTCATATTCGTTGCAGTAAATAATATTTCTCTGAAGCCGGTTATGACCATCATGCATGCTAATGCGCTGGATAGCCTGTAGTTGAATCATTGAGGCACAGTTCAATAAAGCCATTTGAGTCTGGATAGAACTTGAAGCTTATGATTAAATTTCCCATCAAACGAGTTTATGCAATCCACGCAGCTGCGCGGTGAGCAAAAAAATAGTCTTCGCAAAAAATGCCATGAACGAAGAAACTGAAAAACTGCCAGAAGTATTTGAAACATTGATCACCGATGTCAATAGAATAAAATACTTGTTGAGGGAATATCTGACACAACCGTCAAAATACTTGCGGGCAAGAGATGAGAATTTTGCGCAGTTATACTTCGATCCAGGAGGATATGTGTGGGGTGTGGTGATTCCAGAATCAGAGCCAGCAATATTACGCCTTCCTTATCTGAAACGATGTAACAGCTTCCTCGTGGGCGATGATAATCTCGAAGTCAAACAGCCTGTTATTTAAATTTTTATCTCAAATGTACAAACTATTTGAACTTGATGATGTTTTCGAGATTAAAGGAAAAGGTCTGGCCCTGGCAGGTATTGCTGGCGACAAAGAACTGGCTCTCCCGGTAAAAGCCAGCGTCATTTTTGCAAAAAAACAGAATTCAGATTTTCTTCCGCTTACGCTTCTCGATGCAGAATATATGCGTAATTGCTGGTCGCCACATAAACCTAAAAATATGATCCTGCTTGTTGCGATTGATGAAGTTACACGTGACTTGGAAAGAGGCGTTGAGATTTGGTGTAACTAAAGTCAATATAGGGATTATCTTCGCATTCTCATTTTTTCTTTCAGAGCCGGGCAGGCAGATCGTAGGGATCGATTTTATCCGCCCTGGGCTAGGGTCGCTAATTTTTAAAAAATAATATCCTCAAGGATGAGCAGTGCCAACACGCGTGAAGACTGTTGTAATAATCGTTTCATTAGGGCGTTTTTGGCCTGGCTTGGCTGGACCCCGATAGCGTTCCATTTCGGCTCTATCGTGGGCGACGATAAATTCCAGGCGGTTTTCACTTACTTTTATTCGCTTAACAGACAGCATTCCTACTTGTATAGCGACGTTGGATTCAAGAACTTTTTGTTCTATGTGTTCGCCATCTACCCAGCGATAAGTGCCTGATGACTTTACCTTTGATCCATTAAGTACCCAGGTATTGTCTGCAAAGAATTCACCTGTGGCTTTTATGGCAGTACTTTCTGCCGGTGCCTTTTTTTGAGGTATGACGCGACCATCATCAGTTTGAATTTGGTAGCTGTGCACCCATTTTCCTACCAGTAATTGCTCCTGAGATGTCTTGGCAAATACTACAGCCGGATAGAAATTGCCGAGGAAAATAATGCTGGCGATGGCTGCAAATCGTTTAAATATGAGCATGGTAAATTTTAAGATATTGTTTTCGATTTAAATTGCTTTGCAAACTGTATCAAATAAACGCTCTTACATCTACCATAATGGAATTGTAGTGAGGGCAGGCGAATTTCAATTGCGGACAAAGGGCGTCCGCACCACTAAATCATTACATCGCTGGAAAATGACAGGCCTGTTGTGGCGCAAGCAGACTCCAATGAATTAACTGCAGGGCCACTATCTACGTTCACCTAATTTTGTGGGCGTCAAATCATGGGTCATATCATTGCACTCAAAGCACCTGACCTCTCAGGTGCGCATATCGCTATTCAAAACTTATTGACTGCTAATAGCATTTACTCACACATACGCATGTATATCAAACTCATCAATCTGATCAGGATTCATGAACTGCCTGCCGTATTCCAGATATGCCCCTGATTTCAAAAATAATCCAAACAATTCTGCATCGATATGCTGGTCCTTTCTCATGAAGCTCATGATCTTGATGGCTTCTGACAGGGTCTTGCCTTTCTTGTAGGGGCGGTCGGCGGCGGTCAGGGCTTCAAAGATATCGGCTATCGCCATCATGCGGGCGGGGATGCTCATGTCTGCGGCCATCAGGCGTTTGGGGTAGCCTGTGCCATCCATTTTTTCATGATGGCCGCCGGCGATCTCTGGCACTCTGGCGAGGTGGCGCGGGAAGGGGAGTTTTTCCAGCATCATGATGGTTTGTATCATGTGCTCATTGATTTTGTAGCGTTCTTCTTCTGACAGGGTACCGCGAGCTACGGTGAGGTTATACACTTCGCCTCGGTTGTACAGGTGCTCAGGCACCTTGACCTTGAAGCCCCATGGATTGTCGGCTGCGATGGTGTCGCGGGCTGATCTCGCGAAAATGTGTTCGACCTTGTCGCTCAGCAGTTGTTCTTGCACGGGCAGTGTGGGTTCGGCTGTGCGGTTCTTGCGTTCTTTTTCGTCGTGTGAAATGCCGATGCGGTCAGACAGGGTTCTTAGCCAGTGGCGGCCAGCGATATCTTGTATGCGGGCGATTTTGTCGGGGGCCATGAATTCTCCACCCTCATTGCATTCGGCGATGAAGGCGAAATCGCTATCCAGTTGTGCGATAGTGTCGTCGAGTTTTTTCTTGAGTTCTGCGGCATCATTGCCGGCACTGTCTTTAGCTACAGCTTGCCAGTAATCGATTTGCGCATCACGTTTCAAGACTTCAAAGCGCATGCGTATTTCATGGATGCGGTCGTACAGGGTTTCAAGCTTGGTGGCTTTGTCGACGATGTATTCTGGCGTGGTGACTTTACCGCAGTCATGCAACCAGGCGGCGATATGCAGTTCTTCCCATTCTTCATCACTGAGCTGGAAGCTGGCAAACGGGCCTTCGGTTTCCTTGCAGGCAGCCTGGGCTATTAATTTTGTGAGTAAGGGCACACGCTGGCAGTGGCCGCCGGTATAGGGGCTTTTGGCATCGATGGCGCTGGCGATCAGTTGTATGAAGGCTTCGAGCAGCGCTTTTTGTTCTTGTATCAGGCGCTGGTTTTCTATGGCAATGGCAGCTGCACCAGAGACGGCTTCTGCCATGGCTTGCCTGCCGGGGTCTATATTGGCATCGTCGATGACGAGGGCGATTGCGCCGACCAGGGTGTTGTTTCTATCCTTCAGGGGGATGGCAATCAGGGTGGTGGTGTGATCGGTGGCGGGCAGGCTGCTGAAATAGCGGGCCAAGTCTGTTGCCTGCAACTGGCAGATGCTGCTGCGTGATTTGCAGGCCAGGATGACGGGGTGGTTTTCATCTGCCATGCTGATGCTGTGTGCTTCACTTTCTAGCACCTGATGATCGACATACGCTTGCACCACGCGCATGCTGTTGTCCTGCGGCTGATAGAGGTAGAGTATGCCGGATTTGGCCTCGGTGATTTCCGACATTTCTTTTAACACGCGCGCGAGGAGTTTGTCGTAATTGGTTTCTGATGCGAGGCTGCTGGCGATGTCGAGGAAGGAGCGTATCGTCGATTTCATGCCGCGCATGGAATTGCTGAGGTCGGCAATTTCCTTGATGCGTGACTGTATATTGATGGGACTTTTGAAGTCGAAGCGGGCGATCTTGCTGGCTTCATCATTCAATTGTTTCAAGGGGCGGGATGCCAGTCTGGAAAAATAGATTGTAATACCCACACTGGCCGCCAGCATGACCATGAAAAGGATGCTGGTTTGCGTGCGCATCTTGATGATGTCGGCCAGCAATTCTTCATGCGGGCTGGCAATCAGTATGCGCAAGTCGTGGCCGCCCGGAACTTGTATTTTCCCCTGGTAAGTCGCCCATGTTTTTCCGATGACGTCGAGGGCCTGGCTACTGTCCTTGCTGCCATCAAGTTCGCGTATTCTGTTGAGTACGGGGGCATTTTGCTCAGCCAGGGTAGGCATGCCTTGCGTGCCATCAAGCTTGGTGACAATCTGCGGCTTATAGGCTGGCTGCTTGCCGTTTTGCCAGGCCAGTAATTGGCCCTTGCTGTCTATCAGGGCTATCCTGGTGGATGGAGTGACATTACTGTTCCTGATGGTTTCATGGATAGTGGGCATTTCTATGTCTATGCCCACGACAGCATCGGAACCGATTATTTTTTGCGCATAGGTGACGCCTATCTGACCCGTCGTGAAAAAGTAATACGGCTCGCTGACATTGGCTTGCTCAGAGTTTTTCATTGCAGTTTCATACCAGCCACGCTGGCGTGGATCATAATTGCGCAAGGGAATTTGCTGGCGGGTAATTTCATTGAGCCTGTCATCGAGATAGACGACATGCTCGGCCAGTTTTCCTGCATCCGTGCTGGTGCTTTGTACTATCCAGGCAGTTTTCTCTGGCGCTTTGAATACTTCCTTGCCGCCATTCGATTTGGCATATTGGCGCAGCAGGAAAAATTCACCATTGGCAAATCCCACATAAGCCGATGTCGCCGATTTGACGCTGATGATGGCCTTGGCCAAGTAGTTGACATGGGCCAGGCGTTCATTGAGGTTTTTGCCCGATATGGGATGTGACTGGGCCAGCATCTCCGCCTGGTTTTTTACCGGTTCATAAATATCTTTGACATTGCTGGCGACTTCATTGCCTATCAGGGCATAGCTGCTATTGGCTTGTGCCAAGATGATCGTGCTCATGCGGCTGAATTGCACGGTACCCATGGCAATACCAAAAACGAGAATCAGCGCGGTAAAGAAATACGAGATGTAGATATAGAACTGAACATTCCTGGTCGCACGCATTGCCTGTTCCGCCTGTAATGGTGGGTGGAGCGGTGGGAGAAGTGATGCATAGAGTAAAGCAGCAAATCAGACAACGATAAGGCAACGATGAAACAAATAAGCCGCTTCAATGAGCATATCTAAAAAGCAAGAATTATGGTAGTGATTTATTCATCAATACATGAAACTTTTTAGCATGTAGTTCTGGCAGACAATTGCCGTGGGGCGAGATGTAGAGAGGGTGGATTACTTTCAAGATTGTCTGGTGGCTTGCTTCAGGGCATTTCAGGAAATCGGCAAGTCCACATAAAACCTGGTGGCTTGTCCTGGTGTGGATTCAAAGCCTATGGTGCCCCCCATTCTTTCCACCAGTTCGCGGGTGATGGCCAGGCCCAGGCCGGTGCCACCGTTTTGTCTGGTATCGGAAGAATCTGCCTGGGCAAATTTCTGGAATATTCTATCGCGGAATTCATGCGGTATGCCTATGCCGTGATCAATGACGCTGATACGTAGCTCAGGCAAGAGAGGCAGTTTGTTCGTGCGCTTTTCTGCTTCGATATTGACGACCTCGTTTTCTGGCGAATACTTGATGGCATTCGACAGCAGATTGGACAAGACTTGCATGAAGCGCTGGGTATCGACCGTGATGCTGATATCGGGCAGCTGTTTTGCCAGCCGCAGGCTGACCCCGCGTTCGCTGCCAAAGGTTTGGTTGGCATCGACTGCCTGTTGCAGCAGATCACGGATCGCGATGGTTTCCAGCCGGAAGACCATCTTGCCTGCGGTGAGTTTTTCCATATCCAGCAGGTCGTTGATGAGGAAGGTCAGGCGCTGGCAATTTTTATTGGCCACATCGATCATCTGTTTCATGCGGTCAGAATAGTTGCCAAACACACCGCCAGAAATCAGGCCGAGTGCCCCTGAGATTGAGGTCAGTGGTGTGCGCAATTCATGGCTGACCGTGGAGATGAATTCATTCTTGATGGTCTCGGTACGTTTGCGTTCGGTAATATCACGCATCAGGGCAATGAACAGGGGTTGCCCCAGGCGCGTGACTGTCGATACCGACAAGTCAATGGGGAACAGACTGCCATCCTGGCGGCGCGCTTCCACTTCACGCCCTATGCCTATGATACTTTGTATGCCAGCTTCTGGCACAGGCCCGGTATCACTGTCCTGCACCGGATAGGGGATGATATGACGTATGCTGCGACCCAGTAATTCGTCGGCTGCATAATCAAAGATATGCGCTGCGGCATTATTGACACTGAGGATGATTTGCTGGTCGTCAAAAGTGATGATGCCATCAAGCACATTGTCGAGCACGGCACTGGTATGGGCGGCCTGGTCGCGCAAATCTTCTGCCGCGGCCCTTCTCTCGCTGATGTCCTGGAAGGTGCCATATACGCGCACGCATGCGTCGTCTTCAAATTGCGGGAAGCCGATGACATGTACCCATCTGTCATTACCCCTGGCGGTGCGTATGCAGAATTCGCAATCAAATGAGATGTTTTCTCGTATGGCACGGGCAAATAGCGCGCGGATTTCTTGCTGGCTTTGTACACCTTTGTAGAAGGCAATTGCATTATCAACGCCACATACAAAGTCATCATCCACTTCATGTATCTGCCGGGTGACCTTGCTCCATTCCAGCTTGCGGGCTTTGACTTCAAAATCCCAGGTACCTATGCGGGCGGCTGTATTAGATTTTTCCAGCAATTCATAAGCGTGTTCCAGTTCTGCCTCGGCCTGTTTTTGCTTGGTGATGTCGGCATGGCTGCCTGACATGATCAGTGGTTCGCCATTCGGCCCCCAACTGACAACGCAGCCACGGTCGTGTATCCATATCCAGTGGCCGTCCTTGTGGCGCATGCGGCTCTTGAGATCGAAATATTCGATCTCGCCCCTGAAGTGCTGCTCTATCATGGCACTGGTCAGCGTCAGGTCGTCGGGATGGCATAGCCTGAGCCAGGTATCGACGGTAGTAGGTTCAAGTTCGGCCAGGGTGTAACCCAGCATCTCGGCCCAGCGCTCGTTATACACGGTTTCACCGGTAGCTATATTGCATTCCCAGGTGCCGATATTGGTACCCTTGATGACATTGATCAACTGGCGCTCGGTTTCATACCTGTGCTTTTGCGCACGTGCCGCACTGATCAACTGGCCCAGGGTGCTGAACAGGGGATTGAGGAAATCAATCACCCGCTGATCATAGGCTTCTGGCTTGTTGGCTATGCCTACCAGCGCAATCAATTGACCATCATATTGCACAGGTATGCACAAGAAACATTGCAAGGCATCGAAATGCGCGGGGAATACCTGATCGAGAGCGCCAGCGACCAGCGCATTGTCGATGACGGGTTGGCCAGACTTGAGGGCTGCACCATACCGTGTTTTCAATTGCAGGCAAGCTATATCCCTGGCTGTAGTATCCAGGCTGGTGCTGGAAATATGTGAGGTGGCAGTATTCCAGGCCAGCATCATGCTTTTCAGGGCCGGATTGCTGACGGTATTATCCTTGACTTCGCAGATAAAACCATATGAGCTGCCTGTCAGCTTCAAGATTGCTGCGAGCAGCGATTCAAAGCCTTTTTCCTGATCGGTTTCGCGAATGAATAATGCTTGCGCCATGGCGATGGCATCACTGAGTGCGCGTTGCCTCTGTAATTGCCGGTCCAGCTCCTGTCTTTTCATGACACCGGTAATCCAGTCAGCCAGCAGACGTACAAATTCTGTTTCTACTTCTGAAAACGGGAATGATCTTGGCTCGGTATGCCAGATGCACAATGCGGCATCATCCCTGGCATTGATATGCAGACGCAGGCCTATCAGGCATTGTATCTGTGCTGGTATGGTGTTTCTGTACTTGCTTTGTGCCAGGTCTGCCGCATGAATGAGTCCCTTGTGTGTATCTTCTGGCAGTATGCACAGTGGTTCTGAATGTGAAGCCGCCATTTCTGGATGCAGCGAATCCCCGGACTGGCAGACCAGGCTGGCTTTGCCGCCAGCTTGTACGCGGCTGATCTGGCCACAACTCATGCCCAGGTAGTCGCAGGCCATGGCCAGGGTTTGTTGCAGGGCTGCTTCAGGGTTTTGGTGCGACAGGGCAGTGATGGCAGTCAGCGATAGCAATGCATGCAATTGCCTTTGCTGTTCCTCGCGTGCAAATTCACTCTCTACACAATCCGCCAGGTCACGCAGGGCAGCCAGGTCTTCTGCACTGAGTATGCGCGGTTTGGTGTCGATGATGCACAGGGTACCCAGGCTCTGGCCATTACGTGCACGCAAGGGTGCACCAGCATAAAAGCGGATATTGGGGGCATTGCTGACCAGAGGATTGTCGCTGAAACGCGCATCCTGGCTGGCATCAGCGACATACAGAATATCAGGCTTGAGTATCGCATGGCCGCAGAAAGAAATATCTCTCGCCGTTTCGCCGACATCCATACCCTGTTTTGATTTGAACCATTGACGCTCGCTATCGATGAGAGAAACCAGGGCAATCGGTGTCTTGAACAAATGGCTCGCCAGCCGCGTCAGCCGGTCAAAACGCTCTTCTGGTGGTGTGTCGAGTATGGCGCAGGCTTGCAGGGTTTGCAGGCGCAATATCTCATCGACAGGAAAATCAGGTGCTTGCATAGTGACGGTCAATCGTCAGCGTGGTTAGCCAGAGCGTCCAGCCACTTTTGCAGATTCTCGCCATACAAGGGTTTGCTGGCGAAATAGCCTTGCATGGAATCACAACCAAGCTGGCGCAGGCATTCCCGTTCGGCTGCGGTTTCTATACCTTCGGCAATCACGCTCAGGCCCAGGCCATGGCCCATTTCTATAATCGCCTTGACCAGGCCCTGGGTCGCTGGCAACTGGTCGATGTCGATGACAAAGCTGCGGTCTATCTTGAGTTCACTGACGGGCAGGCGTTGCAGGTAAGACAGGGAAGAATAACCGGTACCAAAATCATCAATGGATAAATCCAGACCGATGGCGCGCAGGCGGTTCAGCAACTCTATCGTACTGCCGGGGTCCTCCATGATGCCGCTCTCGGTAATTTCCAGTTTCAGCAATTTTGGGTTGAGCTCATACTGGCGCAACAGTGCGGCAATCTGGTCTGGAAAGCTGGTGTCGCGCAAATCATGAGTGCTGACATTGACGGCAATGGTCTGGCCAGGATATTTGTCTTGCCAGTTTTTGAGCGTGACGATGGCCTGTTCCAGCATCCACATGGTAAGCATGCTGATATAGCCGGTACGCTCGGCAAACGGAACAAATTCTGCTGGCGAAATAAAACCACGTACAGGATGTTGCCAGCGCACCAGTGCTTCAAAACCATAAGCCTTGCCTGTTACCAGGTAGAGCTTGGGTTGCAACCACATTTGCAATTCTGAGCCTCTGACGGCAGAGCGCAAGTCAGACAAGAGGCTCAGGTGGGTCAGGCGTGATGCCTCCTGCGCATCGGTATACCAGGCGGATGAGTTGGCGCTGCGTTTGGCGGCATACAGGGCAACCTCGGCATTGCGTATCAGCGTCATCAAGGGCAACGGTGTGGTTGCAGTGATGGCAAAGCCATATACCAGACTGACATCGACAGAATGCTGGCCGCATCTGACCGGCTCATCCATGGCTGCATCTATGCGCTGATGCAGGTCTTCTAGCGCGGCTTTGGAAACATCATGGCAGAGTATTGCAAATGCACCGCCAGCCAGTCTTGCCAGCCAGGGTGTTTGGCTTGCAGTGTTCTTGCTGATGACGGTTTTAAGCCGCAAGGCTACATCTGAGATGACAGTGTCGCCAGTATCAAAACCCAGGGTTTCATTGATGACCTTCAGCCGTGCCAGGTCCATCAGGATAAAGCCTTGATGTGGCAAGCCCTGGCCTTCATGAGTCTTGAGCAACAGGGTGCGGTTGGGCAGGCCGGTCAGGCTGTCGTAGTAAGCCAGTCGTTCGACAGTTTGTTCGCGTATGCTTATGGCCTCTGCCATGGTATTGAGGGCTTCGCCCACACGTGCGACTTCTTCTGTCTTGCTGGGAATAAAACGGGTCTGATAATCACCTTTGGCAATTTGCAGGGCGCTGGTTTCCAGCCTTGCCAATGGCCGGACTACGCTGCGGGTGGTCAGCCAGGCCAGCAATGCTGCGAGAATGACACCAAAGACAGACAGCATGGCGACCATGGTGCCGGTCTTTTCCAGTTCCATTTGCGCTTCTGCCTGATGGGCCAGGATTAATTCCTGCTCCCGCTTGAGGAATGTTTTGGACTGTTCCAACAACGCATCGAGCGCCGGTTTGACACGCGTACTAAAGCTGTTTTTGGCAGCATCCTGCCCTTCATCTTCGAGCTGATTGACAGTATCAAGATAATGCTGCTGATAGATTGCGCGCTTTTGCTTGAGTAGTTTGAGGCTGTTTAATTGCTCGTCGTCACTGAGGCTGGCCTCAAGATCGCTGATGAGCTGGTCTATGCGGCGATTTTTTTCATCAACAATACTGTATTCAGGTACCCGTTGTTCATAAGGAACTGTCAGGAATTGCAATAATGCTCTGCCGACGTTTTCTGTCGCTACACTGAGTTCTTGCACATACAAGAGACTTTGCACCTCTTTGCGGGCAAATTGATCATTGCGCGCAGTCATATTGCGAATTTGTGAAATTGGCAACAGCAAGACGATACTGAACAGTATTAGCAGCAAAGCATAGCTCAATGCCAGCCGCATGCCTATACGGCGCAAGCGCAGGAGCTGGATCAGGCGATGAAAGCTGTTCGACATAAATATGGCCGCAATATAGTCTTGAGTCTTAGTCTGGTAAAAAGTTGCCGGCACACAAGCGCCTGCTACTACAGGCTTATGTTAATGCACTATTAACAGCGAGGGCAATACTATTGTGCAGGGATCAACGGGCGATCAGTATATACAACATCAGCACATTGGCGACGATGGACAATACTGCCAGCATGCGCCAGGTGGCCAGCGGGTCGCGTTGTGCCAGGGGTTTGGCTTGCGGGGCGGGCAGGGGATGGGCGGCACCGCGTTCCAGTGCCAGTAAAAATTCTTCTGCAGTTTCAAAGCGTTCAGCTTCGTCACGTGCCACGGCTTTGAGCAAGACATTTTCAAGCCAGTGTGGCAAGTCGGGACGGTAGCGCCCCGGCGACGCAGGCTCAGCAAACTTGGGGCGCTGGAAAGGTTCGATTTCGCCATAGGGGTAGTGGCGTGTCAGCAAATAGTAAAGTGTGACGCCAGTGGCATACAGATCAGTGGCGCGGGATGGTGCTGCGCCCTGGAACTGTTCCGGCGCTAAAAATGAAGGCGTGCCTGCCATGCTGTGGCTGGCATTGCCCTGGCCATCCTGGCTGTCAAAGCCGGATTGCGCGACACCAAGGTCAAGAATGCGGATTTCGTCATCGTCCCCCAGATGGACATTGGCGGGCTTGATATCCCTGTGCAAGATGCTGCGCCTGTGCAGCGCACCGATGGCGCGTACCAGCTTGCCACCATAAGCGACTGCTTCTGGTATCGTGAAATGCTGCCCGGCTTCCAGCCTTTGTTGCAGGGATGCACCAGCATGCCAGGTTGAGAGATAGTACAGGTAGTTTCTTTGATCGGGCGTGATCACCTGGGGAAAGAAGCGCGCTACCACGCGCTTGGCCAGCCATGCTTCATGCGCAAAGGCTGAGCGCTCCTGTGCATCATTGGCCTTGTCGGGATGCAGGGTTTTTAACACCAGTTGGCGGTGATGAGTGGTATCGCTGACGCGGTACAGTATCGTCGTCAGCGAGGTATGCATGACTTCTTCTATCGCATAGCCATCAAGGGTTTGGCCGGGCTTCATGCGTGGTGGTACAGGCAGGGCGTGCAACTCGCTGATGGCATCGCGCAACTCACCTTCTGGCAAGCTGTCTATACGTGCAATCACGGCACTGCAGTTGTCTTGCGACCCCGCTTTCAGTGCGGCTGCGCATAAAGATTCGCAGGCAGCCTCACTGCTCAGCTTGCCTGTGCTGACTTGCTTCAAAAAATCTGTCAGATCATATTCTGTGAGACTGGCCCAGATGCCATCACAAGCCAGCAAAAAGACATCATTGACACGCAACTCACCCATGCCATGATCGATGACGAGGTGATTATCGAGGCCTATGGCGCGGGTCAGCACATGCTGCATCTCCGGTCTGTCCCAGACATGGTCCTGGGTGAGTTTTTGCAAGGCACCGTCACGCAACAGGTAACAGCGGGTATCGCCTACATGGGCGCTGTAATACATGCGTCCGCGCAAGACCAGTGAGGTCATGGTGGTGGCCATGCCTGCCAGCTCACGGCGGACTGAGCCTTGCTGCTGCACCCAGCTATTCATGGCGACCAGCACCTTGTCGAGTGCTGTTGTTACTTCCCAGGTGTCAGGCGTGGCATAGTAATCGGTCAGCAGGCCACGTACTACATATTCAGCCGCTTCGCGCCCGCCTTCATTGCCAGAGACGCCGTCGGCTACTGCCAATACCATTCCCTTGCAGGACAGCTCGGGTTCGCCTGGCGTGACCATGCCGACAAAGTCTTCATTACGCGGGCGTATGCCAGCGACGCTGTGATGTCCTGTGCTGACTGTCAGTGGCATGTTTGTGTATTTTGTGTATTCAGATTTTTGCAGTAGTCATGGCGGCAGAGCCCCAGGTCGTGCGCCAGCGTTTCTTGACCAATGATAAACCCAGCAAGGCGATGATGGCGAGGCTGGCGAAAATCGACAAGCCTATTTGATAACTGCCGGTGATCTGCCGTGAATAACCCATGCTGGCCGCCAGATAAAAACCGCCTATGCCACCAGCCATGCCTACCAGGCCAGTCATGACACCCATCTCTTTACGAAAGCGCTGAGGAACCAGCTGGAATACTGCACCATTCCCCGTACCCAGAGCCAGCATGGCAACCACGAATATACATACCGCAGCGGTAGCAGATTGCAAACCGATGGACGCAATGAACAGGAAGGCAGAAGCAACGGTGTACATGACAGACAGGGTTTTGATGCCACCTATGCGGTCAGCAATACGGCCACCCATAGGGCGCACCAGAGAACCGGCAAACACGCAGGCAGCAGTGAAGTAACCGGCTGTGATTGGCGTTAAACCATATTGCGTATTGAAATAAATCGTCAGGGAAGATGCCAGGCCAGAGAAGCCACCAAAGGTGACGCTGTAAAAGAACATGAACCACCACGCGTCTTTGTCTTTCAGTACGGCCAGGTATTCAGTCAGGGATTTGCTAGGCGCGTCGCCCGGTGCATCCTTGGCGAAAATCAGGTAAACCGCCAAAGCGATGAATAAGGGTATCAGTGCCAGGCCAAACACGTTTTGCCAGCCAAAGGCGATGGCAAGTGCTGGTGCAAACAAGGCGGCAAAGGCAGTGCCAGAATTGCCTGCACCCGCTATCCCCAAGGCAGTGCCCTGATGTTCAGGCGGATACCAGCGCGATGCCAGCGGCAATGCCACGGCAAAGGCAGAACCTGCGACGCCCAGGATCACGCCGAGGAACAGTAGTTGTTCATAAGTGTGCAAATTACCCAGCCATGCCCAGCACAAGCCTATCAGCACGACGATCTGGCCTATCAATCCTGCTTTCTTGGGTTTTAAATGATCGACCAGCACGCCCATGACGATGCGTAGCAAGGCACCAGCCAATAAGGGGGTGGCGACGACCAGGCCTTTTTGTGCTGCAGTCAGGCCCAGGTCCTTGGAAATCTGGATGGCGAGTGGCCCCAACAATACCCAGACCATAAAACTCAGGTCGAAATAAAAGAAGGATGCCAATAAGGTGGGTGTGTGCCCGGCTTTCCAGAAGGAAGTTTTTTGCATGATCGCTCCAATAGTGAACATGCATGCCACTTGCAAGGGACGTGCCATCAAAATGTGCAGGTGATTCGCGTATTCCATGATTAAAAACAAAACTTTCTGCGCAAAAACTGTGCGCGCTCTGAATTAAATGGTGCAATGCACCAGAATGGCTGAGTTTTGTATGAGTGCCGCGAGGATTTTTGGTGCATGCTTCAAGAAGTGGCATTGCTTTTGCTGCCAACCGAGGAATCCTCCGTTTTTCTTGGTGAAAACCATATTAATGCGCAGTTAAATTGGTGCAGGCTTATAAAAACAGCCTGGCTTTCCCTCTGATAAAAACGAACTGGCATTGCTCTTGCTTAGAGTCTGGGGAGACAAGCAAAGGAGCAGCCATGAAGAAACTTAAGCTAGTGATGGTAGGGAATGGTATGGCAGGTGTGCGTACCCTGGAAGAATTAATCAAGATCGCCCCCGACCTGTATGACATTACCGTATTTGGTGCAGAACCTTATGCCAATTACAACCGTATCCTGCTATCACCTGTATTGGCAGGCGAGCAAACCATCAAAGACATCATGCTCAATGATGTGGATTGGTATGAAGAAAATAATATCACCCTGCACCTGGGCAAAAAAATCGTTAAGATAGACAGGGCACGCCGTCTGGTGATCGCCGAAGATGGCACTCAGACTGAATACGACCGTCTGCTGCTGGCGACTGGCTCTACACCTTTCATGTTGCCGGTTCCCGGCAAGGATCTCAAGGGCGTGATTGCCTACCGCGACATCTACGACACCAATACCATGATAGAGGCGGCAGAAAAGCATACGCATGCTGTCGTTATCGGTGGAGGCCTGCTGGGCCTGGAAGCCGCCAATGGCTTGAAAATGCGCGGCATGAGCGTGTCTGTCGTGCATTTGCCAGGCTGGCTCATGGAACGCCAGCTTGATCCTGTTGCTGGCAAGATGCTGCAAAAATCTCTGGAAGACCGTGGCCTGAACTTCCTGCTCGAAAAAAATACTGAAGCCATCATCGGTGACGACGCTGGTCACGTCAAGGCCATACGCTTTACCGACGGCCTGGAAATCCCTGCGCAACTGATCGTCATGGCAGTTGGCATACGCCCCAATACTGCGCTGGCAGAATCTGCCGGGTTGTACTGCAATCGCGGCATCATCGTCAATGACACCATGCAGACTTATGACCCGCGCATTTACTCTGTTGGCGAATGCGTCAATCATCGCGGCACAGTGTATGGCCTGGTTGCCCCTTTGTTCGAAATGGCCAAGGTCTGCGCCAATCACCTGGCCAATTTTGGCATAGGCCGGTACCAGGGTTCAGTCACATCTACCAAGCTGAAAGTGACAGGCATAGACCTGTTTTCTGCCGGTGAATTCATGGGGGGCAAAGATACTGAAGAGATTATTTTGTCTGACCCCATAGGTGGTGTTTACAAGAAGCTCGTGGTCAAGGATGACAAGCTGATTGGTGCTTGTTTATATGGCGATACCGTAGATGGCAGCTGGTATTTCAAACTGCTGCGCGAAGGCAAGAATATTTCAGAAATCCGTGACTCATTGATGTTCGGCGAATCGAATACCGGTGACGTTGGTCATGAAGGACACACCAAGGCAACTGCCATGCCGGATGAGGCCGAGGTCTGTGGCTGTAACGGTGTCTGCAAGGGCACTATCGTCAAGGCCATCAAGGAAAAAGGCCTGTTCACACTCGACGATGTGCGCAAGCATACCAAGGCATCGGCATCCTGCGGTTCATGTACCGGGTTGGTAGAGCAGATCATCATGTTCACTGCCGGTGGTGATTATTCGACTGCTTCTAAAGTCAAACCCATGTGTGCTTGTACTGATCATAGCCATCAGCAAGTGCGCGATGCGATCAAGGCCAACAAGCTATTGACGGTATCTGGTGTGCAGGAATTCATGGAATGGCGCACACCTAACGGTTGCTCCAGCTGCCGCCCGGCCATCAACTACTATTTGATTTCTACATGGCCACGTGAAGCGAAGGATGATCCGCAATCACGCTTCATCAATGAGCGTTCGCATGCGAATATCCAGAAGGACGGCACTTACTCCGTCATCCCGCGTATGTGGGGTGGTGAAACAAATGCCAGTGAATTGCGCAGGATTGCTGACGTCGTTGATAAATTCAAGATACCAACAGTCAAGGTCACCGGTGGTCAGCGCATTGACTTGCTGGGTGTGAAGAAAGAAGATTTGCGCGCCGTATGGCAAGACCTGGGCATGCCATCTGGCCTGGCTTATGCGAAGGGTCTGCGTACCGTAAAAACTTGCGTGGGTAGTGAATGGTGCCGTTTCGGTACGCAAAACTCCACCCTCATGGGGCAGCAACTGGAGCGTGAACTGGCACGCATGTATTCGCCACACAAGGTCAAGCTGGCTGTGTCAGGTTGCCCGCGTAATTGTGCCGAGGCTGGTATCAAGGACGTTGGTGTCATCGGCGTTGATTCTGGTTGGGAAATTTATGTCGGTGGCAATGGCGGTATCAAAACCGAAGTCGCGCAATTCCTGGTCAAGCTGAAAACCCATGAAGAAGTCATGGAATATACCGGCGCCTTCTTGCAGTTATACCGTGAAGAAGGTTGGTACCTGGAACGTACCGTACATTACCTTGCCCGTGTCGGCCTTGATTATGTGAAGAAAATCATATTGGAAGACCACGAGCGCCGCAAAGACTTGTATCAACGTTTGCTGTTTGCACTGGAAGGTGAATCTGATCCATGGCATGAACCAGAAAAAGCTCAGGTCGATACGCGTCAGTTTGAACGCTTGCCAGCATAACGCCATTTTTTGAGAGGAAAAAACATGAGTCAGGAATGGCAAGTTATTTGTCGTGTAGAAGATATCCCCGTACTGGGTGCGCGCGTGGTTGCACGTGCGGCCAAGCCGGATGTCGCCATCTTCAGGAATACAGAAAACAAGGTCTTTGCTCTGCTGGATAAATGCCCGCACAAAGGCGGTCCTTTGTCACAAGGTATAGTCTTTGGCGAAAGAGTAGCCTGCCCCTTGCATAACTGGAACATAGAATTGCCCACAGGTTGCGCGATTTCTCCGGATGAGGGCTGTACCCAGAAGTTCAGCCTGAAGGTGGATGCGGACCAGGTTTATCTGGACGCAAATGAGTTACGTACACTCGCAATAGAGGCATAGAAAAAATGCGCTGCATCACATACTATGCATAGTATGTGATGCAGCGTGCACTTAAAGGCATGTATGACTGAAACCAAATCTACCTGTTGTTATTGCGGCGTTGGTTGCGGTGTAGTGATAGAAAGCGAAGGCGGGCAGGTAACTGGCGTGCGCGGTGATACTGATCATCCCGCCAATTTTGGCCGCCTGTGCAGCAAGGGCAGCACTTTGCATCTGTCTGCAGATGCAAAAATACAGCAACAGGTCAGGGCGCTATATCCTGAAATGCGTGATCCGCTAATGCGTGAAGAGTTACGTCAACGCAGTGACTGGGATACCGTCATTGCCAGTATGGCGGGCAAGTTTGCTGACACCATCAAGACGCATGGCCCTGACAGTGTGGCATTTTATATTTCTGGTCAGTTGCTGACGGAAGACTATTATGTCTTCAACAAACTCGCCAAGGGCTTGATAGGCACCAATAATATAGACAGCAACTCACGCCTGTGCATGTCAAGCGCGGTTGCTGGTTACAAGCAGACCCTGGGTGCCGATGCACCGCCTGCCTGCTATGAAGACATAGACCTCGCAGAAGTCATTTTTATTGTCGGTTCCAACACGGCTTATGCACATCCGATTTTATATCGCCGCCTGGAACAGGCCAGGGAAAAAAATCCCAACCTGAAAGTGATTGTTGCTGATCCACGTCGTACCGATACTGCGCGTGAAGCGGATTTGTTCCTGCCTATCTTGCCAGGTACCGATGTTGCCCTGTTCAACGGCATGTTGCATCTGTGCCTGTGGGAAGATTTAATCGATCTGGCGTATATCCAGGAACATACCGAGGGCTTTGCCGAACTCAAGCAAACCGTGCGTGACTACACGCCAGCAGCTGTCGCCAAGACCTGCGGCATCAAGGAGGCTGACTTGGTGCAGGCAGCACGCTGCTTTGGACAATCCAAAGCTAGCCTGTCGCTGTATTGCCAGGGGCTGAATCAATCATCTGCCGGTACTGCAAAAAATGCTGCCCTCATCAATCTGCATCTGGCTACCCATCAAATTGGCAAACCAGGTGCCGGGCCGTTCTCCTTGACTGGACAGCCCAATGCCATGGGCGGGCGTGAAGTTGGCGGCATGGCCAACTTGATGTCGGGTCACCGCGACCTTGCCAATGCTGAACATCGCGCAGAAATTGCCGCCTACTGGGGGGTAGACGACGTGCCCGCTACACCGGGTAAAACTGCAGTAGAAATGTTTGAAGCAGTCCGGCAGGGGGAGATCAAGATCATCTGGATAGTCTGCACCAATCCCGCGCAATCCATGCCAGAGCAAAACCTGATACGCGAAGCCCTGCAAAAAGCCGAGCTGGTGATCGTGCAGGAAGCCTATGCCAGCACCGCCACCGTGCCGTATGCCGACATACTTTTACCCGCCAGCACCTGGGCCGAAAAGACGGGTACCGTCACCAATTCAGAACGCCGCATATCCCGCGTGCGCGCCGTCATACCCGCACCTGGTGAAGCAAAACACGACTGGCAAATCGCCAGCCAGTTTGCGCAAGCACTTGCCCCTTTGCTGGGCAAGTCACCAGCAAACTTCAAGTACGACAGCGACGAACAAGTCTGGAACGAGCACCGCGACAGTACTCGTGGCCGTGACCTTGATATCACCGGCTTGTCATACGCCATACTCGAGCAGCAGGGGCCACAGCAATGGCCTTATCCGGCTGGCGCCAGCGCTGGCAAACAGCGTTTGTATGAAGACGGTATCTTCCCTACACCAAATGGTCGCGCACGTTTCGTCAACACCGTGTATCAGCCAGTCAAAGACGCAGTTGATGCACGCTATCCATTTTCCTTGAATACCGGTCGCTTGCGTGATCAATGGCACGGCATGAGCCGTACCGGTACTGTGGCGCAGTTGTTTGCCCACGTGGCAGAACCTGGCCTTTGCATGGAGGCGACTGATATGCAAAGACGCTTTCTGAAAGCGGGAGATCTGGTGCATGTCAGCAGCCGTCGCGGTACTGTCATTTTGCCTGTAGTTGAAAGTGATGAGCAGCGTGCGGGCCAGGTTTTCATCGCGATGCACTGGGGGGAGGAATATGTCTCGGGCCGTGGCCATGCACAAAATGCCAGCTATGGTGTGAATGCCCTGACTTCACCGGCAATCGACCCCATTTCCAAGCAACCGGAACTGAAAGCTGCTGCCGTCAAGATTTTGAAAGCAGAATTGCCCTGGCGCTTCGTTGTATTCGCATGGCTGGATAGCGAAGAAGCCTACAGCGTACAAGCTGCCTTGCGCCCTTATATGCGCGAGTTTGCCTATGCATCCTGCACACCATTTGGTCGCGACAAGGTGGGTGTGATCTTCCGTGCTGCGAATGAAGAAGCGGTGGCAACTGAAGTCCTGGAAAAAATCGAGCACATTTTTGGCATAGTGGGCGCGGACGTCTTGCGCTATGACGACAAGCGCCGCAGTGTTTCGCGCCATATTCTGGTAAAAGAAGGTGGTCTGGCTGCTGTGGCGCTGGCGGGTGATGTGTCTGCCGAGAGTTGGCTCAAGGACTTCCTGCAGGCGCAGGAACCAGTCGCCAGACTGGGCCGTCTCCTGCTGATGCCAAGCACAACGGCGCCGCAGGGTTTTGCCGCACGTGGAAAAGTGATTTGCAGTTGCCTGAATGTGACTGATACTGAAATCAATAAGACACTTGCAGATATGGATGGTTTACCTGCCGATATCCTGACTGGTTTACAAAGCAAACTCAAATGCGGCACGAATTGTGGCTCTTGCGTGCCAGAACTCAAAAAGATGATCAGTTTCAACATGCAGGAAAAAGTCCATTGATATGAAGATAGAGAAATTAGATCCGGCTTCAGAGGCTGCGGGGAGCCTGATTGCCATGTCTGATGCTTACATGGCTGCACTATATCCAGCCGAGAGTAATCACATGCTCAGCGTGGACGCATTGCTGCAAGATAATGTGATTTTTCTCGGATGTCACATGGACGGACAACTGGCTGCCTGTGGTGCTGTCACTATCCTGTTTGATGACGATGAGCAGTTAAGCTACGGTGAAATCAAGCGCGTGTTTGTACCTGATGAATTTCGAGGAAGAGGTTTGTCCAAGCACATCATGCGTGCACTGGAAGATCATTTGCTGGATCAGGATATACATGTAGTCCGATTGGAAACCGGTATCAGGCAGCCCGAGGCGCTGGGCCTGTATTTTCGCCTCGGCTATGCCGAACGGGCTGCTTTTGGTCAATATGAAGAAGACCCTTTGAGCGTCTTCATGGAAAAGATTTTATCTGTTTGAATTCTCAGACCCTCAGACCTTCAGGCAGTTTGCCTGCGCAAACTGAGCAACATCGTCCCGAAGGTAATGAAGGCCGCACCGACCACGCGGTTAATCCATTTCACAAAACGCGGCTTGACCAGTACATGCATGGCACGTGCGGCCAGTTGCGCATACATCAGGTGAGTCAGGTAAGACAGGCCCATGAAGATTGCCATCAATGCAAAAAACTGCGGTGCCAAAGCTTCACCCGGTGTAATGAAATGCGGGAACAGCGCTGTAAAAAACATCAGAGCTTTTGGGTTGGTAGCTGCTGTCAAAAAAGCTTCAGAAAATAATTTGCGCGGACGAGGCCTGCTATCAGCCTGACCGTTCTGCGCATCATGCGTCAATGCGCTGCTTTTTCCAAATAATTGCTTGGCACCGATATAGAACAGGTAAAGCGCACCTATGATCTTGACGGCGGCAAACAGCATGGCTGACGAATTCAGCAAGGCGCCCAGGCCTAGAAATGCGGTAGTAGAAAGGCAAAAGATGCCGCATACATTGCCAAAGGCTGACCACATGACAGCGCGCGTGCCATAACTCGCACCGTTCTTTAAAGACAGCAAGGTGGCTGGGCCAGGGCTGAGTATCGCCAGGCTGGCGATGGCAGTGAAGGCGAGCAGGGTTTGGGTTTGCATGGCTGGTTTCCTGTTTAGTGTAAAAGATTTATCGCCTTATGGCATCCGGGCACCAACCGCCTGGCGCACAGGAATGCCTTCAGGGTCGAAGTCGTCAAGGCAATAGACGTTGATACCAAAATTATCTGGTGTCACGCGTTTGCGGTGAAAAGGATAAATACCGCAAGTCTTGCAAAAATAATGATGGGCTGTATTGCTGTGGAACTGGTATTCACTCAATGACTCTGCACCCGCCAGCAGCGTGAATTTGCTTTCATGTACCTTGACCATCAAGGCATTTTTTCGGCGGCATATTGAGCAGTCGCACATCGTCAGCTCAGGAAAATCCGTCTCTATTTCAAAGTGCACCGCACCACAGTGGCAACTCCCCTGATATTTTTGCATGGGGCGGGAACCGGATATTTGCATTTTTTCTACTCCTGAATCTACTGTGAGTTCATCTTAGAGCATGGCAGGCAATGTGTACCGGTACAATTTCCTGCAAGATACTGTGCTGCCACGGTCTTTTTACCATGCCAATTTTATGAGTATTTGATTAGTCAAGTCGTGAGCAATTATTTAAGCTTGCTGCAAAGCCTTGTCTGCCTGTTTCAGATGTGTCCAAATGTAAGCCATACCTTGGTATCGTTGTAATGATTTGGCAATAGACTTATCATGCCGGGTCTGCGCTGTTTGTCTGTACTGTGGCACTATTTCCCTGTTTATTTTATAACCATCTCATGCAAGCAATTCTACATACTATGACCGCATATCGATTTCTCAGTACTGGCGGTCAATAACGATGTGGAATTCTATTTTTGCAAGACCTGCAGTGTCAGGTACTTCACGGATCGCGGCCTGTATTGTGTTGGCGTGCTTGAATCCAGATGTCGTTTTCGCCAATGATTTACCTCCTGTACAAACGATAGCCAGAGGTGTGCTGGTCAGGGAGTTTCAGTTCAGTGGCAATGCCGTTATCAGCAGTACAGAATTGCAAGCAATGTCGGCAGCTTATCTCGGCAAGCGCACCACTTATGCTGATCTGGAAGAATTGCGCACCCGTATTTCACGCCTGTATGCAGAACGTGGTTACCTCAATTCTGGTGCCGTTCTGATCGTGGCAGAGGGTAGCGAGCCTTTTCCATCAGGCATAGTCAGCATACGCTTGATAGAAGGGCGCATTTCGGAAGTGCGGGTAAAGGGGGAAGAAAGACTGCGGCCTGCGTATTTGCAGCAGCGCCTGCTCAGGGATGACGAAGTATTCAATATGCCAGTCTTGCAGCAGCGTTTCCAGCTCTTGCTGACTGACCCTTTGTTTGAAAAAATCAATAGCCGCATCATCCCCGGTGACAAGCCGGGTACTGCCATACTGGACATCGATGTTGTTCGTGCCAAAGCCTATGGCCTGAATCTCTATGCCAATAACTACCGTGCGCCCTCAATAGGATCAGAAGTTTTGGGCATGTCAGGCTGGGTGCGCAATCTGAGTGGCTATGGCGATTATCTGGAAGCCAGTGTCGCCCATAGCGAAGGTGCCGACCCTGTGCATCTTGGCTGGACCATGCCAGTGAATAGCCGTGGCACTGCATTCAAGCTGGGTCTTGATAAAGGCAGCTCTTCTGTTGTCGGTGAATCCATGGCAGCGATCGATATCAAGAGCCGTAGCTCGGGTTATGAAATTGGTATGAGCCAGACTTTATCGAATAGCCTGCAAAGAAAAATCGAACTCGGCTTCAGCTATAGCCAGCGCGATAGCCAGACCAGTTTATTGGGCGAAGCGTTTTCCTTCACACCTGGTGAGCCTGACGGTTATTCAAAAACCAAAGTAATACGCTTTTCCCAGGAGTGGACAGAACGCTGGGAAACCCAGGCCCTGGCCTTGCGCAGTGTGTTTGCTTTTGGCCGCAATAATATAGACAGTAGTGATACCAGCTTGCAGGTACCTGATCAGCATTACCGCATCTGGACAGGGCAGCTGCAGTATGTCAAAAACCTCGGCAAAGCCGGTGATCAAATAATTTTGCGCGCTTCTGTCCAGCAAACGCCAGACCGCTTGTTGCCTATGGAAAGATTCTCGCTGGGTGGCGTCGCTACCGTTCGCGGTTACAGAGAAAACGCTGTAGTACGAGACCGTGCGTGGTTGCTGAATGCAGAATACCATTACCCCTTGCCAGTCTGGCTGGAAGCCGGGCACAAATTCAAGCTTATTGCCTTTACTGATCTGGCAACAGCCAGCAACCAAGGCGAGGCTGCACAAAGACTAGCCTCGATAGGTGTGGGCATGAACTGGCAATGGCAAAACTGGGCAGCCGACTTGTTCATGGCCAGGAAGCTCATCACTCTGCCGGGGCAGAGCAGTGGCAACTTGCAAGACCATGGCGTGCATGCCCAATTGTCTTACCATTTATTTTGAGAGTGCGGCATATGCGTAAGAAATTTGCCTCACCAGCCAGATGTATGTTGATTGCCAGTGTACTGGCAATGTCGGTTCACTTGCTCGCATCTGCAAACGATGCCGCGCAGGATCAGGGCGTGCGTGAATGTGCCAGCGGCAGTTATACCCAGGCATTGTCTGTCTTGCAAACTGCTTATGCCAGGGCTGATCAGACTGCAGATAAAGTCAAGGCAGCATCTGCTCTGGCGCAGACTTATATACAGACGCACCAGGCAGCCAAGGCAGAACCCTACCTGGTATTTGCCTTTGATCACGCCAGCAATAAACTGGACAAGGCTGGCTATGCGATTGATGTTGGCAACTGGCAGCAGCAACAGGGGCATGCAGAGCAGGCGCGTTACTACTACGATACGGCGCTGCAATTGGCTCCATCGGATGCCGCAATCGCAATCAGCGTCGGACTGAACAGGCAAAAACTGGAGTTAAAAAATCTGACTCCGGCAGCCAAGCTGAAAAACCTGCAGGCATTGTGGCAGCGACTGATACAAGCAGGAGAACAGCCACAAGCTGCTCGCTATAGCCTGAATCTTGGCGTGCAAGCCAGGGCTTTGGGGGCGGAAGGGCAAAGCCTGGCTTTCCAGGCATTCGATCACGCACGCAAAGTCGCGACAAAACTGGGCCAGGCCAGATTACAACTTGAGACGCTGGACCAGCTCGCCGAGCTCTATGAAGATGCACATCGTTACGATGATGCCCTGGCCTTGACTGACCAGGCATTATTGGCTTCACAGGGCCAGGAAGCGCATGACTTGCTCATCAATGTCGAATGGCGTCATGGCCGTATCTTGCGGGCGCAAGCAAAAAATACTGAGGCAATCGCCGCCTATCAAAGAGCTCTCGAGCACATAGAGGCGATACGTACTGACATACCGGTCGAATATCAGGATGGTCGTTCTTCGTTCCGTGAAACCCTGGAGCCTGTGTATCTGGGGCTGGCAGATTTGCTATTGCAGACATCCGCGCAACTGGATGATGTACAAAAAAATGCACAATTGCGTCGCGCCCGCGATGTGCTGGAATTGCTGAAGCAAACAGAATTGCAAGACTACCTGGGTGACCGCTGTGCTGTTGATACTGCCAGGGCCAATCGTAAGGCTGGCAAGAATGATGTGATCGCTGATGATACCGCGATACTCTATCCCATCATCTTGTCCGACAGGCTTGAGCTTTTGCTGGAAACAAGTAAGGGCATGTATAGCCATAGTATTACTATGTCTGCCGCAAAGATGCGCGCCGACGTGCTGGATTTCGGCAATATATTGAAAGACAATCTCTCTTTCAAGCCTCAGGCAAAACGGCTGTATCAGGCTTTGCTGGCACCAGTAGATGCTGAACTCGCACAACAAGGTATAAGCACGCTTGTCATTGTTCCAGATGGCGTATTGCGCCTTTTACCTTTTGCGGCCTTGCATGATGGTCAGCAATTTGCCATAGAAAAATATGCGATCGCCGTGGTGCCGGCCCTGAGCCTGACCAACACCAGTGTACGCCGTCGCGATGGGGTAGCATACAAAACACTGCTGGCAGGCATGAGTGAACCAGGTGCAGTGCTTGATAAACTGCCCGGTGCCATGGTCGAGCAATTGCTGGCAGCGAATCCACAAACGACTGCAAATGGCAGGCAAGTTGCCAGGGCTGTGTTGACGCGCAGCCTGCGTAATATTCCCAAAGCAGGCGAAGCCGCTATCTTGAACAAGCCAGCACAGCATCAGCAATTACAGCAAATGCTGGCGCTCGCTGGCGTCGATGAAGAAATCCGTACGCTGGAAAAACTGACCAGCAGCCAGACTCTGTTGAATGCGAAATTTACCGTCGCTGCATTCAGTCAAAAAGTCAAAACAGGGGATTACCAGATTGTGCACATTGCTTCACACGGTGTATTTGGCGGCACTGCCGACAGTACCTTTGTCATGGCGCATGATGACTTGATCACCATGGATAATCTGCAAGGGTTTTTACTGGCAGGCAGCATGAAAAATCAGGAGCTGGAATTGTTGACTTTGTCTGCTTGTGAAACCGCTGAGGGTGATGACAGGGCACCACTGGGCCTGAGTGGTGCGGCTCTCAAAGCCAGGGCCAGGAGTGCCTTGGGTTCATTGTGGCCAGTATCAGATGATGCGGCAACTTTGCTGATGGGGCAGTTTTACCGCCGCTTGGCAGAACCTGCCACTAGCAAGGCGCAGGCTTTGCAAAAGGCACAATTGGAATTGATGAAGAATAATCAGTTCAGTCATCCATTTTATTGGGCACCATTCATCATGGTCGGGAGCTGGTTATGAAGACTAGGCAATTACATAAGATGGGCTTGCTCAGATTAAGCCTGTCCTTGGCTTTTGGGAGTGTGCCTGCATTTGTTTACGCTGGTGCTACGACTGACGGCACAGTTGGTGCCGTACAAAACCTCAGTGGCAATTTTGTTGTACCACAAAGCCTGGGATCGACCAAGGGAGGCAATTTATTTCACAGCTTTAAAAACTTCAGTATAGAAAATGGCGAGTCTGCCACTTTCACTACGACGACGGCTTTGCAAAATGTTATAGCCCGCGTCACTGGCGGTGCAGCCTCGAATATCAATGGTTTGTTGAAACTCAGTGCATCTGCGGGTAACCAGCCGCATTTTTATTTCATCAATCCTGCTGGTGTGATTATTGGTGCAGGTGCTGCCATCGATGTACCCGCAGGTTTGCATATCAGTACAGCAGATTATGTGAAATTTGCAGATGGAAATTTTTATGTCGATACGGCAAAAGCCAGCACCCTGTCTGCTGCCGCGCCTGAGGCTTTTGGATTTTTGGGTAATAATTCTGCCACTCTCGAATTCAGGAATGGCGCGGCAGTCAATGTCCGTCCGCAACAAGCGCTGACCCTGGCCGCTGGCGATATCACAGTCAATGACGCCAGCTTGCTTGCACCCGGCGCGGCAGTGCGTGTGGCTGCTGTTGGCAAGAGCAAGCTGGAAGTTGGTTTTGCCGGTGATTTGCCTGCAGCGGGTGGCAAGTTGAGTATCCTCAATGGCGGCAGCATCAATGCGTCTGTGAGTGGCAATGTCGATGGTGCCCAGGTGCGAGTACAGGCTGGGGATATTCTGATTGACGGCCAGGATGCGCGCAAGCCTACGGGTATTTTCAGCAATGCCAATGACGGCGGCGCAAAATCGGGTGACATCTCTATTGCAGCAAACCAGCAGCTCAGCATCGTCAATGCTGGCCGTATTTCGACTTCTACGTTCAGTTCTGGCAATGCCGGTTCCATCAAGCTGGATGCAGGTAGTGTCAGCATGGATGGCAAGGGCCAGGTGACAGGTATTTTCAGCCAGGCTAACGAGGCTTATGGCAATGCAGGCAATCTTGACATCAATGTGGCTGGCAAACTCAATATCCTGAATGGTGCCGTCATTTCCTCATCAAGCTATACCTCAGGCAATGCTGGCAATGTGCGTGTGAATGCCGGCGACATCATGCTGGATGGCGCAGAGGCCAATGGCCCTTACACTGGTTTGCTCAGCACCACCAATAAAGGCACAGGCAATGCTGGCAATGTCGAGGCCACTGCCAAAGGCAAGCTCAGTATATTGAACAGCGCACAAATCTCCTCTGCTACTTATTCTGCTGGGCAGGGTGCCGATGTCAAGGTCACTGCGGCAGAATTACTGATCAATGGCAATGGCATCTCTACCGGCATCAACAGTATTTCTGGCGCTGCTGGCAATGCCGGTAATGTCAGCGTCAATGTTAGCGGGGCTACTTCCATATTTTCTGAAGGTGGTATTTCAACCTCGGCATTTGATACAGGGCAGGCTGGCAAGATCAGGTTTGCTGGTAATAGCCTGAGCATTGATGGTCAGGGACTGGAAGCGGGCATCTATAGTGACGCTGGCGATTTCCGCACCGCAGCCAGCTTCCGTAGTGGTAATGGTGGTGATATTGATGTGAGCCTGTCCGGTAAATTATCACTGGCTGGTGGCGGGCGTATATCCACCACAACTTACACACGCGGCAATAGCGGTTCTATCAATGTGGCTGCCAACTCTGTGGCTCTCGATGGTGACGGCAGTGGCATTCTGGCAGAAACTATAGGCATCGGTAATGCGGGCAATATCGCAGTCAAGACCAGTCAGTCTTTGCAGATACAAAACGGTGCCAGGATTTCTTCTGCCACCCATTTTGTTGGCAATGGCGGCAGCGTCAGCATTGATGCTGCCAGCCTTGATATTGATGGCAAAAGTCTGGCGACCGGCATCTATAGTGATGCTGGCACGCAGGCACAAGGCAATGCAGGAAATGTAGCTGTCAGTGTGGCAGGCAATCTGTCATTGAAGGATGGTGGTCAGATATCGTCCGCGACGACCAGTTATACCACTGGTTCGGCTGGTACGGTGAAGGTCAATGCTGCCAACATCAGCCTCGATGGCAAGCTCAGTAATCCCGTGAAGGACGATGCGGGCAATCCCAAGGTCTTGAGTACCGGCATCTTCAGCAGCGCCAATGCGGGTGATGAATCTACCAGCAGGTCAGTCGGCAATGCCGGTACCGTGAATGTCACTGCGGGTCAACTGCAAATGAGCAACGCAGCATTGATTTCATCAAGTGCCTATGCCAAAGGCCAGGCGGGTGAAGTCAATGTCAATGCCAGTAAAATTCGTGTAGATAGCAATGCCATCATCAGTTCTGAAGCCGGCGCTGCATCCAGTGGTTATACCGGCAATGTGAATATCAAGGCGACAGACAGCCTGAACATGGATCAGGGCATAGTGTCAATTAACAATGCTGCCCAGGTCAGCGCCGACAAATTGCCAGCCAAGACCCTGCTGGCAATTGATGCCTCAAATATCACATTACAGCAAGCGCAGATCACTGCTTTTGCCAGTGGCAATGTGGCGGCCAGTGATATTCGCCTCAACTACGCTCACCGCTTGTTTGCCAAAAACAGTAATATCAACACCAGTGCTTTTGATGGCAATGGCGGTGCAATTACGGTACAGGGTAAAGGCGCTTTGATACTTGAGCGCTCACAAATCACTACCTCCGTGACAGGTATGCAGACCGGTAATGGTGGTGACATCAGCATCAGTGCACCAGCCTTGATACTGCGCAGTGGCTTCGTCCAGGCAAATACTGCGGCCAAGGCTGCCAGTGGTGGTAATGTGAACATACAAGTCAATACCACCATCGCCAGCGGTAATCAATTGCTACTTGGCGGTGCGCCGCAAAAGTTTGATGGTAGTGGCAAGAATTTGATACAGGCTGCAGCACCTGATGGCGTGAACGGGGCTGTCAGACTGAGTAGCCCGCAAGTCGATTTCTCTGCCAGCCTGGTGAATTTGAATGCGCAGACTTATGATTTTGCTGACCTGGCGGCAGACTTGTGCCGGCTGGGTAGCGGTAGTTCCCTGAGTCTGGTTGGAAGAGGCGGCTTATTGCCCACAGCCACTGGCTTACTGAGATACTAAGTTGCCATGACTAAGTCCAGACGCCTGCAGGATTTTTTCACCCCGCGCTTGCTGCAAGTGCTGGGTTTGCTGGTGCTGCTTGTTGTGGCCTCGATCTTGCTGCGTTTGCCTGCGGTCATTGCGATAGACAATAAAATTCTCGATCTGCAATTCAAATTGTCGCGTGAATACTCCCCTCAAAAAATAGCCATAGACCCTGTTGTAGTGGGAATAGATGAAGCCTTTCTCGATGAAGTCGATGAGCCGTTGAGCCTGAATCATGAGCATCTGGCCAATTTTCTGAAAGCCATGAACCAGGCCGGAGCCAAAGTAGTAGGCATGGATTTAAGCCTGCCTGAAAAGCGCTTTGACAGTCTGATCTCTACCCGCAAGGACGCAGTTGATTTTCATAAAATATTGCTGAGTGGTCTGCTCGACAGCATACAGAACACTCCGCTGGTCACTGCCAAAATCTGGGATTTGAAGCATGCGCATTACCGTGATATCCAGGTGGATTACGCAGCCGTGTTAGGCATGCAGGGGGAGCAATTCCAGCCTGTTGCCTCAGCTGAATTTTGCCGCGATAGCGACCAGCGCATACGCCGCTTTCCAGGACGTGACTGCCAGCCCGACCGCAGTGAGCGTGGCCTGGCGACTGAGATAGCGGCCGCAGCAGGGGTACGGCAAGACTGGAATGGTCTGATCAATTACCGTTTGGGTGAGCGCTTCAGATATGTCCCGCTACAAGAAGTCTTGAAGCTTGCGGGACAGGGTAAAACAGCAGAATTACAAAAACGTTTTGCAGGTAAAGTCGTCTTGCTCGGTGCAACCATGGATGCGACTGATCTGGTAGATTTGCCAGTGTCACTGGCAGCCTGGTTGCCAGTGAATGATCCTAATCCTGGTGTACTGGCTCATGCACAGTTATTGCGCAGCATACTGAATCAGCGTTTATTGCAGCACGCTGGCACGCTCAGTCTGTTTGCTTTGTCTGCCTTGTTTGTACTGTTTTGGCTGGGTCGCAGCATACGCATTAAAGTGCTGGTGTTTGCAGTGGCGACTGTGGGTCTGTTCGCAGCTAGCAGCATCGCGATGCAATATGATGTATGGGTGCCGCCAACCACAGTTTTTCTGACTGGCTTGCTGGCCTTGAGCAGCAGCAGTGCATGGCAAGCCTGGCAGCATTACATCGACAAGCAAAGGCTGAGCAAGGCTTTTTCTGGCCGCGTCAGTCCTGCTGTCATGCAGGAGATAGTTGAGGGGCGTATAGACCAGACTTCACAAAGCAGGCGTTTGCATGTTTGTGTCTTGTTTTCAGATATCCGTAGTTTCACCACTTTGTGTGAACATGCACAGGCAGAGGATGTGGTCAGTCTCTTGAATCGCTATTTTGCCGTCATGAGCAAGCCTGTGCATGAACATGGCGGTACCATAGACAAGTTTATTGGTGATGGCATGATGGCATTTTTTGGCGCACCCAAGCGACTCGACAACCCAGCACAAAATGCCTTCAATGCCGCGCAGGCGATGCTGGCTGCATTGGATACATTGAATCTGGAATTTGCGGCAGAAGGTAAGCCTGCATTGCAGATAGGTATAGGCCTGCATGCGGGCGATGCAGTCATTGGCCAGGTCGGTTCAGCAGAGCGGCACGAATACACGGCCATAGGTGACACCGTCAACACCGCTGCAAGGATAGAGGGTTTGTGCAAGGATGTCGGTTATCCTGTTGTCTGTTCGCAGGCCGTGCTTGCCAGCCTGGCAGAAGCTGACATGCTGACCCCGCTCGGTGATAAAAACCTCAAAGGACGTTCTGCCATTGCCGTATGGGGCTGGCAGCCAGTATCTGCTGTTACTGAAATTTAAATACCGCAATTTAATTGATGGGTGTGATGATGAAAAAAAGTATGAATGGATTGAGAGCCTATCTGGCCATCATGGTCAGTCTCGTCGCAGTGCTGACTTGCGGCCTGGCACGTGCTGACGCTGCACTGGGCATGGTGCTGGACGTGCAGGGCAATGGCAAGATGGAAGTCAATGGAGCGACATCCAAACTGCAGTTGCTGGCTTACCTGCAACCAAAAATGCAAATTACGCTGGACCCTGGTGCCAAGGCTTCGCTGTCTTTATATGCAACACGCTCCGTGTATCAGCTGACAGGTCCTGCAACGGTAAGCATAGAAAAAGACGGCGTCACCAGTTTGCAAGGGCAAAAAGCGGTAGTCCGGCCCATGGCAGAAAAACTCGTGCGTGCGGCAGAAACCAGCAATGTCATTGCCGGTGCCGTACGCATGCGCCAGGTGCCACCGCGCATCGTTGCCGTTACACCAGAAAACAATTCCCTGTTGCTGGGCCAGCGCCCTGGCTTTAGCTGGATTTCTGCTGAAGCGGCTGAGTTTGATATCAGCATTTCTGACATGGATGAGAAACTCATCATCAGTGAAAAAACCAAAGAGAATAACTGGCAATTACCAGAAAAGATAAAGCTGGAAGAGGGTACAACTTATCGCTGGCAAGTCGCTTATGTCTCGACCAAAGATGGCAAGACATACACCGCCAGGGTTGAATTCAAAATGGCCAGCAAGGCAGAAGCCAATAGCCTCAATGAATTGAAGCCAGAAGACAATGCAGGCGTTGAAGACTGGGTCATGTATGCAGCCATGTTGCAAAGCAAGCGCGCTTTTGCTGAGGCCAGGCAAGTGTGGCAACAGATAGCAAGGCAGCGACCTGACTTGCAAAAGCTGTCTGAAGCTGCTCCTTAAACAAAAAACGCCACGCTCATTTCTGACCGTGGCGTTTTACTATGCGCAGTATTTTATGCTGCTGTATTCATGCCGGTATCCAGAAAATCGACATGGAAATCAACAATGACCTGGCCTGCGATACGCTGGACAGATCCGTCCTTGTGCATGCGGCTGACAGTCTTGTCTTCGCGTGAGCGCACATCAATCTGGAATTCGGGATGACTCTTGGCAAAGGCATCCTGTATGGTTTCCCTGACTTGTGCGATCAACGCTTTTTCTGAGGCAGAGACAGTATCAATTGCATCTTGCGCTGTTTGTTCGGTAGCAGCAACAACGGCTTCAGTATCACCAAAGAACTGATCCACCGTTTGCCTGAATTCTCTTTGTGTCGTCACCACGTATTGTATTTTGGCGATAGGAAAGAGGCTATGCACGATACGTGAAGCCATGACACGTTCAGGGTCAGTCGTCATGACGGTCAGGCTGTCAGCATTCTCTTCGAGGATGACCCAGTGGTGATCTTCTACATAGGCGCGCTTAAAGTTTTTCAGGGCCTCCGGGCGGGCACGGTCGGCCTTGTAAGGCTGGTATTCACATTCAAAGAATGTCGCCAGAGAATTGCCTATATCGGTCAGGCTGACTTCAAATTCATCGATGAGGATTTCTTCCACGTCCACACCCTTGCGGCGCGCCGCACGCGCTGCCAGGCCCAGTTCAGGTATCGACAATATCGATGACTTGATCAGTGAATCAAACTTGGTATGAATCACCTGTGGTGACATCAGACGCTGGGCGAAAGCCACAGCCAGGGTATTGCGCAGGTATTTGAAACCTTCTTCCAGCAGTGGCGGGAACTGGCAATCATTGCGGTTATTGATGAGTTGCAGCACACCCAGCAATTCGTTGCTTTGTTCATGGATCAGCGGGCCGACCAGCATGTGCTTGGTGCGAAAGCCAGTGCGTTGATCAACACGGCGCAAAAATTCCAGCTTTGGTGAATGCTTCCTGAGTTCAGTTTCGTCATACACATTCAGAATATTGACTGTCTGCTTGCTCATGGCGACAAAGCCAGCCACACTTTTTTCAGAGATAGGCAGGGCAAAATCCTTGAATGAGGTCAAACCAGTTTTGACCTTGGATTCGATGGCATTTTTCTTGTAGTTGACCGAATATAGTGTCAGGCGCTCGCAATCAAACAGATCGCAGATATCGTGCGACAGATCAAGCATGATTTGCTCGATATTGCTGGTCGAATGGATGGCATTCGTGATGGTTTGCAGATTCTTGAAGAAATTTAAGCGCGCATGCACGTCTTCTTTATCATAGACATCATACTTATCTTGCTGGACACGGCGTACAAAACTCATAAATTTGCTTTCATCGATGGAAATTCAATCCCGGCTATTTTGCCACAACCGGGCTATATCGTCATTGCGACACTGATAAGCTTCCGCCCGTTTTTTGTAAAAGCCTGTACCGACAATTACCTTCAGGCAAATGTCCATCTTATTTTATGGCTATTTCCATAAAGAAGGGGGCATTTCTGCCCACCTTTGTCTGAATATTAATTACCAGATGGTGATGCGCTTTTCAGGCGCGACATACATCTTGTCGCCTTCCTTGACGCCAAAGGCAGAGTAAAATTCTGGCAAATTCGTCAAGGGGCCATTGCCGCGGAACTCTGAGGGTGAATGTGAATCGGTACTCACTCGCAGTATGGTTTCGCCATCGCGTGATTTACCACGCCAGACTTGTGCCCAACCCATAAAGACACGCTGATTGCCAGTGTAGCCATCAATCACTGGTGCTGGCTTGCCACCGAGTGAGATCTGGTAGGCTTTGTAAGCGATGGACAAGCCGGAATTATCAGCAATATTTTCACCCAGGGTCAGCGCACCGTTGACCTTGTAGCCAGGTAAAGGGCTATAGGCACTGTACTGTGCAATCATGGCTGCTGTCAGTTTGCCAAAGTTGGCCTTGTCTTCCTTGGTCCACCATACACGCAAATTGCCATCGCCGTCGAATTCGCTGCCAGAGTCATCAAAACCGTGGCTGATTTCATGTCCTATGACTGCACCTATACCGCCATAATTGACGGCATCGTCGGCTGCCGCATTAAAGAATGGTGGCTGCAATATCGCTGCCGGGAAGACGATTTCATTCTGGCGTGCATTGTAATAAGCATTCACGGTTTGCGGGCTCATGCCCCAGTCAGTACGGCTGACTGGTTTGCCCAGTTTTGCCAGTTGGCGCTGATATTCATATTCACGGCCACGTATGATATTGCCGACCAGATCGTCCTTGGCAATGGCCAGTTTGCTGTAGTCGCGCCATTGATCAGGGTAGCCTATCTTGGAATTGAATTTGGCCAGTTTGGCCAGCGCTTCTTTCTTGGTTTCCGGGCTCATCCAGCTCAGGGTTTCTATGCTTTGCTTATAGGCCAGCAACAAATTACTGACCATGGTTTGCATGCGCGCCTTGTTCTCTGGCGGGAAATATTTTTCCACATACAATTGCCCCAATGCTTCTGGCAGCGCCTCTTCCACCCGGCCTACGCCACGTTTCCAGCGCGCCTGATTGGCCGGGACACCGCGCAAAGTTTTACTGGTGAATTCAAAATCCTGATCGACAAAGCGCTGGCTAAGGAAGGGGGCATAGGCAGTCAGGGTTTGCCATTTAAGATAAGTTTTCCATGTATCTAGCGGGGTGTCAGCGATGACCTTGGCCAGGTTACTGAAAAAATCAGGCTGACGCACAATGACATCATCCATTTTGCCTGCCATGCCTGTCTGATTGAAATAAGTTCCCCAGTCAAAGCCGGGCATTAATTGCTCAAGCTGTTTCAGGTCCATCTTGTTATAGGTTTTAACCGGTTTCCGGTTTTCTACCTTGGTCCATTGTATTTTGGCGATGTCGGTTTCCAGCGCCATGACGGCGGCTGCGCCTTGTTCCGGCTTGGTTTGGCCGCTCATACCCAGCATTTTTTCCAGATGTTTGAGATAAGCGTCGCGGAAACCCTGCCACTTCGCATCATCCTGTTTCAGATAATAATCAGGATCAGGCATGGTCAGGCCATTTTGGCTCAGATATACCGCATAGCGGCTGGAGTCACGCGCATCCTGGTTAATGCCCGCCACAACAGGCGTGTTGACACCAAGCTTGCTGAGTTCTGCCATCAAGGCTGGCAGTTTTGATTTATCGGTAATGGCATCAATACGGGCAAACTGGCTTTGCAGCGGTTTGAGATCAAGCGCGTTGGCGCGGGCTTCATCCATGAAGCTGTTAAACAGGTCAGCAATTTTTTTCTGGTTGGAATCAGCCGTCAATTGCTTGCTGGCAGCCAGACCCTGGATGATGTCGTAAGACCTTTGCTCTGACAGTTCACGCAACTGGTCAAATGAACCAAAGCGGCCACGGTCAGCCGGTATTTCTGCAGTCGCCAGCCATTTGCCCGACATGTGCTGGTAAAAATCATCCTGTGGCCTGACGTTTTTATCCATCCATTGCAAATCAATGCCCGATTGTAGTTTGTGGGCAGCGATCGTGCTATTAGTACTTGTGCTTGCATTTTGTGCATAAGCAGGCGTTGCCAGCATATTGGTAAACAGGCTGGCAAGAGCAAGAGAAATAAGGGTACGTGACATGGTATGTCCTGGCTATGAAGCTTGTTGTGAGGAAAGAATGGTAGATGCTTCAATTTCCCTAAAGTTCAGAGAATTTAGAGAAACTTATGCTGCAGAACGGCAAATATGATGATTAAAAAATACCAGGGAAGATGCCTGGCAACTGGCTCGCCAGGCCAATCAGGCTGATGGCCAGCACGATGACTGGCCGGATTACCGGAACAGGAAAGCGGGGATGCCCAGGTCTGGCAGGCGGCACGACCATCCATAAGCTATCCGGCAAGGGGCGGTGACGCATGAGGTCACCACGCCATTGCACCAGATATTGTCGTGACTGATACCAGTATTCCAGCTCGGCATGCAGCCAGCCTGTGGTGAAGCCCTCATCCTTGCCAGTGACTTCTTCTCTACTGCTGACCACACGCACCTGTACTTTTGGCCAAAGGGCGATTTGCAATAATCTTGATCCGTAGGCCAGGCCAAGTACACATACGAGCAGGAAAATCAGTTTCATGAAAAGAGCAGGGCGAATAGGGGTTCTCTAAATGGGAAGAGACATATTGCCTACCCGCGCCGTTCTTGTAAATGAATGAATATCTTTTATTTATTTGCTGATTTACTCAAGGCGTCAGGATTTTTTTGTACAGAATAAATCCTGACCGGTCTGCCACCTGACGATATAGTTTTTGCGCTGTTTCATTGGTTTCATGGGTTCCCCAATAGACAACTGTAGAACCAGCCAGTTTTGCCTGCTCATACACCGCTTCTATCAAGGCACGGCCCACACCCTGACCACGTTTATCAGAACTGGTGAACAAGTCATTCAGATAGCAACTGGCTTCGATACGGCTGGTGGTCCTGTGATACAGATAATGCGCGAGCCCGACCAGTTGCCCATCCTGCTCAGCGACCAGAGCGTATATCGGTTCATAGCAGTCAAAAAACCTCTCCCAGGTCCTGAGCGTTACGGTTTCTGGCAAGGCATTTGGGCCAGTGCGTTCATAGAACTGGTTATAGCCTTCCCATAGCACAGACCAGTTAGCGAAATCTTCTTTGGTGACGGCACGTACTACTACTTTACTCATCTCTTTTCCTTGTCGTTTCGTTTTATTCGGTTTCGAACAATTGCTGTTCCATGGTACTTGCCAGTGCATGCGAGGCAGGGTCATGTTGTTCGCGTAATCCATCCACCATATTCACCCTGTCTTGCGTGCTTTTGTTCTGGCTGGTTTTCCATTTGCCGCTGATGCGGCGTACCGGGATTTCTATGCCAACTATCATGTCCATCATGCGGTCTATATATTCTGCAGGCGCATCGCTGACTTTCCATGGCTGGTCGAACTTGCGCTCAAAGTTATCGCTAAGCTCGCTGAGCAGGTACAAAAATTCTTGCCGGTCTTCGACGATGCGCATGGGGCCGTGCACATGCACGACTGCGTAGTTGTAGGTCGGCACGACAGCACCGCTGCGCTGCTTTTCTTCATACCAGCGCGGGCTGATATAGGCTTGTGGGCCCTGGAAAATCGCTAGTGCATCCGTGCCTGAACTGGCGCTTTGCAAGACTGGATTATTGCGGGCGACATGGCCCCGCAAGACGCCATAAGGTGTATCTGCGCTTGGTGGTGAAACGATGAAGGGAATGTGATTCGCCTCCAGTTCACCATCCAGCAAGCTGACTAGCGCGGCCAGTGGATGCGCCTGTATCAGCGTGTGCAAAACATCGATGCGTTCTTCAGCAAAATGACTGGGCATGTACATGGCTTACTCGATTTCTATGATGACTTCGGCGTTAATGGAGTTGGCGATATAACAGTGTTCATGTGCCATATGATGGAGTTCTTCACGTTCCTGCAAATTGGGTTGCTTATCACCACTATAGCTTTCCTGAGGACGTAGATGGATGCGGGTAATCGCTTGCTTGCCTTTGGCATTTTTATCCATGATGCCTATCGCCAGGTCACTGTATTGATCCACCACGTAGCCACGTTTGGCAACGAAGAATAAATAAAACAGCATATGGCAAGATGCCAGCGCAGCAACCAGCGCCTCTTCCGGATCGACATTTTTTTCTTCCGACATCGGTACTGGAACAGACAAAGGGGATGACGATGCCGGCACTACCAGGCCGCCGTCAAATTCCCATGCATGTGCACGGCTGTAACGATTGTCGCTAAAAACCTGTTCACCACGTTCCCATAAGATTTTTGCCTGGTATTGATGCATTTTTTTACTCCCTTGCCTTGAAATTACGCTAATCTTATGCTTGGTATTGGCTATTGAAAAGTACCAATTTTGTAAAAAATAAGAATGCCAATTTTGGTGAACGCATGCACATTTCTCAAATGATTGCCGGGATTGCCCTGGACAGACAAGACAGCCAGCCCTTGTACAGGCAGTTGTACGCCGAAATTCGAAAAAGTATATTGACAGGCCAGATGCTGCCAGGTATGCAATTGCCACCCAGCCGCGAGTTTTGTCAGGTGCTGAATATTTCCCGGCAGACGGTCTTGAATGCCTATGATCAATTACTGGCAGAAGGTTATCTGCGTGGTTCGGTAGGGCAAGGCACTTTTGTGAATGAAGATTTGCCTGCAATTGCAGAACGCACCAAGGCAAGGGCCGGCGATATACCTGCGGCACGGCTACTGGACAGGATTTCAAAACGCGGACTTCAGCATATAGACCCACGCGGCAGCACGCGCTTTCATCAGGGCAGTGTAAAAGCGTTCAGGGTCAGCATGCCTGATCTGGATTTATTCCCATTTGATATATGGGCGCGGCTGGAAGCGCGGCATTGCCGCCATCCCAAAGGGCAACTGGGTTATGGTGATCCTGCCGGTCATCTGGCCTTGCGTGAATTGCTGGCTGTGTATCTGAAGGCAGCACGTGGTGTGAACTGCGCGCCGGAACAAATCCTGATCACTTCCGGTTCGCAGCAGGCGCTGTATTTGCTGAGTACCATGTTGCTTGATCCGGGTGAAAAGGCCGTGGTGGAATATCCATGCTACCGCGGTACCACAGCCGCACTGCATGCGTCACAAGCTGATATCTGTGCCGTGCCCGTGGATGATGAAGGCATGGATGTCGCATACGCAGCGATGCATTATCCCGATGCGAAAGTCGCTGTCGTCACACCTTCTCACCAGATGCCATTGGGCATGACCATGAGCCTGCAAAGGCGCATGGCTTTGCTTGAATGGGCTCAGGCAAATGCGGTATGGATAGTGGAAGACGACTATGATAGTGAATACCGTTTTGGTAGTTCACCACTGGCATCTCTGCAAAGTCTGGATACACATCAGAGCGTGATCTATGTAGGTACTCTCTCCAAGGTGTTATTCCCTGGCCTGCGTTTAGGTTATCTGGTGCTGCCAGAAAAATTGCTGGAGCCGATGATACAAGCCAAGGCTGTCATCGATAAACATACCAGCATCATGCCGCAAATGACATTGGCAGACTTTATTGCAAAAGGCCATTTCGGCAGGCATATCAAGCGCACCAGAAAAGTCTATGCAGAACGACAGGCATGTTTAGTGAGTTGTCTGGAAAAGCAATTGGCAGATGAACTTGTCTGCGGTGCGCAAGATGGTGGGCTGGATCTGGCTGTGTATTTCAAACAGGCTTATGATGAAGAACAGATCATAGAAGCAGGGCAAGAAATTGGACTGGAATTGCGCGGCCTCGGTCACTATGCCGATGTGCCCGGGAAAACAAACAGGCCAGCAGAAAGTCCTGGCGGCCTGTTACTGGGCTTTGCTTCACTGACTTGTGCAGAGATAGAGCGCAGCGTCAGCAAGCTGGCTACGCTCTTCAAAGCTGCTCATTAGGGATCAGGCGGCGATCATCTGCACTGCCGTATCTGCGTTTGCATGGCGATTAATGACACTGATGATGGCGCGCATGCTAGCTGTTGTCGCATCGTCAGCTATGCCTGCACCATACTGGCTGCTGCCATCATTGACGCGTGCTTCGATGATGCTGATGTACTGTGAACGGCCATGCTGCGTCACTTGCTGTTCTTGCTTGTCGATGATCCTGATTTGATATCCAAGTGCCTGGCAGGCATTGATCTGCGCTTCAACAATACCATGACCTGTACCCTGGATAGCTTGTGGCTGTCCATGGTGCAGCAGATCGACATGCAAGGATACTTGTGCCGGATCGGATGGTGATGTCCTGTGATGCAGGACCGGGTTTGCATGATGAGCTTGATAACTGATGGGCGCTGCTGGCGAAAGGTAACTGTCGCTGAAAATCTGGTGTATCTGTTGTGCCGTCATTTCCTTGCCGCTGTCGTCGGCAGCCGTTTGCACAACACGGCTGAATTCAATTTGCATGCGCCTTGGCATGCTGATGCCATATTCCTGTTCCAGCAAAAATGCCATGCCGCCTTTGCCAGACTGGCTATTCACGCGTATCACGGCGTCATAATTGCGGCCAAGGTCAGCCGGGTCTATCGGCAAGTAAGGCACTTCCCATATCGCGTCTTTTTGTTGCTGGGCAAAGCCTTTTTTGATGGCATCCTGATGTGAGCCAGAAAATGCCGTAAAGACGAGATCGCCGACATAAGGATGGCGCGGATGCACAGGTAATTGATTGCATTCTTCCACGCACTGCCTGACGCTATTGATGTCAGAAAAGTCCAGGCCAGGATCTACACCCTGGGTATATAAATTCAAGGCCAGTGTGACAAGATCGACATTGCCGGTGCGTTCACCATTTCCAAACAAGCAGCCTTCAACCCTGTCTGCGCCCGCCATGACCGCAAGCTCTGCTGCGGCGACTGCCGTGCCCCTGTCATTGTGAGGATGTACGCTGAGGATAATGGCGTCGCGTCGCGCCAGATTCCTGTCCATCCATTCTATCTGGTCGGCATACACATTCGGCGTTGCGCATTCGACAGTGGTTGGCAGGTTGATGATCATCTTGCGTTCGACGGTAGGTTGCCAGATGGCGGCAACGGCGTCACACACCTCTTTGGAAAAATCCAGCTCGGCCATGCTGAAGGTTTCTGGTGAATATTCAAACACCCATTCTGTCTCAGGCATGGCATCCGTGAGTTGCTTGATGAGGCGCGTGCCATCAGTGGCAATCTGTTTGACTTCTTCACGCGATTTGTCAAATACGATGCGACGGAAAGCGGGTGCTATCGGGTTATACAAATGCACGATCGCACGCTTGGCTCCGCGTACGGAATCGATGGTGCGGCGTATCAGGTCTTCGCGGGATTGCGTCAATACTTCTATCGTCACGTCATCTGGTATGCGTTGTTCTTCTATGAGTTTGCGGACAAAGGCAAAATCAGTTTCTGATGCAGAAGGGAAGGCGACTTCAATTTCTTTAAGACCTATCTTGACCAGCATTTCAAAGAACCTGAGTTTTTTCTTTGCGTCCATGGGTTCTATCAGCGCCTGGTTACCATCACGCAAATCTGTACTCATCCATATCGGTGCTTTGCTGATGCTGCGACTGGGCCATTGCCTGTCGTGCAAAGCGATAGTCGGGAAGGCTTGATATTTTTTTGCTGGATTACTCATCATGATGTTTTTTCCTTGGGCTGGCACAGTGCCTCAGCAAGGCGCTGATATTTTCAATTTGTTGAATTCGTGGGGATGTGGCGACGCTAAGCTAACCGGCTGCCACAGAGATACGCGAGGCCGGTTAACCGATCAGTAGTCGTAGCGCTAGCAGGCCGTAACGACTTTGCAGCGCAGACTGTGGACGGGCAAAGCCAGACATGACGCTGATTACGTCTGCTGAATTCTTTGCTGATGTGCCTGATGGTGTCATGCTGTTTTTCCTGATGTCAGGAAGCCTGTGCTGGGTATTACTGGGGTATAAAGGTAATTTTTGATACTGATGTTTTAATCTGGCAGGTATGCCAATTAAAACTGGACAAGCTGCTTACTTATAGTAGCGAGCTTGCTATAGATGGTAGTAGAACTAGAGAGGCAGACACAGACGACAGCGCTGCTTGCAGCTTGGCGCTGTCAGCAGTTTTTCTTGCAGATGTCGATGTCAAAAAAGAGTTCATGCAATTACTGTAAAAGATTTTGCCTGTGCACGTCAAGCAGTATTTTTTGTTTGCTTGTCTATGCGCTGACTGAACGGCATTTCATCGCAACGCAATCTCAATGAAATGCCGTCCAGGCAGATTAACAGCCATACAAAAATCAGCTTCTCACGAACCTGATTTTTTATTGTTCCTGTAGGCGAAACCCAATAGCAGCAGCCCGCCGATAATCATGGGGAATGACAACATCTGCCCGGCTGAAATTGTCGCGCCGAGAATATTGACTTCATAATCCGGGGTGCGGAAATATTCCGTGAAGAAGCGGGCGCAGCCATACAGCGTAACGTATAAGGCACCTACGGCCAGACGCGGTCTGGCCTTGGATGCATATATCCACAGTATGACGAATGCCAGCAAACCATCTACCAATGCCTGATAAATGGGTGAAGGGTGAACCGGGTGGCCAATACCTGGCCAGATCATCGCCCACGGCAAATCTGCCGATGCGATGCGGCCTGGCAATTCATGGTTGATGAAATTACCTAAACGACCGGCAGCGTAACCCAGCGGCACCAGCGGCGCGATGAAGTCGTACACGTCTGCAAGATGAAACTTGGCTTTGCGTGCCCATAGCGACATGGCAATCAGTACGCCAATGAAGCCACCGTGAAAAGACATGCCGCCTTTCCAGACCGCAAATATTTCCAGCGGGTGTTCCATGTAATATGAAAAACCATAGAAAAATACTTCACCGAGGCGGCCGCCGAGTATCACACCCAGCACACCGAAAAACAGCATGTCGTCGATATGTTCGCGTGTCCATCCCTGTGCGGCGATATGCGGTTGTTTGAGCCGGACGCGGCCCAGGGCAATAAATTGGGCAAAGGCTATCAGGTACATGATGCCGTACCAGTGGACAGAAACAGGGCCTAAGTGGAACGCGACAGGATCAGGATTTGGATGAGTCAGCATGGATGATTTGGTAAGTTAAACAGGTGCGCAAATGCGGCCAGCACGGCAGAATGATTGTCCTTGCGCCAGGCCAGGCCAATTTCAACGGTGGCGCTGGCTTCCGGCAAATCGAAATACAAAACGCCAGGGCGCTGCAAATTTGAGACGGATTGTGGCACAAGTGCGATTCCCATGCCAGCCGAGACTAAACCGACGATGGTTTGCATCTGTATGGCTTCCTGGCCGATGGCAGGCGTCAGGCCTGCAGCATGGAAGCAACCGAGGATGGCATCATGCAAAGCCGGGGCAATTTTGCGAGGGAACAGTATCAACGGCAAGTCAGTGCAATCGCTGAGGCGCAGTTGCTGGCGTCCTTTTGCGTGGTTTTCTGGTACTGCCAGCATTAATGGTTCAGACAGCACTTTTTGATAATTGAACAGGTTTTGCAACTTGTCTGGAAGTGGCGGTATCAAAAAACCTGCATCAATTTCGCCGTTTTCCAGTGCCTGCAATTGTACGTCTGTGGTTGCTTCTCGTAATTCTATGTGGACATCGGCATGATGGCGGCGAAATTCCCGCAGAGCAGGCGGCAGTACGCTGTAATCAGCGATAGATACAAACGCCAGGGATAAGTGACCATAAGTGCCGCTGGCGGCTCTCTGTGCCAGTTCAGGCAGGGATTGCGCCTGTGCCAGCAAGCGCCTGACTTCCGGCAGTAGCGCCATCCCGGCAGACGACAGCGAGATATTGCGCGTATTGCGGATAAACAGTTCTGCCCCAAGGATGGCTTCGAGTGCCTGTATGGCTTGCGACAGAGGTGGCTGGGTCATGTGCAGGCGCGCAGCTGCCCTGCCAAAGTGCATTTCTTCCGCCACAGCCAGGAAGTAGCGTAACTGGCGTAGTTCTAGATTTCGTAATTCAGGTAAAGACATCTGGCAGCTCAGCCGGTATTTTATGTTGTGTCAGAATGCTGCAGATACGCAAAAATAATCCGGGAAAGATCCAGGTGCTGTCATTAGCGGCGGGTGTTTTTGTCAAAAGCGCGTTTGACGCGTTCTTTCTGGATTTTTTCAAAATGTGCATGATCTTTGCGTTTGTCCAGACCCAGCATACGTTCAAGAACTTCAAACCAGGCAAATGCTGCACCAGCACCACCAATAATCCACCACCATGACATGGTGGCAAAAATCCATACATCTGCCAGCTTCAATACGAGCATGATGAATAAAACGATGATGATGAACATGGGATACATCCTTTTTCTGGGAAAAACTTTCAAACTCTTTGTTACAGATCACAGAGTTTCCTTAATTTTACTGCAGGTCAACCCCGGTATGTAGATAAACGTTAAAATTGTCAAAAGGCGGTAGAATAAGTGAGTTTTTAACCTGGAGAAAGCAATGAAATATTCTTTATTGGTAGGTTCGGTATTGGCAATGATGGTTTCTGGCTCGGCTTGGGCGAATGCTGATCTGGCAAAAGCAAAAAACTGCATGGCCTGTCACGCAGTCGATAACAAGGTTGTGGGTCCTGCTTTTAAGGATGTGGCCAAGAAATACGCCGGCGACAAGACTGCTGAAGCCAAACTGATACAAAAGGTATTAAAGGGTGGTTCAGGTACATGGGGCCCGGTTGCCATGCCACCAAATGCCCAGGTAAGTGATGCAGAAGCAAAAACCCTGGTTAAATGGGTGTTGAGTTTGAAATGAATTCTGGTTTGATATGGATAAATTGATCTGTATCAAACTGATGAACAATAAAAAACCTGGCATAAGCCAGGTTTTTTATTGTTCATCATATCTGCTTGCTGAACTGTTTCAGTTTCGCAAGGGCTTGCAGTTTGTCGCTGCAAGCCCTTGTTTGGCGCAAATATTATTTAAGCCGCTAAATAAGCCGCTAACTTACTTGACTACGCGCAGCAGATCACGTTTGCCGCCTTTGTATGTGTACAAAGTCAGTGTGCCGTCTTTGATATCGCCTTTGTCATCAAATGCGATGTCGCCTGTTACGCCTTTGTAATGGATTTTCTTCAACTCTGGCAGGTATTTGGCTGGGTCAGCAGAACCAGCTTTTTTCATTGCTTCTACCATGACCATGACGGAGTCATAGACATATGGTGCATAAATCTGGACTTCTACACCAAATTTTTTCTTGAATGCAGCTTTCCAGTCGTCATTGACTTTCTTCTGTGCATCCAGAACACCGCCAGCTTCAGCGCAAACTACCTGGCCTTCGCCGATGCCGTTGTCAGCCAGTTTAACCAAGTCAGCTGTACAGATACCGTCGCCGCCCATGAATTTGGCTGTGATGCCCAGTGCTTTCATCTGACGCAGCATAGGACCTGCAACCGCATCCATACCACCGAAGAAGATGACGTCTGGGTTTTTAGCTTTGATTGTGGTCAGGATGGCGCTGAAATCTGTAGATTTATCTGTTGTATGCTCTTGCACAACAATGTCAGCACCCTTGCCTTTGGCGCCTTTGATAAATTCTTTTGCCACGCCTTCGCCGTATGCAGTTTTATCATCAATCACAGCGACTTTTTTAGCGTGGTTGATTTGCACAGCAAAACGACCCAGTGTGCCACCCAGCTGGCCGTCATTCGCTACCACGCGGAATGCACCTTTGAAACCTTGTTTGGTGTAGTCAACGTTAGTTGCTGATGGGGAGATTTGAACGATGCCAGCATCGTTGTAGATTTTGGAGGCAGGGATAGTTGTACCGGAGTTCAAGTGACCGATAACGCCGTTTACTTTCGCGTCAACCAGTTTTTGTGCTACGGTTGTGCCTTGTTTTGGATCGCCAGCGTCATCTTCAGTCAGCAATTCGAATTTGGCTTTTTTGCCGCCGATCATCACGCCTTTGGCGTTCAGTTCTTCGATCGCCATTTTGGCGCCGTTTTCATTGTCTTTACCCAAGTGGGCGATCGCGCCGGAGATAGGGCCAACGTGACCAATTTTTACAACCAGATCTTGAGCTGCCGCAGCACCAGCGAAAGCGAAAGCAATTGCGCCAGCCAGTGGAATCATTTTAGTTTTGAACGACATGAACATACTCCTAAGGATTAAAAAGTAGGATAACAGTACTGCATCTCTGACTTATTCAGATAACTGAACAGCAAGAAGGTACAACAGAAAAAATATTTCGCAAAGCTATTTTGTGTGGTTTTTTCTCCAAACTGACGTTTTTTATATGCCCCAATATCGCACCCTTGACAAGCTTGATCGCAAGCTCCTGAACCTCCTGCAAAAAGACAACCAAACCCCGACCAGGGTACTGGCAGACAAGCTGCATATCTCCCAACCCACCTGCCTGCGCCGCATACGGGAACTGCGTGAAGCGGGCGTCATCAGCGCTGAAGTAGCGATGGTCGATAGCTTCGCCCTTGGCTATGGCATGCTGGCTTTTCTGGAGGTATCGCTGATCAATCAGTCGGATGAATTCATGCGTGAATTTGAGACCCGCATGAACAAGGAAGCCGAGGTCATGCAATGTTATTTTGTGTCTGGGGAGTATGACTATTTCCTGGTGGTGCATGTGATAGACATGGACGCTTATTACCAATTTGTGCGGCGCGCCATTTCCGGCTCTGGCAATGTGCGGCATTTCCATTCCCGTTTCCCCATGAAGCGTGCCAAATTTACGACACGTATTGCCTTTGATGAAAAAGCCGAAGAGCTACCTGTACGTATTAAAGGCAAGTAAAGCCAGATAAAACAACATAAAGCTAAATGATTCAGCCTGTTTTCCAGTAAACGCCGGGATCTTGTATTTGGATGACAAAAAGAACGCAAGCTGTTGCAGATAGAGATTCCATCTGGCAACTTGCGTGAGGGGAAACTTGTTTTGTACGCCCGCTTCAGCGGGCGCTTAGCATGCAGGACAGGGATGCACCTGAGCACACCCTGCCTGTATCAGAGTAGTTCTTGAGATAAAACTTGTTTGTCTCAGGCAGGCAGCAGGATGGTTTTTCCCGCCTTGTGTTCCATGCCAGTGAACGCAAAATCCACGTCTGGCTGTACGCCCGAGACGATGTCTGCAATAGCACGGCCAGAACCAGCGCCCATGGTCCAGCCCAGCGTACCGTGGCCAGTATTGAGGTAAAGATTACTGATGCGGGATTTGCCTATATAAGGAACATTAGAAGGCGTCAGTGGCCGCAAACCTGTCCAGTAAACCGGGTTATCGTAATCGCAGGCAGTCGGAAACAGTTCCCGCGTGCGCCTGGTAATAGCTTCGCAACGGGCAGTATTGAGGTCTCTGCCGTAGCCATTGATTTCACAGGTGCCTGCAACACGCAGGCGGTTGCCCAGGCGCGACACCACGAGTTTATAGCCGTCATCTGTCAGCGAAATAACAGGAGCCTGCTCAGGATTGGTAATTTGATAAGTAGCTGAGTAGCCTTTGCCCGGATAAATCATCAGGGAGATACCCAAAGGTTTTAACAGGGCTTGTGAGTGGCTGCCCATGGCAACCACAAAAGCATCCGCATGCAAGGTCTTGTGACGTCCGGCTGCATCGATGATCTCCACGCCAGTAATTTTGGCGCTGGCACCAGTGCCCTCAGATAACAAGCGTGTGACCGTTGTATTAAACTGGAACTGCACGCCTGCTGCTGCGGCCTTGTCAGCCAAACCTGTCGTGAATTGATAGACGTCACCTGACTCATCGGTTTCGGTGTAATCTCCACCAACGATTTTATCGCGTATGCCTGCCAGCGCAGGTTCCCTGCGTACCACTTCATCGGCATCGATAGAATCGCGCGGGCAACCGAGGTCACGCATGAGTTTTGCTGCAGGCAGGGAGATGTCGAACTCTTTTTGATCGGTGTAGAAGTGCAGTATGCCCTTGCTCAGGTTGTCATACTGTATGCCGGTTTCTTCACGCAGGCTGCGCAAAGCCAAGCGGCTGTATTCAGAGATGGCGACGATCTGACGGATGTTTTCTGCCGTGCGGCCAGGTGTGCATTCACGCAGAAAATTCAGGCCCCACAGCCATTGCAGCCATTCTGCACGCGGGCGGAACAACAGAGGCGCATCTTCCTTTCCCAGCCATTTCAAGACCTTCATCGGCGCTGAGGGATTGGCCCATGGTTCAGCATGTGAAACAGAAATCTGACCGCCATTGGCAAAGCTGGTTTCTTGTGCAGCACCAGGCTGGCGATCAATGACGGTGACCTCGTGACCCTGTTTTTTTAAAAACCAGGCAGACGAAGTGCCAACTATGCCGGAACCGAGAACGATGACTTTCATGGGGAATCTCCTGTGTTTCATCTGTGTTGCATTTTGTATGCGATGCAGGAGATTGTAGAAATACTTTGCTTTCTCAGGTAATCAGAAAGCTACTTCAGATTTTTATTTTTAAACGCGGATGAAGTCTTTGTGTTTAAAAATAAAAATATTATTAATTATTTTGATTATTTAGGCGACTTTGCCTTGGTGATTTCCTGAGTCACTGCCCGGGTGATGACTTCTTCCAGGGTTTTATGCAAGCCAGAGCGTATTTCTGTTGATAAATTGGCTACGGCAATCTGCAAAACATCGGCCAGGTTGTCCCTGATCCTGTGTTCGAGGACAAAATCAATGCGGGTCAGCACCTGGCGCAAGACATTTTCACGCAGGCTTTGTTCCAGTGCCTGCCAGTCTTCTTCTGTCTTACCTGGATAATGATTGCTAGCCGTTTCATAGGCAGTTTGTGCCGTGCCATCGGCGCCTGCATTATCAGTTGTTGCAACTGCTTTGGCAGGTGGCGTGAGGAGTTCTTCCGGCTTGATGACTTCAGTCAACACAGGAATGCTGGCGTCTATTTGATTATTCATTTTATTTCGCCACGGAGTGGGTAAGAGTATGACCTTGTTGCTGGTAGTGGCGATAGCGCTCACGCCCGGCCAGTTTGTCTGCATCATCGGCAGAGATGACTTCTATCATGCGCTGAAACTGAGTAAAGTTGGCAGGGGTAGCAGCGGTCAGATTGATCAGCAATTCATAATGCGGGCAAGCAGCATGCTCATCGTGGCTGAGCACGATGGGGGTCATGGCAGATAATGGATCGCTGAGCATCACATGCGGTAAAAAATCAGCTTCTGTCAGCGTCCACAAGGTCTCATTCAAGCGCTGCAACCAGGCACGGTCGTGGTGATAGACCACCATCTTGCAGTTGGCAGCGTGGGCCTTGCGTATCAGGCGGCAAGAGTAGTTCAGTTTGTCCGCCACATTGCTATGAAAATCGATGCGTGTCATGCGAACTCAAAACTTAAAGCCATCATCCGGCTTCTTGGGCTGGGGAGTAGCGGCTTGCCTTGCTGCATCTGGCGCTTTGGGGGCGACTGGCGGCGGTGGCGGGGCTGCAGGTTCAGCCGCTGCGTAGCGGTAATCCTTGGGCAGTTTGCTGGTAGCAGGGTAGCCCGCTTTGCTCAAAGCATCTTTCCATTCATCCATGCTATAGCCACGGAATTTGACATTGGAAATCACCAGCAGTGGCATTTGCAAGTCGCCACTGACCTGCTTCATTTTTTCCTGGTCTGCTGCCGTGTTAACGGTTTTTTCGTTAAATGGTATACCCAGGCTTTTGAGCAGATTGCGGCCATCATTGCATGGTGAACAGCCATTGGCTGAGTACAGGGTGACCGGATTTTTTGCAACAACGATTGCCAGTTCCTGTGGCAGGTTACCGCCTTCCAGAGTATCGGGCAGTTTTTTCTTTTCTACCTTTTGATTGGCTGCTGGCGGTTGATCGCTATAAGTGACTTTGCCGTCTGGCCCTACCGATTTATATAATTGTGCCTGCGCTGCGGTCGCCATAAAAATGCTGGAAAGCATGCTGCAGATCAGGACCTTTTTATTGAATGTCATATTTTTCTCCTCAAGACTCAGGCACTCATGCCATTGTGACGTAACAAGGCATCGATGACCGGCTCGCGACCACGGAATGCCTTGAATGAAGCCAGGGCAGGGCGGGAACCGCCAGCTTCCAGGACTTCGGTTTGAAATTTTTCACCGACAGCACGGGATAAGGTGCTGCCCGCTTGTCCTGCATGCTCTTCAAAGGCGGCGTAGGCATCAGCCGATAAAACCTCTGCCCACTTGTAACTATAATAACCTGCCGCATAGCCGCCAGAAAAAATATGGCTGAAAGAATGCTGGAAGCGATTGAATTCTGGCGGCTGCATGACTGCCACCTGGGCACGCACTTCCTTGACAATATCTTGCACGCTTTGACTACCATTTGGTTCAAAGGCATCATGCAAACGCATATCAAACAGGGAAAACTCAACCTGGCGCAGAGTTTGCAAACCAGACTGGAAGTTTTTAGCTGCAATCATCTTGTCGTACAGTGCACGTGGCAATGCGGCACCGGTATCCACATGAGAAGTCATGTGTTGCAGCACATCCCATTCCCAGCAAAAATTCTCCATGAATTGTGAAGGCAATTCCACTGCATCCCACTCGACACCAGAGATGCCAGAGACGGACAGATCATCGACCTTGGTCAGCAAATGGTGCAAGCCATGGCCAAATTCATGGAACAGGGTAATCACTTCGTCATGGCTGAACAGGGCAGGTTTTGCGACGCCATTCATGGTGACGGGGGCGCTGAAATTGCAGGTCAGATAAGCGACTGGTGTTTGTACTCCTTGCGCTGTCAATCTGCGACCGCGTGCGTCGTCCATCCAGGCACCGCCACGTTTGCCATTGCGGGCATACAGGTCAAGATAAAACTGACCTATCAGCGCGCCATTTTTTTCAAGCCGGTAAAATTTTACATCCTTGTGCCAGACAGTTGCCTCATCTGGTTTGATATCGACTGCAAACAGAGTCTGGATGACGCGGAACAAGCCATCGACAACCTTATGCTCTGGGAAGTATTCTTTCACTTCTTGCTCAGAAAAGGCATAGCGTTGCTGGCGCAGTTTTTCGGATGCATAGGCAGTATCCCAGGCTTGCATGTCGCTGATGCCCAGTTCGTCTGCCGCAAAGGCGCGCAATTCTGCCAGGTCTTTTTCTGCATAAGGGCGGGCGCGTTTTGCCAGGTCTTCCAGGAACTGGCTGACTTGCGCCGGTGACTCAGCCATCTTGCTGACCAATGATACTTCGGCGAAATTTTGATAACCCAGCAACAGGGCTTCTTCTTTACGCAGACGCAGCAGTTCGGCCATGATGTCGCTATTATCCCATTCCGCCTTGCTGCCAAGCTCTGAAGCCTTGGTCGCGTTTGCGCGGTAAATGGTTTCGCGGATATGACGGTTTTCTGCGTATTGTAATAACGGGAAATACGAAGGGAAGTGCAGGGTGAATTTATAGCCGGTTTTGCTATCGGCTTCTGCCGCTGATTTGGCGGCCTGCAAGACATCTTCTGGCAAGCCTTTGAGCTCGGCCACATCTTCGATCAAGAGGCCATAGTCATTGGTTGCATCAAGCAGGTTTTCAGAAAATTTGGTCGACAGGGCAGCCTGTTTTTCTTGTATCTCTGCATAGCGCAGCTTCTTGTCCTCGGCCAGTTCTGCACCACTCAACTGGAAGTCGCGTATCGCATTCTGGATGATGGTTTTTCTTGCTTGCGGCAGGCTGGCAAATTCAGGTGCTTGCTGCAAGGCTTTATAGCCGGCAAACAGGGCGAGATTTTGCCCCAGTTCTGTCCAGAACTCAGTAATGGCTGGCTGGTTTTCATTGTAGGCGGCGCGCATTTCTGGCGTATCGACAACCGCATTCAAATGACCGACTATCCCCCAGGCACGGCCCAGTTTTTCTGTGGCGTTTTCCAGTGGCTCTACAAACCTGTCCCAGGTAACCGGGCCAGTGTTTTTTTCGAGTTCTGCAATCACCGCACGGTTTTCTTCCAGCAGGGTGCCAATGGCCGGACCTATGTGCTGGGCCTGGATGTCAGAAAAACGCGGTAAATCGCTAAAGTCGAGCAGGGGATTGTCTTGGGTCATATTAAATTCTTTCAGCGGCTTCTATGGTGTTGACCAGCAGCATGGTGATCGTCATGGGACCGACGCCGCCTGGTACTGGCGTAATATAACCCGCGACTTCTGTGCTTGGCAGATAATCAACGTCACCGCAGAGTTTGCCTTCGTCGTCGCGGTTCATGCCTACGTCAATGACAACTGCGCCAGGTTTGATCATGTCTGCCGTGACGATATTGCGCTTGCCGGTAGCAACTACCAGAATGTCGGCATTGCGCGTGTGCGCTGCCAGGTCACGGGTCTTGGAATTACAGATGGTGACAGTAGCGCCAGCTTGCAAGAGCAACATGGCCTGCGGTTTGCCGACAATATTCGAGGCACCGACCACCACAGCATTGGCACCGCGCACAGGATAATCTATCGATTCCAGCATCTTCATGACGCCATAAGGCGTGCAGGGGCGGAACAATGGCTGGCCCGTCATCAACAAGCCCGCATTGCTGATATGGAAACCATCGACGTCTTTTTCTGCCGCAATCGCTTCGATGACCTTGTTGGCATTGATGTGGGCAGGCAGCGGGAGTTGCACCAGGATGCCATTGATCTTTGGATCATTGTTCAGGCGGGCAATGTGCTCAAGCAATGCTTCTTCGGTCAAATTTGCATCATATTTTTCCAAAACTGAGTAAAAACCGCAGTCTTCACAAGCCTTAACCTTGTTGCGCACATACACCTGCGACGCCGGATTTTCACCAACCAGGATGACAGCCAGGCCAGGCTGTTTGCCTGCCGCGGTCAGTTTGGCGGCACGTTGTGTTACATCGGCACGGATTTGTACAGAAAGCTGGGTACCACTGATGATTTGGGCAGTCATGGTTTTATAGGGCTATGTTAGTGATAGATAAGGCAGGATTATAAGGGATGGCGGCGCATGGAGCATGTCTGCAAATCAAGCTCGCACTGTTGACTTCAATTCCGGCCATTTAACATTGTTTTTCATAGTGAAAAATTATGTAATTAATAATCAATTTTCAGTTTTGAATTACCTTTATGTAAGTCTTTTGTGTCAATTGGTTATGGAATTGTATCGCTTTGTTGTTTTCTGTCCGCATTCTCTGCGTATTCATTGACTTCAAATTTCAAGAATGGCTTCATACATATTGTGAAAATTAATTTTCAAAATATTTTTCATCGTGGTTGATTGCTTGGCTTCGCCGCGATGTAACACCAGAAACAAACCCCCTAGGAGAGAGATATGCTGAAGGAAAAGGTAATTTCAAGATCGCTGCGCGTGATGTTTTCAGGCGGCTTGATGATGACAGCAGGTATGCTGGCACAACCTGCATTTGCGCAGGATGACGCCAAGATACAGCGCGTAGAAGTAACAGGTACCAGTATCAAACGTGCTGAAGCTGAAACTGCATCGCCGATACAAATCATCAGCCGTGCAGATATCGACAAGTCTGGTAAGACGACCGTTGCCGAATACCTGCAAACACTGACTTCCGATGGCGCCGGTTCTTTGCCAACCAGCTTCGGTAATGGTTTTGCTGCAGGTTCTACAGCCATCTCTCTGCGTGGCCTGGGCGCCACTTCCACACTGGTATTGCTGAATGGCCGCCGCATGGCGCAGTTTGGCCGTGCTGATGATGGTCAAAAAGCATTTACAGATATCTCCACTATCCCTATGGAAGTGGTTGAGCGTATCGAAATCCTGAAAGATGGCGCTTCTTCCATCTACGGTGCTGATGCGATTGCCGGTGTCGTCAATATCATTCTCAAAAAGAACTATGAAGGCATCACTGTCAGCGCGACTGCAGGCACTTCCGGTTCCCGCGATGCCAACCAGATCAAAGGCTCTATCACTGCCGGTTTTGGTAACCTGGACAAAGACAAATACAACATCATCCTCAATGCCGAGGCTTATAAATCCAATGAGTTGATGAATAGTCAGCGTTCTGACCGCGACTGGATAGGCACAGGCGACTGGCGTCGCTGGGGTTACCCTATGGTGACTGTGGGCTCTTTCACTTCCGGTTACATCGCTGGTAACAACAGCGCGCAACCAAATCCTGCCGGTTCCCTGCGCGACCCCAAGACACTGAACTACGTGTCCCTGCCAGGTTGCTCTACTTTGTCGGCAACAAAAAATCAGGACCCGAATGGTGGCTGTCTGTGGTACGCAGATCAGTTCCGTACCATGCTGCCACAAATCGACGGTGTGAACCTGTTTGCCCGTGGTACATGGCAGTTGAATGATGATTTGCAAGCCTATGCTGAATTTGGTTATTCCCAGCGCAAGGCAGCGTTCACAGTAACGCCACCTTCTACATCTGCCAACGTGTTCTTCCCTTCAAATGCTACCAATTTGAACGGTAACATCAACTACGGCAACACCATTCTGATGTCGGCTTCGCATCCGCAAAATCCGTATGGTGCTGATGTTCGTCTGCGTTATTCCATGTTTGACGTAGGTGCTAATCGCCGTATTGCTGACAACTCCTTCTACCGCGCCGTTGCAGGTTTGAAAGGTACGATGGCTGGTTGGGATTTCGATACCGCTATTTTGCATTCTGAATCCAAGCTGCATCTGGATTACACCAACACCATCAACATGGCTGTGTTGAAGGCTGCTCTGGGCGATCCTAAGAGCCCATACTTCCCATACTACATAGGTACTCAGGCCAGCAAAAACAATCCGGCTTTGTATGCAGCCATGGTCAAGACAGCGACTATCGATGCGCCTACCAAAATGGACATCATCGACTTCAAGGCTTCCCGTGAATTGTTCGCTTTGCCGGGCGGTATGATGGGTCTGGCGGTCGGTGCTGAATACCGCCGTGAATCCTATGACATGCCTTCGCTGGACGGCAGCAAAGATGGTTCCATCAATGCCAGCTATGTAGCGGCTAAGGGCGATGAAACAGTATCTGCGATCTATGCTGAGTTGTTGGCTCCGGTCATCAAGTCTCTTGAATTGTCCGGCGCGCTGCGTTACGACAAATATTCTCACTTCTCTTCTGTGACACCAAAAGTCGGTGCCAAATGGACACCAGTGAAGACATTTGCTCTGCGCGGTACTTATTCTGAAGGCTTCCGTGCACCAAGTGCTCCTGAATCTGGTACAGAAAGCTTCAGTGCAGGTACGGCTTCCGTCCGTGATCCAGTACGCTGCCCTAACGGCACACCATTGCCAGGCGCACAGGCTTCTGATTGCGCTGCAACTTTCACAGGCTTCAAAGTTGGTAACCCTAACCTGCAGCCAGAAAAATCCAAAGGTTACACTTTGGGTATGGTCTGGGATCCATTGCCAGACACAAGCTTCGCGATTGACGCATGGAAGATTCGTCGTAATAACGAAATCAACTCCATGTCCTTCCAGCAAGCAGCTGCCTTGCCAGGCGTATTGCGTCAGGATAACAACCTGACCATCAACGGCGTGGTGACACCAGGTACAGGTACCATCATCGGTGGAGCAGCTCCTTATGCGAACTCCAGCTACACTGAAGTCAAGGGCGTGGATCTGAACGCCAAACAGCGTATCAATCTGGGTGAATACGGCAAACTGACTGCTGACGTCAACTGGACACACGTTAATTCCTGGTTGCGTGTTGATGGTGCTGTACAGCACCAATATGCTGGCACACACGGTAACTGCGATACTTCAAACTGCGCAGGTACACCAAAAGACAAAGTCAACTTTGTACTGGGTTGGGACAAAGGTCCATTGAACATCACTGGCGTAGTCAGCTATCGTGGTTCCATGAAAAACATCCCAGAAGAAGGCCAGCCTTGCGCCAACAAGTTTGCTGACGGCACTGATGCGCCGGCAGGTTGCACACTGGCTTCCTTCACGACTCTGGATGTGTCTTTCCGCTACAAGGCGATGAAAAACCTGGAAGTCTTCGGTTCCATCGCCAATCTGTTTGACAAGGTTGCACCACTGGATCCTCTGACTTACGGTGCTATGGGCTTCAACCCTATGGACGGCAGCGGCGCAATTGGCCGTTACTTCAAAGTTGGCCTGAAATATCAATTTAAATAATAAGTAGTTGTAATAAGTAGTAGCGCTATTTAAGGCGATTGAGAGGGCGATGATTTATTCATCGCCTTTTTTTATTCTTATGCCAAAATCGCCCCGCAAGTTACCAAAGTGCTGTAGTTTCAGATAGGCTCCACACCCACCCGTATCAGACAAGTCAACCTCGCAAACTGCAGGGACACGGCCTTGGATTTTAATTGGGGCGACTACTGAATTAAGATGCCTTATTATTGCCGAATCATATCTTGAATAAAAATGGAGATACATGACTGCTAAAGCTGATGATTTGTATCGAACACATCAATCCCCAGTATGGCGTGCAGAAGCTAATTTTTTAATAATGGCTAGAGTCGATGACGATGGAGAGTCCCAAAAATGGGAGCAGCTATGGACCAAGAAAATTGATGCGTATAAATTTGTTATATGTTGCATTCCCTTTTTTACCTGGGATATGGATTTGGGTGATGAAGTAGAAACTACAAATGACTATGTATTTAGCCGTGTCCTAAGGCCATCGGGATATAAAACTCACCGTATCTGGTTTGGTAATTCTCTGGGCACGGATACTGGGGAGGTGGCTCAGACTTTGCAGAATTTAGGCGCAGAAGTAGAGTGGTCTTCCAGGAATTTGCTTGCTGTTAGTGCGGCAAGTAAAGAGATTAATGGCAATGTGTTGAAATACTTGTCGCATCAGCATAGTCAACAGTGCTTGATTTATGAATCGATAAGACCTTGAAGTGATGGTGATATTTTAAATGCGGCCTGAAATATCGATTCAAATAATAAGTTTTATCAAAAGGTGATTGAATGGGCGATGATTTATTCATCGCCCTTTTTTGTTACCTTTAGAAAAGTTGTCGGCAACTTGCAATAACTTATCAGTGGATTAATAAAAGGGCGAGTGCTGCAAGCAATAAGCATGCTCATCATGTATTTAAAGGATTTTGCACTGCACACCAAGCATCATGAGCTAAGTTTTAATAGAGAGCTTATGAATAAAGTAAAAGAATTTCGTAGTTTAATTGCTGCGATGCGGCGTAAATTCCACATTGTGAAATCATATATCGCTATTTGAAAAATTAAAAAGTCCTGTTAAAATACTTGCGAGAACAAAAAACTAGCCGTAATTTGTCGATTCGCCCACGCGCGTTTCATCCAAGCGCGCAATAACAGGAGACCCACTCTATGTCACCCCAGATAGACCAGGTGCTGGCCCAGGCCGTCAATGATCCAGATGTAGTTGAAACAAATGAGTGGCTCGATGCGCTCGAATCCGTCATAGAGGCCGAAGGCCCTGAACGCGCACATTATCTGATGGAGCGCATGGTAGATCTGGCGCGTCGTCGTGGCGCCCATATCCCGTTTTCCAGCAATACTGCTTATGTAAATACCATTCCGGCTGACCAGGGCGAGCATTGCCCGGGCAACCTGGAAATTGAAGAGCGCCTGCGCTCTTATATGCGCTGGAATGCCATGGCCATGGTGGTCAAGGCTAATCGCGTTGATGGCGACCTTGGTGGTCACTTGTCCAGCTTTGCCTCACTGGCGAATATGCTGGGCATAGGCTTCAATCATTTCTGGCATGCGCCGACGGAAGATCACGGTGGTGATCTGCTGTACATACAAGGCCATTCTTCTCCTGGTATCTATGCACGCGCCTTCCTTGAAGGCCGTCTGACTGAAGACCAGTTGCTGCATTTCCGTCGCGAAGTCGATGGCAAGGGTCTGTCTTCTTACCCGCATCCGAAACTGATGCCTGACTTCTGGCAATTCCCTACTGTGTCCATGGGTCTGGGCCCGTTGATGGCGATTTATCAGGCTCGTTTCCTGAAATATTTGCACGCTCGCGGTATTGCTGACACTGAAAAACGTAAGGTCTGGGCCTTCTGTGGTGATGGCGAGATGGATGAACCAGAATCCATGGGCGCAATCGGCATGGCTGGTCGTGAACAGCTCGACAACCTGGTGATGGTTGTCAACTGTAATCTGCAACGCCTGGACGGCCCGGTACGTGGAAATGGCAAGATCATCCAGGAACTGGAATCTGATTTCCGTGGTGCTGGCTGGAATGTCGTCAAAGTCATCTGGGGCAGCGGCTGGGATGAATTGCTGGCGAAAGACAAAGACGGCATCCTGCAAAAAGTGATGATGGAAACCGTTGATGGTGAATACCAGAATTACAAAGCCAAGGATGGTGCCTATGTACGCAGCCACTTCTTTGGCAAGCATCCAAAATTGCTGGAAATGGTCAGTAAAATGTCGGATGACGACATCTGGCGCCTGACCCGTGGTGGCCATGACCCACACAAGATTTATGCTGCATTCAAAGTCGCCCAGGAAAACAAGGGCCAGCCTACCGTCATTCTGGCGAAGAGTATCAAGGGCTTTGGCTTTGGCAAATCCGGCGAAGCACGCAACACTGCGCACAATACCAAGAAGCTCGACGATGAAGCCATCAAGGCCATGCGTGACCGCTTCCAGTTGCCGATTGCGGATGCTGAACTGCCAGCAATCCCATTCTTCAAACCGGCTGACGACACGCCAGAAATGCAATACCTGCATGCGCGCCGTAAAGAACTCGGTGGCTACCTGCCGCAACGTCGTCAAAAAGCCGACGAGGCTTTGGTGGTGCCAGAACTGACAGCCTTCCAGGCGATGCTGGAACCAACTGCGGAAGGCCGTGAAATTTCCACGACAGCCGCTTATGTGCGTATCCTGACAGCCTTGCTGCGCGACGCCAGCCTGGGTCAGCGCGTGGTGCCTATCATGGTGGATGAATCCCGTACTTTTGGTATGGAAGGTCTGTTCCGTCAGATCGGTATCTTTAGCCAGGTGGGTCAGTTGTATGAACCGGTCGATAAAGACCAGGTCATGTACTACCGCGAAGACAAGGCCGGTCAGATTTTGCAAGAGGGTATCAATGAAGCCGGTGGTATGAGTTCATGGATCGCTGCGGCGACTTCCTACTCGACCAATAACCGCGTCATGATCCCGTTCTATACCTATTACTCTATGTTTGGTCTGCAGCGTATCGGCGATCTGGCCTGGGCTGCTGGCGATATGCGCGCACGTGGCTTCCTGCTTGGTGGTACTGCCGGTCGCACGACACTGAATGGCGAAGGCTTGCAGCATGAAGATGGTCACAGCCATGTACTGGCATCCACCATCCCTAACTGTATTCCTTACGACCCGACCTTCGCGCACGAAGTGGCAGTCATCATGCATGACGGCCTGCGCCGCATGGTGACCGATCAGGAGGATGTGTTCTACTACATCACCCTGATGAATGAAAACTATAGCCACCCGGGTTTGAAGGCCGGTCAGGAAGAGGGCATTATCAAGGGCCTGTACCAGTTGCAAAAATCAGAGCAAACCACCAAGCACCGCGTGCAGCTGATGGGCTCTGGCACAATCTTGCGTGAAGTTATTGCCGGTGCTGAGTTGCTGCAAAACGACTGGGGTATCGCTGCTGATGTCTGGTCTGCACCTTCATTCACTTTGCTGGCCCGTGACGGCCAGGATGCTGAACGCTGGAATATGCTACACCCGACTGCAGAACCACGCGTACCTTACATCGCTCAATGCCTGAAAGACACGGCTGGCCCTATCGTTGTCGCAACCGATTATATGCGCACCTTTGCTGAACAGGTACGTGCGTTCATACCTAAAAACCGTAGCTATAAAGTGTTGGGTACAGATGGTTTTGGCCGTTCTGATTCTCGCGCCAAACTGCGTGAGTTCTTTGAGGTCAATCGTTACTTCGTCGTCATCGCTGCCTTGAAAACACTGGCTGATGAAGGTGCCTTGTCTGCTTCCGTGGTAGCGCAGGCAATTGCCAAATACGGTATCGATGCAGATAAACCTAATCCGGTTACTGTGTAATTTTACGTCTGACACCCACTAACATTTCCTGTCTCTCTCATTTTAGAGAGACAGGATGAGCGTGAAGCCAGAGTAAAAAACTGGCTTCACCCCAACCGCCCTGTGACAACGCAGGGCGACAATGGAGAAAACTATGAGTAGCGTAGAAGTCAAAGTACCGGATATTGGTGATTTCAAGGAAGTTGAAGTCATTGAGCTGATGGTCAAAGTCGGCGACACCATCAAGGTTGATCAGTCACTGATCACCGTAGAATCAGATAAAGCCAGCATGGAGATTCCATCCAGCCATGCCGGTGTGGTTACAGAAATTAAAGTCAAGGTCGGCGACAAGGTTGCTGAAGGTTCTTTGCTGGTCGTGGTTGATGCTGCGGCAAGTGCAGCGGCACCGGCGGCGGCACCTACGGCACCTGCGCCTGCGGCTGCTCCGGCAGCTCCGGCAGCAGCCCCCGCGCCAGTAGCGGCAACGCCTGCACCAGCGGCTCCAGCACCTGCTGCCGCTCCTGTAGCTGCTACGGCAGCACCGGTAGCAACAGCCAGCGCAGGCAAAGCGCACGCCTCACCATCCATACGCAAATTCGCGCGTGAACTCGGTGTTGATCTGAGTCGCGTTGCCGGTTCCGGCCAAAAAGGCCGTATCACACAAGAAGACGTACAAAACTTCGTCAAGGGCATCATGGCTGGCAGCACAGCTGTTGCTGCGGTTTCTGCTCCGGCAAAAAATGGCAGTGGTGTTGGCCTCGATGTATTGCCATGGCCATCGCTGGATTTCAGCAAGTTTGGCGCGACCACGACATCGCCTTTGTCACGCATCAAAAAACTCAGCGGCCCGAACCTGCACCGCAACTGGGTCATGATCCCGCACGTCACGCAATTTGATGAAGCCGATATCAGCGACCTCGAAGAATTCCGTAAGTCTTCGAACGAAGCCCTGGTTAAATCCGGCGTCAAACTGACGATGCTGGCTTTCGTCATCAAGGCCAGCGTTGCCGCACTCAAAAAATTCCCGGCATTTAATTCTTCGCTCGATGCGACAGGTGAAAACCTGATTCTGAAGCAGTATTACAACGTCGGCTTTGCAGCAGATACGCCGAATGGCCTGGTCGTGCCTGTCGTTAAAAACGCAGACCAGAAAACCCTGTCGCAAATCGCGGTCGAAATGGGTGAGTTGTCTGCCCAGGCACGCGATGGCAAGTTGAAACCTGCTGACATGCAGGGTGCAACCTTCACGATCTCTTCACTCGGCGGTATCGGTGGCACGGCATTCACGCCTATCATCAATGCACCTGAAGTGGCGATCCTGGGCTTGTCCAAATCCAGCATCAAACCAGTCTGGGATGGCAAGCAATTCCAGCCACGCCTGATGTTGCCTTTGTCGCTGTCGTATGACCACCGCGTCATTGACGGTGCCATGGCTGCCAAGTTCACCGCTTATCTGGCTGATGTACTGGCTGATCTGCGTAAAACCCTGCTGTGAACGGAGACCAGACTATGAGCACTATCGAAGTCAAAGTACCCGATATCGGTGATTTCAAGGAAGTTGAAGTCATAGAATTGCTGGTCAAGGTGGGTGACACCATCAAGGTTGATCAATCACTAGTGACAGTGGAATCCGACAAGGCCAGCATGGAAATCCCATCCAGCCACGCCGGTGTCATCAAGGAATTGAAAGTCAAACTCGGTGACAAGATTGCCGAAGGCAGTTTGTTGCTGGTGATAGAAGCGGAAGGCGCTGCGGCAAGTGCAGCACCAGCGGCTCAGGCCGCTCCCGCCGTTGCGGCTGCCCCAGCACCGGCTCCTGTTGCTCCCGCTCCCGTGGCAGCAGCACCTGCCGGGCCAGTCGGTATCGTCGAAGTCAAAGTGCCTGATATTGGTGATTTCAAGGAAGTTGAAGTCATCGAAGTCATGGTCAAGGTGGGCGACAGCATCAAAGTCGATCAGTCGCTGATCACAGTTGAATCCGACAAGGCCAGTATGGAGATTCCATCCAGCCATGCCGGTACGGTAAAAGAAATCAAGGTCAAGGTCGGTGACAAGGTTGCCGAAGGCAGCTTGCTGTTGCTGGTTGAGGCCGCAGGCCAGGCAGCATCTGCTCCTGCTGCCGCGACTGCTTCTGCTCCAGCTGCTCAGGCCGCCCCTGCCGCACCTGCGCCGGTCGCTTCCGGTTACACCGGCAAGGTCGATGTCGAATGCGACATGATGGTATTGGGCGCGGGTCCTGGCGGTTATTCTGCTGCCTTCCGTTCTGCCGATCTGGGCATGAATACAGTACTGGTCGAACGTTATTCCACGCTTGGTGGCGTTTGCCTGAATGTGGGTTGCATTCCATCTAAGGCATTGCTGCACGTGGCAGCAGTGATTGATGAAACCGCATCCATGGCAGTGCATGGCGTGACATTTGCCAAGCCAGAAATCGATATCGATAAATTGCGCGGCTACAAGGAAAGCGTCATCAAGAAAATGACGACTGGACTGAATGGCATGGCAAAAGCCCGCAAGGTCAATGTAGTGCAGGGCGTGGGCCAGTTCCTGAGCCCTAACCATATCGAAGTCACAGCAGCAGATGGCAGCAAGAAAACCGTACAGTTCAAGCAGGCGATTATTGCCGCTGGTTCTTCTGTTGTGAACCTGCCTTTCGTACCGGCAGATCCGCGCATTGTCGATAGTACAGGCGCGCTGGAATTGCGCCAGATACCAAAGCGTATGCTGGTCATCGGTGGCGGCATCATCGGCCTGGAAATGGCGACTGTATATTCCACTCTGGGTTCACGCATTGATGTTGTAGAAATGCTGGACGGCCTGATGCAGGGCGCAGACCGTGACATGGTCAAGGTCTGGCAAAAATTCAATGAAAAACGTTTTGACAACATCATGTTGAAAACCAAAACGGTTGCTGTTGAAGCTCTGCCAGAAGGCATCAAGGTCACGTTCGAAGCCGCCGAAGCTGGCGCAACAGCACCAGCACCACAAATCTATGATCTGGTACTGGTTGCAGTAGGCCGCAGCCCCAACGGCAAGAAAATTGCCGCTGACAAGGCAGGCGTGGCCGTGACTGACCGTGGCTTCATCAATGTCGACAAGCAAATGCGGACTAACGTGCCGCATATCTTTGCGATTGGTGACCTGGTTGGCCAACCCATGCTGGCACACAAGGCTGTGCATGAAGCCCACGTCGCAGCAGAAGCAGCTTCCGGTGAAAGAGCTTACTTTGATGCCAGCGTGATTCCATCGGTTGCCTACACCGACCCTGAAGTCGCATGGGTAGGTATGACAGAAGACGAAGCCAAGGCCAAAGGCGTCAAGCTTGAAAAAGGTCATTTCCCATGGGCTGCATCTGGCCGTGCCGTAGCCAATGGCCGTGACGAAGGCTTCACCAAGTTGCTGTTCGATGCAGAAACCAAGCGCATCGTCGGCGGCGGCATCGTCGGCACGCATGCCGGTGACATGATAGGCGAGATCGCCCTGGCGATAGAGATGGGTGCTGATGCAGTTGATATCGGCAAAACCATCCATCCACATCCTACCCTGGGTGAATCGATAGGCATGGCGGCTGAAGTGTATAAAGGCGTTTGTACTGACTTGCCACCGCAGCGCAAGAAATAAGTGAAATTGCTGTAAAGATAGCCCTGATGCATAAAAAGCATCAGGGCTTTTTTGTATCCATTGCCAGTGAACTCTGGTTTTCTGAACTTGTTCTGCAAACTGTAGTCAAAACGCTGCTTTTTGAGCTATCTTTGCGTGTTGGTCAAACGTAGCTCCATACAATCTGATCAAGCTCCCTTACAATAAAATATTACAGGTGGTGCAACCATGAAAACCTTTGTACGCAGCACGCTGGCCCTTGCGCTGGCAACTGCCTTTCTCCCGGCTATTTCTGTTCATGCACAGGATAAAGCTGCCCCTGCCCAGATAACTACGGCTGCCAAAGCAGCCGGACCAGGACAAAAAACCGCAGACCTGCTGCCATTTCACGCAACAGAAAAGCTTTTGCCCAATGGCCTGAAAATCATCATCGTGCCGACTGGCTTGCCTAACATCATCTCTCTGCATATCCCAGTACAGACTGGTTCGCGAAATGAGATAGAAGAGGGTAAGTCCGGTTTTGCCCATTTCTTTGAGCACATGATGTTTCGCGGCACCAAGGAAATCCCGGCAGACAAGTACAAAGACATCTTGACCGCCACGGGCGCGAGACAAAACGCGTATACCAGCGATGATCTGACCAACTATCATACGACATTTTCCAAGGAAGACCTGGAAACCATGCTGAGGATAGAAGCAGACCGTTTCCAGAACCTGTCCTATAGCGAAGCAGACTTCAAGACAGAATCGCGCGCGGTACTGGGTGAATACAATAAAAATAGCGCCAACCCCATCAGCAAGCTGTTTGAAGTTATGCGCGATGCGGCTTACCAGAAACATACCTACAAACACACCACGATGGGCTTTCTTAAGGACATTGAGGACATGCCCAATCAATATGCCTATTCCAAGGTATTCTTTGACCGCTGGTACCGCCCTGAGCGCACCACCGTCATCATCGCTGGTGATGTAGAGCCGCAGAAAGCCATCGCCCTGGTCGAGAAATACTGGGGTAAATGGCAGCGCGGCAAGGTGCAGCCTGCTGTTCCAGCAGAACCAGCAGCGACAGGTGCGATTTACAAACATGTGCCATGGCCTAGCCCTACCTTGCCGTATGTGACGGTGGCTTTCCATGCGCCAGCTTTTTCTGAAGTGAACAAGGAACATGCTGCCCTGCGTCTGCTGCTGAACCTGTCCTTCGGTTCTACCTCAGCCCTGAACAAGCGCTTACAACAGGATGAGCAAAAGGTCGATCAGTTATTTGACTTTACGCCAGACAATGTCGATCCTGGCCTGGCGACCATAGGTGCGCGCGTCAAGAAGCCGGAAGACGTGGTGTATGTGCGCGATGCCATCCTCAAAACTGTTGCTGGCATCACAGCCAAACCTCTGTCTGACAAAGAACTGGCCGACGCCAAGTCTGCACTTAAATACGGCGTGATACGCTCACTCGACAATACCGAGCAAATCGCCTCCACCCTGGTACGCTTTGTCCATTACAAGCGTTCTTACGCGACCATGAACCAGTTCTATCAGCTCATAGATAGTTTGACTCCAGCCGACTTGCAGGCAGCGGCGAAGAAATACCTGAGCGATGACAGCATGATCGTCACCACGCTGTCAAATACAGCTTTGCCTGCCGAGGTCAGCCAGTTGCCCAAGCTGGCCAGTTTTGCCGACAAGAGCACAGGCAGCAAGCTCGACATGCTGGTACAAAAATCAGCTTTGCCACAGATACGCTTCAAGCTGGTGTTCAATGCCGGTGCTGCCAATGATCCGGCAGGCAAGGAAGGTCTGGCAGCCCTGACTGCAGCCATGGTCGATGCGGCAGGTTCCAAAGAGCGCAAGATTGATGAAATCAAGAAGGCCTTGTTCCCGCTGGCAGCCAGCTTCAATGGCCTGACCGACAAGGAAATGACGACCTTCAGTGGCTCCGTCCATAAAGACAAATGGGATGATCTGATCAATATCGCCTTGCCGCAATTGCTGGAACCCGGCTTCCGCGAAGAAGATTTTCGCCGTCTCAAGGATGCGCAAAAGAATGCCCTGACACTGGATTTGAAAGACAACAACGAAGAAGAACTCGCTAAAGAACGCCTGCAAACCAATGTGTTTGCAGCATCACCCTATGCCCACCCTGTGCTGGGTACGATCAAGGGCATAGATGCGATTACACTGGATGATGTCAAACAGTTCTGGAAACAGGCTTATACCAAGGGTGCGCTGAAGGTCGGTATTTCTGGCGATGTGACAGAAGCAATGCAGGCCTCCTTGCAGCAGGCCCTGGCAAAATTGCCAGAAGGTGCAGGCATTGCGCGCATTGCCGCACCTGTCGGCAAGGTCAGCAAGGGGCTGGAAGTAGAGATCATAGAAAAAAATACGCGGGCAACCGCCATCTCCTTGGGGCAGCCTATCACGGTGACGCGTGCGCATCCTGACTTTGCCGCCTTGTGGCTGGCCAAGACCTGGCTGGGCGAACACCGTGCCAGCTCATCTCATTTGTACCAGCGTATACGCGAAGTACGTGGCATGAATTATGGCGACTATGCGTATATCGAAGCCTTCCCTGGCGGCATGTTCCAGTTCTTCCCGACTGCCAACAGGGCGCGTCAGTCGCAATTGTTTGAAATCTGGATACGCCCGGTCGCACCGGAAAATGCCCAGATGGCCATGCGTGTTGCGATTACCGAGTTCGACAGAATGGTCAACAAGGGCCTGAGCAAGGAAGAGTTCGAGATCACCCGTGCTTATCTGATGAAGAATGTTTTCATGATGACGGCTACTCAGGACCAGCAATTGGGTTATGCCATGGATTCACAATGGCACCATACGCCTGAATTCACCAAGATGATGCGTGATAACCTGAGCAAGCTGAGCCTGGCAGATGTCAACGCGGCCATCAAAAAGCATTTGTCGGCAGAAAACCTGTCTGTCGTCATCATCGCCAAAGATGCTGCCGACTTGAAGGCAAAGCTGGTGGCCGATGCCGAATCACCGATCAAATACAATTCCGACAAACCCAAGGAATTGCTAGATGAAGATCAGGTCATCGGCAAGCGCAAGCTCAACATCAAGGCTGATGCTGTCAGCATCACACCTGCAAGCAAGGTGTTTGCTGATTAAGCCAGCCAGATAGTCAGATCGCCAGATAGTTAAAAAGCCCTGCAGTCGTTGAAGATTGCAGGGCTTTTTAATATGCGGATATTGCTAAAAATTAAGCCGCTTTTTGTACGATCAAACCTATCGATGTCACTACGTATTTTTCTATCTGCAAACGCAGATGCGTATCTTGTATATAGGGTGCCATGTCGACATGGCCATCTGCATAGCCATCTCCCTCATCCCAGTCTATTTCTATATGGTGGCCTTGTGATTGCAGGGTGGTGATGATTTCTTCGATATCGCGCTTGCGGAACAAGACGGTAGCGCCAGTATCGACAGTATCATCATTGGAAGACATATTGAATTCTGTCGTGTGCACGGCGATGCCACCAGGCTTCAGGCAATGCATGGCATTATAGACAAATTGCTTGCCATGCTCGATGGAGCCCAGATGTTCAAAAGCGCAGGATGACCACAGGAAGTCGAATTTGCCATGCAGCTCTTCACTGATATTGTTCATGTCGGCAAACTTGAATTCGACCAGCCTGCGCAATTCTTTTTCATCACAGAGATTACGCTGGTTGATGGCTTCAAAACCATTTGCATGCTGGGTCGAGTCAACCCAGCCTTTCGCTTGTGCTTCTTCAGTGAACAAATCCGTGGCGATGATGCTGGCACCATGTGCTGCGAAGATAGCAGTCAATGGTTCAGTGCCGATAGCAAATCCCAGGCCAAGCTGCCCTTCTTGCAGCATGCCGCGCTCTTTTAACGCCTGGGTGATGAAAGCCCATTCCCAGATTTTTCTGTGCATATGGCCAGGCCTGTCACCCATGCGTGCAGTCCAATATTGAAAAACCTCGGTGCGCATCATCTGTTCTGTACACATGGATGATTTCAGCGGCTCTGTACGTGCAGGTGGTGGGGACTGCAGATAATTGTGAACCGGCTTGAAACCATCTTGCCACGCACGTACAGGGACAAGCGGGTCTTCAACTTCGGCGGCCACTGGTGGTGCGGGTTCAACCTGGACGACGACAGGGGCCGGTACTGCTACCGGAGCTATGAATTGCTGCCGGATTTTTGCGGCCAGGCTGGATTGGCGAAATTCTGTAGGAAGTACTCGCCATACCGGCAAAACCAATTTCAAGATACTGGATTTCATGGGGTAAATCTTAGCTTTAAATGAATAAACTGCACTTATGCTGTTTCCAGCCAAGTAGAGAGCTTGCTGCCATGCTTCCTATAATAACAATTGATTTGCCAGTCTGACTATTAAATTTTTCAATTGACACAGTCATCACTTAATTGCAAGCAGCTAACAGTAGATAAAGTAATCAAGACGCTGAGATTTTGCAGATATCCCTGGTGGAAACTCAAATTAATTCATGAACGCCATATAGGAAGCCTGCTTTGAACTATAATTTTTAGTAATATTGACCTAAGACAATCAGGAAAGCTCAAGATGAATACAGCCAGTAGTGTCGATAGTTTCACTTGTCCTGAATTTCTTGCCATGGAACGCAGCATCATCGATGACTTTGTCGATTGCACCCGTGAAGCTTGTGAAGAGGCCGAGGCCTGTGTCAAAGAGCTCAATAACCAGGGCGGTACGGCCTATGTACACCGCCTGTTCCGCGCCATGCATTCGCTCAAGGGCAATTGCCAGATGGTGGGGCTGATTCCCTTTGTTGAGTTATTGCACAGGCTGGAAGAGATCGTCGCCAGGGTCAGGGCAGAGCAGGATCCTTATTTTCGTGAACTGGGTGAGTTCTTGCTGCTGGCCATTGATGAAGTCGAGGATTTACTCAATGACTTGATCGCCAATGGAAGTACCAGCGATGTCAGGCGCAAGAAGCTGTATGAACTATGCGATGCCTTGCAAAAAACCGTTGGTGGCGGCTTTCAGTCCCAGCAATTCAAGGACGCGATTGCGGCGCTGGATGGCAAAGTCGCCAATAAGGAAAATGTCGTCAAGGCACCGCGTGTGTTGCTGGAATTATCAGATGATATGGCAATGATGTACAAGTTTGCCCAGCAAATCGATAATCTCAGCATCTATAGAAAAAATCGCAGTGAACAAGCTGCACAATTAACAGAGGCACTGAATGAGGCCCTGGGTTTGCCAGTCAATGCGCAGCAATTGAAGGCGGCTTCCTTGATGCATGATATTGGCATGGGATTTATACCGCATAGCATCTTCAATAAGGAAGCCGGTTTATCCAGGGAAGAGTTAAAAATCGTGCAGGAACATGTGGTGACGGCCAGCCAGATTCTTTTGCGCTTCGGCGGCTGGGATGAAGCGGCGCGCATAGTGCTGGATCATCATGAGCGCTATGACGGTTCAGGTTACCCAAATGGCTTGAAAGCTGAACAGATACATCCTGGCGCACGCATACTGGCGATAGTCGATACTTTCTGTTCAGTCACCAACGAACGTTCTGACCGCAGCTACAAACGTAGTTTGCTGAGTGCGATTTCCGAGATCAATGCCAATATTGAAAGCCAGTTCGATCCTGCCATGGTAGAGATGTTCAATGATGTAGTGCGCAAACTGATCGCCAGACAATAATTCTTTCACCATGCAGACGGTATGCAGATAAGTAAAGTACCTGAAATTTCACATAAGGATGCAAGCTTGCGCAACATTCGCCGCAGTGATGCTGCAGCATGGTATGACTATCTCAAAAATCCTGAGGTGATCAGGCATACCAGTTGGAACCTCAGTGCGGCAAAAGATCTGTTGCCTCAGTTCGATGCATATGAAAGCAATGCGCCAGATACCCCTATTCGTCTTGCCATCGCCATCAGGGAAGAAGACCGACTGGTAGGTACGGTCGGTTTTCATACTATCTCCAGTATCAATCGCAGTGCAGAAATTGCCTATGACCTAGCGCCAGAATACTGGGGCAAGGGCGTCATGCAAGTTGCGGCAATCGCACTGTGTCAATGGGGCTTTCAGCAGGCTGGCTTTAACCGCATCCAGGCGACTGTGCTGGAAACCAATTCCCATTCCATACAACTGCTGGAGCGCATGGGCTTTGAACGCGAAGGTTATCTGCGGGCTTTTCGCATGGTGCGCGGTAGCCCTGGTAATTTCTGGATGTATGCATGTTTACATCCTGATATTGCCTGATATTGCCGCCAGATAAACAAATCTTTACACCGAATTAACAAGACTGTTTTTTTCATGCAAAGCCTGTTGCATAGTGTTGGACATATGCTTGTCGCTTGAGTTAGGCTGGCATTGAACAGATCCCTGCCTTGCAGGGGCAATAGCCGGGAAAACAGCATGTTGTTAAAACGCTCAAAAGAAGAAGTAGTCTTGCTCATGCTTTGCGGCCTGAGCATACCGAGCATCCTCCCTTTTGGTATAGTGCGTCTGTTCCAGGGTAATTTTTTAATGGCGACAGTCGATCTGTTGATCGTGCTGGGCATGCTGTGCATCATTGTTTTTGTCTGGCGTACGCGCAAGGTACGCCTGGCGGGTATTGCCGTTACCGTGTTTTACTCCATGGGCATGCTGGCCGCAGTGTACGTCAAGGGCGTGCCTATCGCGTATTGGGTATATCCCACGATGATCGCTGCCTTCTTTATACTCAGGGCGAAAGAAGCGCTGATCATCAATAGCGTTTCATTGATCGTGCTGGTCGTGATCTTGCGCAATGCCATGCTGTTGCTGGATTTGTCCAGCCTGGTTGTCACGCTGGTGTTGATCAATCTGTTTTCTTATATTTTTTCTGACCGCACCAGCCTCCAGCATTTTGAATTGAACCAGCAGGCAGAAAAAGACTTTTTAACCGGGGCTGGCAACCGCCGTGCGTTTGACAAGCAGCTACAGACTATTTGCGCCAAAGATGAAGTGCATACCGATGTTTGCATCCTGATACTTGATCTTGACCACTTCAAAAAAATCAATGACCAGTTTGGTCATATGGTGGGTGACCAGGTCCTCATACAGTTTTGCGCACTGCTGCGTTCACGCATACGCACGGCAGACTGTTTCTTCCGCTATGGCGGTGAGGAGTTTGTTGTCATTGCCATGGGGGCAGATGATATTGCCGCAGCCAGGTTTGCCGAGGAATTGCGCACCCTGGTAGAAAAGGCGCAATTGCTGCGTGATTATCCGGTTACTGTATCCATAGGGGTGGCAAAGAAAATCGCAGGGGAAGATGGCCAGGCATGGTTCCAGCGTGCTGATACCATGCTTTATGAAGCAAAACTGGCCGGGCGCAATGCCGTGCGCGTGGCTGGCAATGACAACGTTTGAACTACAAGCTCAAGCTTGCTGGTCAGGCTGATCGGTGGAAGCAGTAATGTCATTGGCGACGACAATCTGTTTTTCCAGCTCACTGTCAGGGCGATAACTCCATGCTGGCATGAACAGCAATACAAACAGCGAAGCCAGTGCCGTAATGACACTGATCCAGATGACAAACTGATTCGCTGCAATACGCTCAGGATAGATATGGATGACAGCACCCAGGCCTATGGCATTCGCGGCTGCCACCAGTACTGCACAGGCATAATCCTGAAAACGCCTGGCCTTGTTGGCACTTTTGGCCCAGCGTGGATCAGTGTTGTAGCTGGGCAGGTGCAGGTGGGCATCTTCCAGTCTTTCCAGTGTGGCCAGGAAATGGCGCAAATTGGTGATCGAGCGTTCTGCCTTGTAATTCAAAAATGTCAGGCAAATCGATGCGACAGGAAAACCCATGACCAGCCACTCTACTGGCAGCTTGCTGCTGGGCTCACCCGGTTTCAAGGCCACCAGGGCGGCCAGCAGGCTGACTACCAGGGTCACATACAGGGCCAGTGCCTGATGTCTTTGTGCTATGCGGGTATTGACTTCCTGGTTGGCGGCGATGAAACGGTAATTGGCATCAACATGAGATTTTGACATGGGGCGGCTTTCAGCTATTTGGAGCAAGCCGCCATTATCGCTTAAATCGTCGCTGAAATTCATGCTGAAACTGCCTGTCACTACATTCAAAATGCCCAGGTAGCAGAAACATATGCCGTTTTGCTATCTGGCAGTTGCGCCAGTATTGCCTTGCTCGGGCCGCCATAAATACGCAAGCCGCCATTGATGCTGATGCGGTCACCCTGCCAGCCCAGTGCAGCCGTGATGATGCGGCCATGGTCTTCTGGCGTCCAGAGTATATCCAGCGAGGGTTGCCAGTCATTCTTTTGCCAGCTCCAGCGCGCGAACACATTCTTGCGGCGAATATTGCCAGAGGCAGACAATGCCTGGTTTTGCCAGGCCAGGTTATAGCCAATTATTTGCTGCATTTGCGGCAAATAATTGACGCTGCCCTGCAAAGTCAGGTTGCGCTTGTTCCAGTTTTGCCATTCGCGGTCTGACAAGGCAGTGCCATCCCACCAGGCTTCGAGGAAAAAACTGTGCTGCGACTCTGTCGTGTAGTTTGCACCCAGCATGGCTTGTACGACATTGTTTTGTGTATTGTTTTGCCAGGGGTTGTTATGCTGTAGCAGTGCAGGATCTGTATTCATGCGCAAGCCTGTATTTTTTTGCATGAAACGTACAGAGCCATGTATCTCCATTTCATCTGTCGCCACCCAGGACGCGGCAGCTCCAAGACTGCCTCCATTCTTTTGACCATAACGGCCAAAGCCATGCAAATCCACACCGCCAGCACGGTGATAAACCCGCGCTGCCAGCGCCTGTTCATCTGCTGTATCCGTCGTTGCAGCATGGCCAGGATTGACCCACACCAAAGTTGCTGAAGTATTCGCAGTGAAGTAATCAATACTGGCCAAAGGTTTACCTATGACAGTCGTGCTGATCAGTGAGCGGCGCTTTTCCTGCGCAACTACATCATTCGGGCGAAAGCCATACCCCACATCCCAGGCAATGGTTTTTTTGCCAGCACTGAATTGCCATGCGCCATCGCCCAGGCTGCCATACAGTTCATTGAGCCATGCCGTGGCCTGGGTACGCCCGCCATCATTGATCTGCCCCTGCAAGGTAGCAACCGCATTAATGCCTTTGCCACCGGCGCGCAATTCGGTTTCCATTACGCCCAGTTGCGAATTCTTGCTGGATAAGCCAGGAACAAGTTGATTGGCAATTGCCAAAGGACTGGCACCATTGCTGGTGTAACTATTGACCAGGCCACGCACCTGACCGCTGAAGTCTGTATCTTCAGCCATGACAAAAGCAGGCGTGCAGACCAGGGTAGCCAGCAAGCTTGCCAAGGCTGGGGTTTTCAAATCACGCATGATTACTCCAGGCTGGGGTTCTTGGCCAGAAACATGGGGTTTAGCCACTGTTCAGGCACGGTCTTTTGTTTGCGGCTGAGATAGCGCACACGTGTTTCTTTGTGGCTGCTCAATTGATCCAGCAAGATCATTTCAGACACCGCAGTTGGTGCTTGCGGCTTGTCCAATACAAAGCTGGCCTGCTTGGCGAGTTTTTCTGATTGCACATACAAATCTGCCTTGATAGGTTCGTGGCGCGTCTTACCCAGCCACAGCTCTATGCGCTGGTAAGCGACGGATTTACGCACGGCATTCAAACTCAGATGCACACAGGGTTTGTCATCGCATTTTTCTTCGCCTATGATTTTGCCTGTGTAGTCTTGCGACCAGCTCATGGTGGCGATATCGCCGATAGAAGCATCACCCAGTAATTTTTGCATGGGCGTGATGCGCAGCGGGCGCTGGCTGCCTGGCAAGAGCATCCAGAAATCATCACCCAGCATCAAGACCTTTTGCCCTTTTTCTGCAGGGCTTTTCATGAGTACCAGAGATTGATGATTGACCTGTGAAAACACCAGGTAATTTCTTTCTTTTTCCTTGCTGCCGTCCTTGGCAAAAGTAGTGATCTCGGTTTCTACCTGCATGTTTTCTGTACCGACCCTGAACTGATCGGCCGCTTTCAGGTAGTCACTGACTTCATCTGCCCTGGCGAGACTTGTTGTTGCTGCCAGCAGTAAAGCAGCAATATGTATAGTTGTTTTCATTTTTCTTCCTGTCTTAGTTATGTGCCAGTGCATCGACGATAGGTTGACGCAGGGTTTTGCGGGCGATGAAGGCTGACGACAGCATGGACAGGGCAATCATCATGAACACGGTGATGGCATACATGGCAGCATCTATCGTGATCAGTAAGGGGTAACCGCTGGAGCGCCCTGGTGGCGGTGGCATTTCAACCGGGAACACCATGAGCAGCAACGCAACGGTGATCGCCAGCAAGGCACCGGCAATGGCACCTGTGCCGCCCAGTATCATTCCTTCAAAAGAAAAACTGCGTATCAGTTGCCCTGGCAAGGTACCCATCGCACGCAGCGTGCCGACTTCACGGGTGCGTTCTATGATGGCCATGGCCATGGCATTGGCAACCACGAACACCACGATGACACTGATGATGGCACCGAGTGCACCAAAGATGCGGTTATATAAATCACGTACAGATTTATAAAAGAAGGCTTGCTCCAGCCAGTTTTGTACCGTCAGTTCAGGAAAGACTTTTGCCAGTCTGGCCTGCGCAGGCAGGGTCGCATCCATGGAGTTCAGGAATACACCGAGGCTGGAAATACGCTGGGTATTCAAGAGCTTTTGCGCAGTCTTGATATTTGAATACACCAGGCGTTTATCCAGGTCAGGCACACCGGTAGATACCAGGCCCTTGACTGTGACATCAACCGCATTCAGTGCACCGTCAGTGGTGCTGGCCATTAGCGTCAGGCTGCTGCCGGGTTTGGCTTTCAGGCTGCGTGCCAGTGCGTCACCCAGGACGATTTCTGCCTCTGCTGATTCGGTTTGCAGTAGCTCGCCTTCTTTCAATGTCAGGGTAGGGCCTTTGACCGAAAACTCAGCATCAGGGTCTATACCCACTGCCATCATGATGGTGGATTTGTCGCCATTGCTGATCAGGCCGCTATATTCTATGCGTGGCAAGACATAACGCACTGCCGGATCAGCCAAGAGCTTGCTTTGCAGGGCTGCTGCATTTTCCAGGCCATATTGCAGGGGCACATCCTGGTCACTGGTAAAGTGCTGGGGTTTGCCTATGGTCAGGTGACCAGTGCTGCGTGCAGATATCTGCGCCAGGCCTTCATAAGTCGAATAGGCAAAACCACCGGCCAGCAGTATGGCCGCTGTACCTAGCGCTGCGATGACCACGGTAATGGCAGAACGGCGGCGGTTGCGCAGGGTATTGTAAAAGGCAAATTTGAGCCAACTGAGTTTCATTGCAATCTCCCATCCAGCAGTGACACGATGCGGTCGCTGCGGCTAGTCAGGCGGTTATCATGGCTGGCGATGATGAAGGCCACGCCTTCGGCATGGCCGCGTTCACGCATCAGATCCAGTACCTGGTCGGCGGTATGTGAATCCAGGCTGGCCGTGGGTTCATCAGCAATCACCAGGCTGGGGCGTTTGATAAGTGCACGGGCGATAGCAACTCTTTGGCGCTGGCCGCCAGACAAGGCGTCTGGCAAATGCTGGGCATGTTCATGCAGGCCAACGGCCTTCAGTTGTGCTGCCACCCGCTCCCGTCGTTCTGCTGCCGGTACACCGGTCAGAAATAGCGGGTAATCGACATTCTCAGCCACTGTCATGACAGGCACGAGGTTAAAACTCTGGAAGATAAAACCTATAGTGTCGCGTCTTTGCAAGGTTTTTTGTGTTTCATTGTATTCATTGATGTTGACGCCGTTGAGCAGGATGTCGCCAGCATCGGCATGGTCTATCAGGCCGCATAGGTTTAGTATCGTGCTCTTGCCACTGCCGGACGGGCCGGTCAGGGCTAGCAATTCACCACGCTGTAATGTCAGATCTACACCTTGCAAGGCCTTGACGACGTGGGCACCGAGTTGGTAAGTTTTATGAACTGCATGCAGTTCTATGGAAGGTGCCAGGCTCATGATGGAATACCTTTCAACATGGCCCTGGCGGCTTCTGCCTGTGGTGCATTTTGTTTGACCACTTCATTCAGGTAGCGCTTGGCATCTTCAGGGCGTTTTTGCTCATTCGCCAGACTGGCAGCGCGCATCAACACCGAACCACGAAAGCCTGGCTCTGCCTTGTCGAATTGCTTGTGTTCGAGCACTTCATTCAAGAGCTTCGCACCACGCGGGCCACGGTTCATGAAAGCCGGCACAGCCAAAAAAGTGCTGGCGGCGACATATTTGACTTCTAGTGTCACTGGGGTGCTGCCATGGCCCTGGGCGTTTTCATTGGCGGCTGCGAGTTGCAGGGCTTTTTCCAGCATGGCCATACCATCTTCTGCATAAGACATTTTCTTCCACGGGAACATCGTGGTCACCGCCAGTTTGCTCGTGCTGGCCCCAGCATAGGCCATGATCAAGGGGCTGGCCGGGTCTTGCTTGAGCAATTCACTGAAGGCATTCGCCGCAGCTTCTTCACTACCCTTGGCAGACTGGGTAAAATGCTGGAAGGCAGTTTGAAACTGTGGCTCAGAAAATGCCATGGCCTGAGTCGTGAATGCCAGTAGCAGGCTGCTCGCCAGTAGAATTTTTTTGCCAGTAGGAATGTGAAATGCGCGCATGTGGATCTCTTGTTAAATTAAATATGGGTAGTACTTGTTCGGATGTTGCGACAGGACGGAGATTAAAGAGAGGCAGCATTACCCTCAATGCAGATGCGACGAGGCAGAGAAGTTTGCCGTGAACGGTAGTGAAAACGGCGCGAATGGAAGGAGTATTGCGCGAGGATGTTTTGTCAATAATGAAATATCGACGAGACAAGAAAAATTTCCTGAATCATGTGATACTAGATTTTAAATGCACATTCTTTAATAAAAACGACGAGACCATGAAAAATCCAGCCAAAGAATTTATTGTCAATAAAAGCAATTTATTGGAGTCCAGATTCAAGCCTCTGCATGTACCTGCGGAAGCTGAATTGCAGGATGGGCAAGTCGTGTTGCAGGTAGAGCGTTTTGCCTTCACGTCAAATAACGTGACTTATGCAGCCTTTGGCACAGCCATGCATTACTGGAATTTTTTTCCTACCGATGAAGGCTGGGGCAATATCCCGGTCTGGGGTTTTGGTGATGTGCTGGCCTCGAAAGCCGAAGGCGTGGCAGTGGGCGAGCGCTTTTATGGCTACTACCCCATGGCTACTCATCTGACAGTGCAGGCTACACGGGTTTCACCTGGCGGTTTTGTCGATGGTGCAGAACACAGGCAGGCCATGCATGGTCTGTACAATCATTATGTCAGGACTACTACCGATCCTGGCTACACCAAAGAGTCTGAAGATGTGCAGGTCTTGCTGCGCCCCTTATTCATCACCTCATTCATGATCGATGATTTTCTTGATGACAATCAGTTCTTTGGTGCACAGACAGTGTTGATCTCCAGTGCCTCCAGCAAGACTGCTTATGGCCTGGCATTCATGCTGTCGCTGCGCAAGGACAAAGCTTGCAAGATCATAGGTCTGACTTCGCCGGGTAATCTGGAATTTGTGCGGAATATGGCTATCTATGATGACGTTATCAGCTACGAACAAGTGACTGAGCTGACAACTGACCAGGGCGTTGTGTATGTGGACATGGCTGGCAATGGGCAACTACGCAGCCAGTTGCATCATCATTTCAACGACAATATGAAATACAGTTGTGCAGTTGGTGGTACGCATTGGGAAGAGTTGAGCGGTGGATCAAATTTGCCCGGCGCAAAACCGACTTTGTTCTTTGCACCGGCGCAAATCAAGAAGCGTATGACAGACTGGGGTCCAAATGGTGTGCAATCCCGTTTGGCACTAGCTTGGCAAGCTTTTATGCAGCCAGTGATGTCAGCAGAAAAACCATGGATGCAGGTTATCCAAGGACAGGGTGAGGCTGCAGTAAGGCAAGTTTATGATGATATGCTGGGTGGGGCCGCTCGGCCTGATCAGGGCAATGTGCTGACACTGCTCAGCGGTGACACTGATTAATTTTTCCAGAGGGCGGGCAAGTCGCCTGACTTCCTGCCCTTGATGATGGCTGCGTTGATCTTGTTGATGACATCTGATCTGGTATTGATGCCAGTCGTGAAATGGATAGGATCGACCAGCAAGGGCTTGGCAAATACTTTGACGCCATAGTTCATCTGCGTCTCGTTGCGCAGGTTTTTTTCATCCAGATAAAGATTCAGTTCTGCTTCCAGGTCTTTGGCATTTGGCATGCGTGAATTGACAAGCATGACATCCATGCGGCCTGATAAAAGTTTTTTCAGACGTGAGCTGTTTTGTGGCTGATCTTCTTCTACGCGAAACATGACATTGCGTAATTTGTCGATATCATCGCCAAAGCGTATGCCCCTGACTATGCCGACTGATTTGCCTTGCAAATCACTGATGCCAGCATATTTCATGTGCGTATCGTCTCTTGCCACGACCCAGACAAAATCTGAAAAAACAGCTTCTGAATAGCGCATGGTCTTCAGCCGTTCAGTATTTTTTGATAAACCAAATCCCAGCCCTTCACCCTTGCCTATGTTTTCTATGACGCGGGGCAGGGGATAGCGACGCACCTCAAATTTCACCTCCATGGCGCGTTCAAAATAGGCAATGATTTTTTGGTTCTCTGGCCGGATGGGTGCAATTTCACCATTTTCATCGCGGGTTTCTGCGAGTAGCAAAGGCACGACAGTTTCAGCATGCACTTTTGATTGCAGACAGCACATACAGAGCAACATCCCTATAAACCGGGAGGCCTTCAGCAAAACGGCGTGGTGCTTATCTGACATGCAATGTTTTCGTGCGGAAATGATGTGCGATGATACCTTCGCTGATATGCGCTTGCATAGCTGTCTTAGGTAAGGATTTGTTAAGCGGAGCCTGACATAACCTAAATGTCGGGAAGCCTAACTAAAATAAGTATAAAGAATTTCAAAAGAGCTATTTAATTTGCTAAGATGGAAATAAGCTTCTTTAAGAAATCGCAGTTTTTGTAGAAAAGGAGACATCATGCCCCTCGTTACAATTACCGTCTGCAAACCCAAGTCCCTGCTGTTCAAAGAGACTGTCCTGAATGCCGTGCACGCGGCATTGATAGAAGCGGGTGTGCCAGAGAAAGACAAGTTCCAGCGCATACTGGAACTTGATACAGAAAACTTCCGCTTTGATACTCATTACCCTGATCTGCACAAGGACAGGAACCAGGACTTTGTCCTGATCGAGATACTGTGGTCAGTCGGGCGCAGTGTACAGATCAAGAAAAAGTTACTGGACACTCTGATGAAGCGTCTTTGCGACAAGAGCATGAATCCAGAAAACATCATGGTCTGCTTCAGGGAAACTGCCTGGGAGAACTGGTCGTTCGCTGGTGGCAGACTATTGCACACCTGAGGCGCTGACCACATTAGGCAGGCATCTGCACGCTTACTCTGGCGTCACAAAGCTTTTTGCTGGCGCTGGACAAACATATCCGTCAGAATAATTAAAGTTTAACAAGACGGAGCAAGCATGATGGGCAAAACCAGACTGGAAGCATTCAGCGACGGCGTGATCGCCATCCTGATCACCATCATGGTGCTGGAAATGAAAGTACCGCATGGCGGCACACTGGAAATCCTGCTGCCTGTATGGCCGGTATTTCTCAGTTATATACTGAGCTTTGTTTATGTTGGCATCTACTGGAATAACCATCATCACATGATGCACACCTGCCGCAGGGTGACTGGCGGGATTTTATGGGCCAACCTGCATTTGCTGTTCTGGCTTTCACTTATTCCATTCGCTACCGGCTGGGTAGGTGAAAATCATTTCGCCCCTATCCCGGCAGCCTTGTATGGTGCGGTTTTGCTGATGTCGGCGATTGCCTATTTCATACTGCAACAGCAGATCATTGCTACTCAGGGTGAAGATTCATTACTGAAAAAAGCAGTGGGCGCAGACTGGAAGGGCAAGCTCTCGCCAGTGGTCTATGCTACAGGCATGATGCTGGCCTGCTGGTATCCTCTGTTGGCGATGGCAATGTATGTTGCGATGGCACTGATATGGTTGATACCTGACCGCCGCATAGAAAAAGTTCTCAAAAACCACGAAGAGTAAATCCCATGCGCATGATGATATTTGCCGTGGCTCTGGTGGTAGTCATTTTTTGCACATCGGCTATCGCAAGACAAGCCGATTATGATCAGGATATCGTACTTACTACCACGGGTGGCAAGATTGAGGGCAGCCTGCTCATGCCCGCCAATGGGGTGAAGCCGCCTGTTGTATTGATTATTGCAGGTTCAGGTGCCACTGACAGAGATGGCAATACGGTCGGCCTGAAAGGCAAGAATGATTCACTGAAAATGCTGGCAGCATCCATGGCACAGGCTGGGGTAGCGTCGGTACGCTTTGACAAGCGTGGCATCGCCGGCAGTGCAGAAGCTGTAACATCTGCAGCATCTGAAGCGGATCTGCGTTTTGAAACCTATGTGCAGGACGCCGTGGCCTGGATAAGACTGCTAAAAGCAGATGTACGGTTTTCTGGTGTGGCCATGCTCGGTCATAGCGAGGGCTCGCTGATCGCCATGCTGGCTGCGCAACAAGAAGCCGTCAAAGCATACATCTCTGTGGCAGGCCCGGCGAAAAATGCTGCCGATGTCTTGCGGTGGCAGTTGCAAGGCAAATTGTCACCGGCGCTGGCTGCCAGTAATGAAGAAATCCTGAGCGCTTTGCAAGCAGGTAAAACCTATGCTGAAGTACCGCCAGAATTAAAGATACTGTACCGCGCCAGCGTGCAGCCATATCTGATTTCATGGTTCCGTTACACGCCGGAAAAAGAGATAGCCAAATTGACTTGCCCGGTCTTGCTAATACAGGGCGACAAAGACATACAGGTAGATACGGCGCAATTGACTGCGTTGAAACTTGCCAAACCAGATGCCGAAAGCCTGTTGATACACAATATGAACCATGTGCTGAAAATCATAGTCAATGATACTACGCAGCAAATGGCTAGTTATACTGATCCGGCCTTGCCACTGGCCCCTGAATTGACTAAAGGCCTGAATTCCTTTTTGCTTGACAGGCTCAAAAGCAATCTCAGAAGCAATGTCAAAAGCAATCTCATGACCAGTCGCTTGCCGTATAAAGCAATGCCTTGATTTGTTCAGATATTGACGTTGATGTTACCGGCCGCATCTTCTTTCTCTGGCTCACCCAGTTCTTCTGCCTGGTGATAAGCTGCGTCAGCCTCGGCATCATGACGCTGGCTTTGCGCATGTTCATGCAGATCGAGGGTGACGGGTTCTACCACCGTGACCGGCTCAGGCGCTGTGACTTCGTCGCTCTCTGCCGACCGCGGCTTGTCAATACTGTCGGCCTGTATGCCGTCCTTGACCCTGTAGGCAGCTACTGCGGCAGAAATCAGAGGATTGATGCTGGCCTGTATGCTGGTGGTCGCATTGGCTGTGATTACTGCGCTATTGCTGACAGGCGTGGCTTGTTCAATGGTAGTAGCGTTGGCTACAGGGGTGACAACTGTTGTTGATACCGGGCTGGCTGATGCCGCCTGACTGTTCGCCGCAATATTATTCGCCGCGGCCGTGGCCTGGTTGATGGTATCCAGCGTCTTGCTGACTTCATCAAATGTGGAAGGTGTGGCAGCCATTGCCTTGCCATTATTTATCGTTGCACTACTGTCTACGTCAGAAGCAGCGCTCTCATTTAATTTTGTCGAATTTGCAGCTACCTGACTCTCCAGCTGACTTTCTGTCAGCAGTGATGATGGTGTCGTGGAGTTGGCGGCGAGCTTGTTTTCAGCAGCCAGGGTACCCGGCGGAGTGGTGCTATCCAGATTATCTGATGGCGATGTTTGTGTTGCTGTTGGCGTGGCGGCTTGCGTGGTGGTTTGTGTTGTGCTTTGTGAATTCAGTGCCTGTGAAGACGCGTTGGCAGCAAGGTCAGTGGCATCTGTTGTCGCTGTTGCAGTCGCATTTGTACTTGTACTTGTACTTGTGTCCTCAGCTATTGCTTGCGTATTCAATGCCGCACTTGAGGCAGCGGTGCTCGTATCCGGGGCTGGAATAATCGTTGTTGCCTCAGCAGGGGTATCTGTTGTCTCTGTATTGGATTGAATGCTAGCTGCAACATTATTGGTCGCGGACAAATCTGCGGTACTTGTTGCTGGTGTTGGCGGTATGCCAGGCGCTGCCTGCGTTACATTGTTTGTGAATTCAGTTTTTGCACTGGTGCCTACTGCCTGCGAATTTCTGGTGATATCAATGGCAGCACGCAATGCTTCATCTTCCAGGGTCTGTTGCAGTTGTATATCGGCGGCAGTGTTTGCGTTAGTACCTGAAGTCGTGGATGTATTAGTGGATGTAGTGGCGGGTGTATTCACTGCTACTTCATTCAAAGTGTCTGATGGGGTAGTGGTGCTGACATCAGTGGTATTGGCATTGCTGGTTGAAATTGAATTTGCCACATCAGTGTTTTCAGTCGCACTCGCATTAGTAGTATCAGCAGCGACAGTAGCCAGCAGATTGCCAGAAGCCAGTTCCTGATTCTGTGTAAGGACGGTGCTCTCCGCACTGGCCAATACCTGTAATGCCTGCGTCAATAATGTTGTCGTTTCTTCAGGGTTTGCAGTGAGTGCGTTTTGAAAAGTATTTACATCCAGCGTCAGCAAGCTATTGCTGTCTGGCTGGGCGGGATTTTGCAAATTGATTCCTATGTCGGCTAACTGCTCGAACAGGCTGCTGTCATTTGCATTTTTTGCACCTGCATTCATTACCTGCAAGAGATTGTCGCTGCTGTCAGGTATCAAGGGGTTTTCAGTCAGATTGGAATTGCTGGCTTGCAGTTGATTGAATGCATCGACAAATGAAGTGGCAATCGCAGTGAGCTGGGCAATGTCTGCCTTGGCTGGCGTTGTCTCTGTCTGATTTGCTGCATCAGCAGTTGCTGAGCTTGCTGAAGTTGCTGAAATATTGGCCGCCTGCCTGCTTTGCAGGCGTGCGGTATAGGCCAGCAATTCACCCAAGGGAGAAACATCGACAGTGATGTTATCGCTGCGTATCGAATCAAGCAAACCGGGATTGCTGCTTGGATTGCTACTTATTATGGGTGACAGCGGATTGATCGTACCGGCATTGATTGCTGATACCACCTGCAATGCCGATGGGCTTACTGGAGTGATGGGCGAGATGATCATGTGATACCTGCTTTCCATAAACTTCTTTTTGTACGACTTACTTCTATACATCTTATTTTTTACTTTTTTACGCTTTAAAGTTTATCTCTGCCTTCGTAAATACTCTGTACGTTGCCTCACTTAAGGCAAAAAAATATCCTCATAGTGTTTAGCTATGAGGATATTTTATGCAGCAAGAAAAACTACTTACTTGTCATTTATTTCAATGGTGGAATGACTTGCGGCACCATGGCCTTGATCGGCTGCTCTTTCAATTTCTTCTCCAGCAATTGAATTGCAGCCTCCAGTTGCTGGTCTTTGCCGTTGAAGGTGGCATGTGGCAGATTTTCCACTTCGACATCGGGTGCTACACCTACACCTTCTACCAGCCAGCGGCCATCCATGCCAAATTGTGCGTTTTCTGCAGCCCTGATCATGCCGTTGTCTGACAGTGAGTTATTGTCAGACAGCCAGACGCCGGCACCTGCGGTGCGTTTGCCTACCAGTGGGCCCAGCTTCAGGGCCTTGATACCGGCGGCAAAGGTTTCGCCATCAGAGTAAGTCAATTCATCCACCAGTACCACCAGGTGACCACGGAAGGTTTGCTGCATATTAGTGTAAGGCGCAGAGGTTGGCGATGCCCAGTAAGCCCATGCCTTGCGCAAGAGTTTTTCTATGATCCAGCTATCGATATTGCCACCACGGTTGCGGCGCACGTCGATGATGAGTCCATCGCGCTCTATATTGCTGTAAAAGTCACGGGCAAAGCTGTTGATGTCTTGTGCACCCATGGCACGCAGATGCAGGTAACCAATACGGCCTTGTGATGCCTTGTTGACTTCCTCGCTACGGCTTTGTTCCCAGTCGCTGTAACGCAGATTTGCATGCTTCATCATATTGACAGGCGTGACGATGACGGCACGGGCTGCCTGGTCGCCACGTTTGACATGCATTAATACCTGCTTGTCTGCCTGGTTGATCAGCAGGTCTGAAATATCACGTGCTTCCATCACAGGCTGACCATTGATGGCGGTGATGACGTCGCCTTCCTTGATGTCCAGATCCGGTTGTGACAGAGGGGTACGCTCGGATGGCAATTCTGCTTCGGTATGATAAATATGGTCGATGCGGTATCCACCATTGCTGCGGCTCAGGACCGCACCGAGTGAGGCAGCTTGCCCTTCCGGCGCTGCACGTCGTATATCGCCAGGGCGGCTTTGTGAATGCAGGGTGCTGACTTCGCTGGCCATCATGCCCAATACATCATTCAACTCTGCCCTGTCGGTGATACGCTCTACCAATGGTGCATACTTGGTACGTACCTTGTTCCAATCTACCCCACGCATTTTGTCGTCAAACAAAAAGTCCCTGTGCATGCGCCAGGCATCGGCATACATTTGCTGCCATTCAAGTTTGGGGCTCAGGAAGAAAGTCCAGTCATTCATATTGACTTTGGATTTGCTGACATCGCCCGGTTGTTTTGCTCCGGCTTCGACAACAAAGAATTCCTGTGGCCCAGTGCCAATTTGCTGACGATAAAACACATGTTTTTTGTCGGCAGACAAATCAAACTGGCGTATGTTGCCAGCAAAAATGTCGGGTTGTGGTGAAGTCTTGCTGATCGCCAGGGTTTTCAACGTGGACTTACCATCCGTGCCTTCTGCTTCAGTGAAATACAGGCGTTTGTCATCAATGGCCAGGTCACGGTAATTGCCATAAGCCAGAGGCACTTGATACAAGCGTTCTGCCAGACCGGCGTACTGGATGGCGGGTAGCGCAGGCTTGGCAGGTTTCTTGGCTTCTTCAGTTTTATCGGCTGGCTTGTCTTTTGACTTGTCTGCGCTCTTGTCGTCAGTTTTCTCTTTATCTTTATCTTTATCTGACGGCTTGTCAGTTGCCTTGTCACCGGACTTGCTCAACTCGTCATCTGCCTTGAAGGGAAAGCGGTTCCCTACCTGCAGAGCAAGCGCATACAGGCCGGTACGCTTCTCGAAATGCGGCCCCATATTGCGGTCACCCCAGGGGGCACGGTTGCTGACCTGAAAATTGCGTTCCGAGTAAAAATACAGCCAGCGTCCATCGGGAGAGAACACTGGTGCGTGCGAGTTATAACGGTCGCTGGTGACAAAGTGTATTTGCTTGCTGTCGACAGCGTACAGACCTATCTGCGGCCTTTGCAATTTGTTGTCTGCCCTGACGACGGCGATGGTTTTACTATCAGGTGACCAGATGACTTCTTCCTGTCTCTCAGCACCTATCTTGCCTGCATCATCAATGACCTGATTGGTCTTGGTCGCCAGATCCAGCAACCACAGCCTGCCGCGCTTGTCGGTATGCGCCAGCCATTTGCCATCAGGCGAGGGGATGATGCGGTAGCGGTGGACGTCGCCGTTGCTCGTCAAGACTTCTGGTTTACCGAGGCCATTGGCCGGGAATTTCCAGATTTCATTTTCACCGGTAGTATCGACGATGGCATAAACGGATTTGTCGTCATGCGAAAACACGGCTTCGCGTGCGCGGGCGTTTTCCGGCACCGGTAGATCTATGCGTCTTTGCGGGCCAGAGCCCGCTATGCTCAGGCGTCCGCGCGCAGTGAATAGCAGGCGTTCTTCCTTGCCAGCGATTTCTATATTCGACACATATTCCATAGGGTTTTTGATCTGGCGCTTGCGCTGCTGATCAAAGTCAGACACCAGGTCTATGGTCAGGGTCTGGTCTTTGGCACTGCTGATGTCGAGTACATGCAAATCTGCGCCCAGTTGATAGGCTATCTTGCCATCGGCTATGCTGGGGTTGCGTACTTCCCATTCCTTGTGCTGGGTCAGGACGCGGGCATCTGTGCCATCAGGATTGGCGCTCCAGATATTGAAGGCGCCATTGCGGTCACTGATAAAGTAGAGTTTGCCCTTCCATAGCATGGGGCGGCGGTTGTTGCTTTTGTCGTCGGCAAATAATTGCGTGGCTTCAGTCTTGGCCTGTACGTCATAACGCCAGACTTGTGCAGTGGCGCCACCGCGATATTGCTTGGCGTTGTCATTGGTCATGTGCAGGCCAAAGCGGGTGAAGTACAAATACTTGCCGCTATCATCGAGCACAGCTTCATTCGCATCTGCCACCGGGAAAACCCTGCGCGTCAGGCTTTGTGGATTGATGGCGGCGATGATGCGGTGCGATGCCGGGCCTGTACTGTTGAGTGTGGTTAACAGTACTTCACCATTGGCAGTCCAGCCCAATACGGATACCTGGTCATTTTCAAAACTGATACGCTTTGGCACACCACCTGCCATGGGCATGACATAAGCTTCGGTTGCCCCCTCGTAAGCCGCAGAAAACGCCAGCCATTTGCCATCTTGTGAAATGGCGGGCAAGGTTTCTGCCGCAGGATGGCTGGTCAGTCTTTGCGCCTGGCCACCGCTGCTTGCAACTTTCCATAAATCGCCTTCTGCAGTAAATACCACAGCATCGCCACGTATGCTGGGGAAACGATAGTAGGCTGGTGCGGCAAATACAGTTGTTGCCAGACTGGTCAGGCTAAGAGCGAGGGCGAGTTTGCTTAGTCTCATTGTTATTCTCGAAAATGGATTTGGATGGTTTTTATAAATACTTGTACAAATTAATACTTGTACAAATTAAAAGACAAATGACAAAGTGGTACTGCAAACAAAAACAGCCTCAAGTACATACAAAGGCTGGGGTAAAAGTTATATCAACAACGGGATTTGCAACATTCTGTAAGTAGTTTTTCGCTGTTACCAAGCAAGCCCCTGGGTAATGTGTCTTACGGTTACATTTACCCGTCGGATATTTCTTGAATTGTTAAAAACTATGAAGTACCCTGAATATTAAATTTCCACTTGGAAATAATTTATTGACGAGCAGACCAAGGGTGCCTCATGAGACAAGTCAGCTTGTGCAAAGTTCTTTTAATTCTGGGCATTTCGGCAGAAATTTCGACAACGTCGGCACAGAATGTCACATTCTCCATTGATACCCAGGCAGAGCGCAAGACCATCAGCCCCTTGATCTATGGTTATAACGCTTATGCCGATGGAACAGGCCGTGCTGGCTGGGCCAATCAGGGCGGGCAAGCCAGTTTGCAAAACCTGAACCTGCGCTCGCGTCGCCTGGGTGGCAATAACATGACCAGCTATAACTGGGAAAACGGCGTCAGCAATTCTGGTAATGATTGGTGCCATTCATCCAATGCTGGCGTCAGTGCTACTGCAGGAGCGGGCAATCCCAATTCAAATAATGGCTTGGCCTACTACACGCCTGGTGCGGCCTTACAAAGTTTCCAGGACCAGTCGCTGGTGCTGGGCACGTATTCCTTGCTGCAATTGCCTGCCGCTGGCAAGCTGCCTAAAGACATCATCAACCTCAATCCTCCAAGCACTTGCATGGGTTCCCAGCTTTGGCAGAGCACTGCCGGGCCATCGAATGTGGATACCGCGCGCTGGGTCAATATCGTCAATGACAAACCGGCTGCGGCTGGTGGCCTGACTCTGGCACCTGGTCTGAATGATGGCGTGGTTTATATAGATGAAGAAATCAATTTTCTTGTCCAGAAATATGGCAATGGTGCATCCGCAAATGGTGTTAAAGGCTATGAGCTCGATAATGAGCCTGATCTCTGGCATCACTGGACCACCAACAGCGGAGAAAGCGGTACGCATGCGAATCTGTATCCAACGCTGACCACGGTCACCGATGTCTTGCAGAGAAATATCAGCCTTGCAACAACAGTCAAACGCATGGACGCCAGCGCAGAAACTTTTGGGCCCGCAATCAGCGGCTACCTTGGTCTGTTCAGCCTGTGGGCAGTGTGGGATGGTTCAGCCTCGCATCAACCATCTGACTGGGCGCAATACAATGTTGAGCCTTATTACAGCAATAATACTGGTGACCGTTATCGTTACAACGGCATGGCCATGGCGAATGCCTATCTGGCAAAAATGAACCAGGCTTCGCAAAGCGCTGGCCGCCGTTTGCTCGACGTGTTTTCTTTCCATTACTATCCACAGGCTTCTTACAATGCCACTGACCGGGTGCAGGCTGCACGCAGTCTGTGGGATGCAACTTATGTAGAGCCTAGCTGGATTACTCAATCCGGCAACGGTTTTACTGATGGACGTTCTCTGCAAATGCTGCCCAAGCTGCAACAAGCCGTCAATGATTTTTATCCTGGTACCAAACTGGCGGTGACCGAATATGATTTCGGTGGCAAGAGCGATATAACCGGTGCCATTGCCCAGGCAGATGCGCTGGGTGCTTTTGGCAAACAAGGCGTGTATCTGGCGACTTATTTTGGTGATGCAGAGCAGTACATTGCTTCCGGTTTTAAAATTTACAGAAATTATGACGGTAATAAATCTGTTTTCCCAGCGACTTCAGTGAAAGCGGTTTCCAGCAATAATAGCAATGCGGCAGTGTATGCAGCGGTCGATCTCAATGACCCTAATGTCATCCACGTCATTGCCATTAACCGTCAGAGCAGCAATGTCACGAGCAGCTTTCAACTCAGCCACCCTGTGAATTTGAAATATGCGCAGGTCTGGGGTGTCAGTGGCAGCAGCAGCAATATCACTGCCAGGAGCGGGCTCAGCAATATCTCCAAGAACAAGTTCAGTTATACATTGCCAGCCTTGTCTGTGCTGCATTTTGTACTGAAGCCTTAAGTAATTAGGCTTAAGCAAAAAAGCCACCAGCATGCTGGTGGCTTTTCATTTGACGCACAATCTGACTTAGGCAGCAGCTACTTTCAAAATAAGTTTGCCATTGTTTTCACCGGTGAACAGTTTTTGGAAAGTCTCAGGGAAATTTTCCAGACCCTCGACGATGTCTTCACGGCTTTTCAGTTTGCCAGACATGATCCAGCCACCCATGACCATCGCCGCTTCCATGGCGCGTGGGTAAAAGTCGGATACCATCACGCCTTTCATGGTGGCGCGTTTGACCATCAGGTTCAGGTAATTTGATGGGCCCTTGATAGGGGTCGTATTATTGTATTGGGAGATCGCACCGCAAATCACCACGCGGGCACCAAAGGCCAGTTGCGCCAGCGCTGCGTCCAGAATATCGCCACCAACATTATCAAAATACACATCTATACCTTTAGGGCAATGCTGCTTCAAGGCGGCGCTGACGTCTTCGCTCTTGTAATCGATTGCGGCATCAAAACCCAGTTCTTCTGTCAGGTAGCGAACCTTGTCTGCGCCACCGGCGATACCAACAACACGTGCGCCCTTGATCTTGGCAATCTGACCAACGATGGTGCCGACCGCGCCTGCTGCGCCGGATATCACGACCGTATCACCTTCCTTGGGTTGGCCGACTTCGAGCAAACCAAAGTAGGCAGTCATGCCCGGCATGCCCAGAGTACTCAGGTACAGTGGCAGAGGGGCCAGTTTTGGGTCTATCTTGCTGATGCCATTGCCATCAGAGTAGGCATATTCCTGCATGCCCAGTATGCCGCTGACATGCTCACCGGCAGCGAATTTAGGATTGTTTGATTCAACCACCTGACCAACGGCCAGCGCGCGCATGACTTCACCAATAGCAACTGGTGGCATATAAGAATTTTTGCTCTCATTCATCCAGCCGCGCATGGCAGGGTCAAGCGAGATATACAGGTTCTTGATCAGCACTTCGCCTGCTTGCAAGTCACGCAACTGTTCTGTGACATGATTGAAATCGCTGGCTTTGACGCTGCCTTGTGGGCGGGCTGCAAGTTTGAATTGAGAGTTGATGGCGTTCATGTTTTTTCCTTGTCGGCTAGTGAGGACTTACTGGGAATTTATTGTGGCAGCACGCTGCTGACCATGGAAAGCAGTATAGGTTACTTATTGTTGCTTGATAAGTCAGGTATATTGCATAATATTGTTGTCTTAATCAGGACAATGTCGAAGCAAAAAGAGGATATCCATGCTGAATCCACAACACCTGGCCGTATTTGCCACCATTATCCGTGCTGGCAGCATCAGCAAAGCCGCATTACAGCTGGGCTGTGGCAAGTCCTTGTTATCGCGGCAACTGGCCAAGCTTGAGCAGGATCTGGGCGCACGGCTGATACAGCGCTCCACCCGCAAGCTGACCCTGACCGAGATAGGCGAACAAGTCCTGCACGAGGCTCAGCGCATCGATACCGCTTTAGCCAACATAGAACAAATGGCGGGGCAACACCAGCAAGAAGTCAAAGGGCGCTTACGTGTTACTTGTCCCATTCCGGCGGTGTCAAGGCTGGTGCCAGTCATGATGGAATTCTGCAGGCGCTATCCGCAAATTGATTTTGCCCTGCAAGTCGAGGACCGGCTCGTTGATCTGATTGCCGAACAGATTGATGTTGCCATCCGTGTTTCTCACCTGGAAGACTCCAGCCTGATAGCGCGCAAGCTTGTCGATAGTCAGCGCATACTTTGCGCATCACCTGCCTATCTGGCCAGCGCTGGATATCCTGTTGTGGCAGAGGACCTGGCACAACATGCCTGCCTGTTGTATATCTATGCGGGTCGCGCCAATGATGAATGGACTTTGCTGCAGGATGGCGAGGTGAAAAAGGTCAGAGTGAGCAGCCACTTCCAATCCAATAATGGTCTTGCTCTGGTCGCTGCCGCCTGCTCAGGCGCTGGCATAGTGCTGATCGATAAACTCATCGTCAGCAAGCACTTACAAAGTGGTGAGTTGGTGGCAGTGCTGGACAATTATCAATTGCCCAGCGGCTCACCAGTGTATGCAGTGTATCCAGCGCGTGACTGGCTGGCTTTGAAGACGGCCACTTTCGTGGCCTTTTTGCAGGAAAGATTATTTACCGGCGTCTGATATTGCCAGCGGCTGGCCTTTACCTATATTTTGCTTAAGGAATTTTTCTACCCGACCCCAAAAATCGATATTGTTTTTGAGCAGGAAGAATCCATGGCCTTCTTCTGCGTATTCTACCCATTCGACATTGGGATTTTTTCCCTTGATGGCTTTATAGAATTGAGTACCATGGTCGATGGGAACGCGACGGTCACGCTTGCCATAAGCCATCAACAAGGGACGTGTCAGCTTGTCGGTGTTTTGCAAAGGTGAAGTCACCTTCAACTGGGCTGCATCCTTGACCTGGTCACCAATCAGCACTGGCATGCCGAACCATTTCCATTCGTCTGAAAAATCGCTCCAGTGGATGTCGTACATGAGATTGATATCGGTCACGCCCACCCATTCTATGCCGCAGCGGAAGATGTCGGGGTCTTTGATCAGACCCATCAGGGTTGCATAACCACCATAGCTAGCACCCGCTATGCAGATACGTTTTGGGTCTGCATAACCCTGAGCGGCTGCCCATTTGGCGGCGTCGGCAACATCGTCCTGCATGGCCAGGCCCCATTGCTTGATACCTGCACGGAAGTGTTTTGCACCATAGCCTGTACTGCCGCGATAATCCGGCTCGATCACAACATAACCGCGTGAGGCCAGGAATTGTGCTTGCGGATTCCAGTTCCAGTGATTGCCACGCAAATAGGGGCCACCATGCACCAGTACTACGGCTGGCAGATTTTTGCCCGTGCTGTTTGGAGGCAGGGTCAGGTTGACCGGGATTTGCAGGCCGTCACGCGCTGCATAATTCAGCATCTGTTTTTCTGCCATCTGCTCAGGTTTGATGTCAGGTTTGCTGACACCCAGGCGTACCAATTTTTTTGAGCTGAAGTCAAACAGTTGCCATGTGCCAGGTGCGATATCTGAATGAGAGTAAACCAGGGCGATATTGGTTTTCAGATCTGAAGGGAAATGCAGGGAGTTATGGGTGTCTGGCAAAAGTGCATCAATCTGCTTTTGTTTTTCTGCCATGGACTCGTCGAACCATACGGTCGCAGGTCTGCTCATTTCATAGCGCAAACCCAATACTTTCTTTTGTGGGCCGTTGTAAATCAACTGACCGGTAAAGTCATAGCCTTTCAATGAAATGACAGGTTCTGTTTCGAGCTGATTCTTTTCCAAGTCAAAGCGATACAAGGAACTCAGGTCTTTGCCATTATTGGCGCGTACATATAAATCACCTTCGGGGCTAAAAAACATAGGGGTAATCCTGTCATCCGATGTCCAGCTGGATGTCGCCAGTTTGCGCCAGGCATTTGTCTTCGGGTCTTTATAGTTAATGACAGATTTGTCTTCTTCCGTCGTGACTGCAATGCGTGCAACACCAGCCTTGTCTATCAGCCACGAATTGACCTTGCCAGGACGCGGTATCAATTCGGTATTGCCCGTGATGGTGTTCAGGCGATACAGGTCATAGATGCTGGAGCCTGCTTCCACAGCTTGCGTGACATAGATATCAGGTGAGCTGGAACCATGGGCAATGTCGAGGTAATGGGTGTACCACGGCAATTCATTACCTTCCACCTTGGTACGTACACCGGTGAACTGGTGCGTGACCAGGCGTATGCGCTTGCTACGGTCTTTGTTAACGGCATACAGACCATGACCGAAAAAGCGCTGAGCTTCCTTATATTGCAAGTCAGTCAGGTCATATACTAGCCGCTCATTATTAATCCAGTGAAAGGAGTTTAAGTCCTTGTCTTCATAGTTCGCGATAATCTCAGGGCGCAGTTGGCCCACTTCCAGTACTGCCAAAACCATGCGGTCATTCGCACCTTTCATGATCATGGCGATGTTTTTGCCATCGGGAGAAAGACGCGCATCACGGAACTGGGCTTCTTTGAAAAAGCTGGCGATTGGGATAGGCTCGCTAGCTGCATACGAAGCCGGCATATGAAAGAAAGACATGCTACTGACAATACCAAGGGCGATCTTGCAGGCGAGAGGCTTATAAAAATTGTTCATGCACGCTTTCATTGCTGGAATGGAATTGTGCATTATATACATATAAAAAATGTTAAACATGCTTTAGAGGCAATATTCTTGCCGTAAAAAAAGCCTGCACAGCGCTTGCTGTGCAGGCTTTTTCAAACAGTGCTGATATCAGTTTTTGACTTGTTTGATCACCACACGCAACATGCTGATCAGCTCATCAATTTCTTCCTTCGTTACATTCAGTGCTGGCATGAAGCGCAGCAAGTCTGGGCGGGGAGAATTGATCAGCAAACCAACCGGTTCCATATCACGGGCAGCTTCCACCAGCTTGCCGCCGATATTGTCACCCAGCTTCAGGGCGCGCAGCAAACCGAAGCCACGCTCACCTTGCATGCCAAACTCTGCAGACAGTTGTTCCAGTTGCTGGCTCAGGTATTCGCCTTTTTCCTTGACCGAGGTCAGGAAGCCAGGTTTGTTCAATTCATTGAATACCGCTTTGCCGACGGCAGCCATCAAGGGCGCACCGTTATAAGTGCCGCCCTGGTCGCCGGGCACGAAACAGGCTACTTCTTCACGGCACAGCAGGGCACCCAGTGGTACGCCGCCACCTATGCCCTTGGCCAGGGTCATGATGTCAGGCTCTATATTGGACAATTGATAGCCAAACAATTCACCAGTGCGGCCCATGCCAGTCTGCACTTCATCAACGATGAGCAGCAAGCCATGCTTCTTCGTCAACTCACGCAGGGCCTGCATGAATTCAGGGCTGGCAGGTATCACGCCGCCTTCGCCTTGTACCGGTTCCAGCATGACGCCGACGGTTTTGTCGGTGATCAGTTTTTCTACTGAAGCGATATCGTTCAAATCTGCTTTAGGGAAGCCGCTGACTTGCGGGGCAAAAATAGTGTCCCAGCCTGGTTTGCCGGAGGCCGACATCATCGCCAGGGTACGGCCATGGAAACCATGGTCGAAGGTAATGATTTCAAATGCGCCATTCTTGTTCAACTGACCCCACTTGCGCGCCAGTTTGACTGCGCCCTCATTGGCTTCTGCACCGCTGTTGGTGAAAAACACGCGGTCAAAACAAGAGTTCTTCGTCAGCAGATCAGCAAACTCCACCATCGGGGCATTGTAGAAAGCCGGGGAGGGGTTCAGCAATTTTTTCGATTGCGTTACCAGTGCGTCATGTATCACATCTGGGCAATGACCGAGGCAATTGACCGCCCAGCCTTGCAGATAATCGAGATATCGCTTGCCCTTGTGATCAGTCAAGTACATGCCCTTGCCTTCAACGAACACGAGTTCGGGGCGTGGGGTGATGTACATCAGGGAATTTACGTTGTACTGACTGAATTCCATTTCAAGACTCCTAAGGTCGTTACAGTGGGTGGGGTAGACAAAAAATCAAGGTAAAAAAAAGCCACAGGGCGGAACCTGTGGCTGGATATTCGTGGTGCAGCTTTTTACGCGCACGCTCACTCCTACATCGGCCCAGGCTCGCTCAGCGAGTTGCGACGTCGTGCAATATTTGGTGAGGACATGTCAGTAAAAATTTTCATAAAACGGATAGTAGGACTTTTTTTGCAATGCGTCAAAATAAATTTTGGCACTGACACAAAAAGTTTATTTGTCTCAATTTCCCAGGTCAGCCTCAGAAGTAAACGAGTCCGCATAGAATTCGTCGGCAGGCAACTGGCACTGCGCCGTAAAGTCACGTTTGGCTGAGTCAATAACGACTGGTGCGCCACAGGCATAGACTTGATGTCCTGACAAGTCCGCATGATCCGCTATGACTGCCTGATGTACAAAACCGCTACGGCCCGTCCATGCATCTTCAGGTAAGGCATCAGAAACCACAGGGATGTAGCTAAAGCCAGGTATTTGTTTTTCCCATTCCTTGCACAAGCTATGCATATACAGGTCTGCAGGGCGACGGCCACCCCAGTACAGGCTGACCGGGCGCTTGGATTCCAGGTGGATCAGATGTTCCACCAAAGCCTTGACCGGTGCAAAGCCAGTGCCGGAAGCCAGCAGGATAATTGGTTTTTCACTATCTTCACGCAGGAAGAACGTGCCTTGCGGGCCTTCAAAGCGCAGGATGTCGCGCTCTTTGAGGGTAGTAAATACCTGGTCAGTGAACAGGCCACCTGGCATATGACGTACATGCAGGGTGATATGTTCATCCAGATGCGGGGCATTCGCCATACTGTAGCTGCGGCGTTTGCCATCCCTGAGCAGGAATTCTATGTATTGACCGGCGCGGTATTGCAGGCGCTCATTGGCAGGCAATTGCAGGGCGATGAGCATGACATCGTGCGACAGTTTCTCCAGCTTCGCAATGCGGCTGGGCATTTTCTTGACCGGGTAATCACCATCGGCGACGATTTCGCGCGCTTCTATGGTCAGGTCTGATTGTGGCTTGGCACAGCAAAACAGGGACATGCCCTGGGTTTCTTCCAGCTCGGTCAGGGCACGTTGCTGGTGCGGGCCATGTTGCACAGTTCCACTGGCGATCTTGCCTTTGCAAGAACCACATGCACCATTTTTACAGCCATATGGCAAGATGACGCCTGCGCGCAGCGCTGCCGACAATACGGTTTCATCTTCTTCACAGCTAAATTGACGGCCACTGGGGGTGACGCTTACTTGAAAAGTCATACTATCCTGAACATGAATAAACAGTTTAAACAAATTGGCAAGCCACGCTTGCTTATCATAGGTTGTGGCGACGTGGGCATGCGCCTCTTGCCATTATTGCGCCAGCATTTCCGCATTTTTGCGCTGACCAGTCAGGCTGAGCGCTGCGCAGAACTACGTATTGCCGGCGCTACCCCCTTGCTGGGTAACCTGGACCAGCATGATACCCTGGCCCGCCTCAAAGGTCTGGCAGATCGCGTTGTTCATCTGGCACCACCACCCTCAGAAGGCAAGGCTGACAGACGCACACAAAATTTGACCGCCATTTTACCTGACAAGGGCCGCCTTGTTTATATCAGCACTACTGGTGTGTATGGTGACTGTGCGGGAGCCTCGTTTGATGAGACCCGCAGCGTAAATCCACAAAACGCCCGCGCACTGCGCCGCGTGGCGGCAGAAAACTGCCTGCGAGCCTGGGCCAGGCGCAGTCAATCCTGCCTGTCCATACTGCGCGTACCTGGTATTTATGCGACTGGGCGCCTGCCGCTGGAGCGTTTGCACAAGGGCACACCCGCATTAGCAGAAGCTGACGATGTATATACCAACCACATCCATGCAGATGATCTGGCACAATTGATCAAACTGGCCTTGTTCCGGGCGCTGCCCAACCGTGTTTATCATGCTGTCGATGACAGCGACATGAAGATGGCGGCTTATTTTGACCTGGTCGCTGATGCCTTTGCTTTACCGCGCCCGCCACGCTTGCCGCGTGCCGAACTGGCGCAGCAGGTCAGCCCTGTATTATTGTCTTTCATGTCAGAATCAAGGCGCATGCAAAACCAGCGCATCAAACTGGAGCTGGGTGTGCGCCTGCGCTATGCTTCGGTAGCAGAGGGCGTCGCGGCAGCGGTGGCGACGGTCACTGCGGTCACGAGTGGCAAGGTGATATAGAAGCAGGAGCCAAGGTTTTCTGTACTGGTGAAGCCGATCTGCCCGCCCATTTTTTCTATCATGGTCTTGGTCAGGCTGAGACCCAGGCCGGTTCCTGCGTATTTACGGGCTGCCTTGGCATCTTCCTGGGTGAACTTCTGGAAGATGCTGCTCTTGAATTCTTCTGAAATGCCTATGCCATAGTCTTGTACTTCTATGCGTACCTGATTCTGGTCGTGGTTCAGCGTGACGCGCACATCAATTTGTCCATGCGGCCGCGAAAACTTGATGGCATTCGACAGCAGGTTGGACAAGACCTGTACAAAACGTTGCGAATCTACCCTGACCTGGGCAGCAGTATCTACCGGGGATTCGTACTGTATGCCTATGTCAAAACTTTGCGCATAACCAAGGTTGGACTGCAAGCTGCTGTCTATCAGTTCAGCCAGGGGCAGGGTCTCGAAATGGAATTGCATGCTGCCATATTCGAGTTTTTCAAAGTCCAGCAAATCATTGATGAGTGCAGTCAGGCGCTTGGCATTATCGTTGGCCATGACCAGCATGGACTGTGCTTTTTCCGGTATATCACCGGCAACGCCACCTGCCAGAAGGCCCAGCACGCCACGGATAGAAGTCAGCGGTGTGCGCAACTCGTGTGATACGGCAGAGACAAATTCATTCTTGAGTTTTTCTACCCGTTTTTTCTCCGACAGATCATGCACGATGATGACATACAAGACCTGCATGCCCAGGCGCACACGGGTAATAGCCAGTTCAACTGGCACCTCATGACCATCCTTTTGCCTGGCCAGCAATTCTTTGCGCTCACTTTTTCCCGCCACCTCAAATTGTCTTTCACGATTGGTCGTGTGCAAATGGGTGGTCAGGAATTGCAGCGATTCAGGGTCAGGGAAAAGACTGAACATGTTTCTGCCGCGCAGGCTGCCATGCGTATATTTCAGCAAGACTTCGGCAGAACGGTTGGCTGATTCGATGATGCCATGTTCATTCGTGGTCAAGATGCCTTCTGCGGCGTTATCTAGTATGGTGCGCAGCCTTTCTTCACTGTCGTGCAACTCTGCAGTTCTTTGTGCAACCAGATTTTCTATGCCAAAAGTATGGGCGGTCGCGACCAGCAGGTAAGCACCGAGCAAGCCGGTGAACAACAGGCCACCTATCATGGTGATCCAGGTGATCCAGGCGACATGGGTGCGCCAGTATTCTGATGAAGGTTGTGCCAGTAATGCAAACTGCCTGCCACCAAAATTGATGGTGGACTGGAATAAATAAGTCGGGGTCAGCCCGCTGATTTCATCGATAAATATCCCTTTCTTGCCAGGATAAGAAAGATCATAGAATTTGATGCGCACGCTGCGCATGTCTTCATTCGACAGTATCTCCCGGACGACGTCAGCCATACGTATCATGCTGACAGCTGTCCCGGAAAAAGCTGCTTTCCTCTGTTCCATGGTTTCTTGCGGTTTGCCATTTTCATAGACTGGTGCGAACAGCAGTACATGTAATTGTTCCCTGCCATCGGTCTCGTTTGAAATCAGAGGGTCGGTTACTGTCAGGTGGCCGCTGTCACGGGCGTCCTCTATGGCAATCTTGCGTGCAGTGGTAGAGCCCATGTCATAGCCAAACATCTGATGATTATCAAAGAATGGCTCTATATAACGGATGGGATAGTATTCATCCCTGACGCTGACTTCCACGAGTTGATTAAACTCATTCATCTCCTGTATCTGGTAATTGGCAAAGCCTTCGCGCAATACAGTCACTTCAAAACTCTGGCGCTGCTCAAGATCTACCCTGGGTACCCAGGACAGGAAGGAAATCGCTTTCTGGCTTTGCAGGGTGTGGCTGACAAAAGTGGCAAAGTCACTGCGGCTGACTTGCAGGGAGCTGGCATACAGGCGCTCAATATTGCGCATGATGTCAGCATGCGTATCAAGCTTGTTTTGCAGGTTCTGGCCTATGCGCTCGGCTTTCAGGCGAAATTCAAGTTGCTGTTTTTGTTCTTCGCGGTAACGGGTAAACGCAAATGCGGTAATCACCAGCATCAGGCAGATCAGCAGTGGTACCAGCACGCTCCAGCGCCTGGCATACCAGATTTCGCGTGGCTTGCCATAGATCACCATGATGATGGGGGTAATCGTCAGCACGCCAAAGGTATCGCCTACCCACCAGCCTATCCAGTTATTGAAAAAATCCTGCCAGGGTATGACACCCAGGGCGACCAGCGCAGTAACGCTGATGCTGGCATTGATCAGGCAGGCAACCACGCCGCCATAGATGAAAAACTGAAAAATCGCTCTGTCTGTATCCAGTGCCAGGTTGTCATGCAATTTTTTCAGGACCAGCTTGCAACCGACCAGGGTTTGAAGGCTGGCACCAGCCGCGACGATAGTAGAGGCAATCAGGGCATTGGTATTGATGCTGCCAAAGATATTCAGGTTAATGAGCAAGTTGGCAACGAATGCGCCAACTGCCACCCCAGGCATGAGACGGTAGCCGCCGGTAAGCACCATGCCCAGCGCAACACCGGCAGAAGGGTAGATCGCGATGGAGTAGCCCGGCGGTATGGCCAGCATGAGAGAAAGACGTCCAAGTGCCGCATACAAGATGGCAAGCACCAGCATTTGCCATAGTAGTTGTCGCGTATCACTTTCCGGTGTCGAACGCATCCCTGCCTTCCCAGAAGACTAAGCTAGATCAGAGATGAAGTGACTTTCAGAACCTCATCTGCCGTGGTAACACCTTCGATGATCTTATATGCGCCTGCAATGCGCAAGGGTTTCATGTCGTCCTTGATACTTTGTGCACGCAGGGCATGGATATCGGCACTTTCTGTAATCAGTTTGCTGAAGGGCAGGGTGACTGTCAGCAACTCATATAAACCGGTACGTCCCATGAAGCCGGTCTGGCGACATTCAGGGCAACCAACAGGCTTATAAATTTTCTCGGGTTTGCTAATACCCCAGCCTTCGGTCAGGGTATCCCAGACTGCATCCTGCAATTCACCTTCTGGTGATTTGCAGTGTATACATAGCGTTCTGACCAGGCGTTGGGCCAGGATGCCGATAATGGTTGCTTCCAATAAATAATAGGGGACACCCAGTTCCAGCAGACGCATGATGGCAGACGGTGCATCGTTGGTATGCAGGGTAGATAAAACCAAATGACCTGTCAGTGCGGCTTGTATGGCCATCTCGGCAGTCGGCAAATCGCGTATCTCACCAACCATGATGATGTCAGGATCCTGACGCATGAGGGCGCGTATGCCGTCAGCAAAACTCAGGTCGATGGCAGACTGCACCTGCATCTGGTTGAACGAGCCCTCTACCATCTCGATAGGATCTTCGACAGTACAGACATTCACGTCCGGTGTCGCCAGCGCTTTAAGGGTGGTATATAGGGTAGTGGTTTTACCGGAACCGGTAGGTCCTGTGACCAGGATAATGCCGTGCGGTTTGCTGGTCAGATGATCCCAGCGTTTTGCATCATTGATGGGGAAACCGAGTTCGGGCAGGGTCTTGACCACGACTTCCGGATCAAAAATACGCATGACCATTTTTTCGCCGAACACCGTAGGCAGGGTGGACAGACGTAATTCCACCTCCTGGCCTTCGCTGGTGCGAGTCTTGATACGGCCATCCTGAGGACGACGCTTTTCGATGACATCCATGCGGCCCAGCAATTTGATACGGGCTGTCATGGCGATCATGATGGTTGCGGGCACCTGATACACTTGGTGCAAGACACCATCGATACGGAAACGGATGACAGAAATATCGCGCTTGGGTTCCAGATGGATATCTGAAGCACGCTGATCAAAGGCAAATTGCCACAACCAGTCAACGATATTGACGATGTGCTGGTCATTTGCATCAACCTGTTTATTGGTCTTGCCTATCTCTATCAGTTGTTCAAAGTTCTGGCGCAGATTGGCGTCATTCTTGTTTGACTTGCGCGCGTCCTTGATGGATTTTGCCAGCGAAAAAAACTGGACGATATATTGTGAAATTTCCAGCGGGTTCGCCACCACCAGGCGAATTTCCTTGCGGCTGAATTTCAGTATTTCATCTTGCCATTCGGTATTGAATGGTTCAGATGTTGCGACCACAATGACATTGGCCGTAGATTCCACAGGCAAAATGTTGAAGCGGGTCGCATAAGAGGCCGACATGACATCTGATACGCTGGTGAAGTCAATCTTCAAGGGGTCAATGCGATAAAAAGGTAAATTTACCTTGGCCGCAGCCCATTCCGTCAGCCAGTCCAGCGTCAGCAAAATATGTGGTGAAATGGCCGAATGCAATCTGGCCTGCGCCACCGCAGTCAGGGGATGCATGCTAGCCGGGCCGTTTTTCAACAAACCCTGGGTTGCGTGAAACTGGGTCTTGGCTTCTTCCTTGGGGATGACGCCATCAGCCATCAGCCAGGTAAAAATTTGTTGCAGGTTCAGGCTGCGGTGTGCGGGTTTATTCATACTGTTTAACCGTTTCCATCAAATTATTTTGATATTATTTGGGATCGCAGGCTGCCTTGAGTCCATTGACCCAGGATTTTGCAGGCAATTTGCTACTGGCTTTGATCTGTTCCGCTTTGTCGTACAGCTCTGGGAAATTCAATTCGGGCTTGCGCTTGAACGCCAGGGCAACGACATTGCCATCGTGCACTTCTGGCAGGCATAGCACAGTGTCAAAGGCAAAGCGCATGGCTTTGAGGTTGCGTGCATAGCTGGGGTGGTCGCCAAACAGGTTGACCGTCAAGATGCCATCGTCCTTCAGGCAATTTGCACAGGCCTGATAAAACTCAGCGCTGTCGAGTACAGGGCCACGGGCAGTGGCATCGTATAAATCGACTTGCATGGCATCGATATGGCCATGATTATTTTCATCATTGACAAAGTCCATGGCGTCCATTTCCAGTACTTGCAGACGCTCGTCATTGGCCGGCAATTTGAACATGCTCTCGCAGATGGCAATGACGGAGGGGTTTAGTTCTACAGCCCTTACTGTCGCTTCTTCAAACTGGCGATAGCAAAATTTGGTCAATGCACCTGTACCCAGGCCCAATTGCACCAGATTTTGTGGAGCGTCGATAAACAGCATCCAGGCCATCATCTGTTGCGCATATTCGAGTTCTATGGCGTCAGGCTTACGCAGGCGCATCGCACCCTGCACCCATTCGGTACCGAAATGCAGGAAACGTACCCCATCCATTTCAGACAGGGTGACAGGAGCAAATTTGGGTTTGCGGTTGGCCTTCTTCGGAGCAGCGGCTGTGGGGCCAGAGCGGTGATTGGCCTCGGCTTCTATGGATTTTCGTTTGATCAGCATCCGCTTATTTTAACCTTCATAGTGTTTATCGAAAGCAAATTTACATTTTCCATACAAGTTGTAATCAATTCTGACGGAAAAAACCATAAGAGAAATTGCTTTTACGCAATTATACGTGCATGCGACCACCTGCTAGCTCTGTTGCGGAAATTGTATTGTCAGCCGGGCCCATAATGAGCTGCCTGAGTTAAAATCGCATGTTGCTCAAATTGACACATATCTTTTCACTTGTCCGATAGCTTTTACTTATTTATTTTTCCGCTTCTCACATGAAATATAAAAAACCAGCCCTTGCTGCCTTCATTTTTGTCGCCTTGCTCGGCCTGTCCGCTTTTTTTCTGTTTGGCCGTGAACCAGTCGATCCAGCCAAACCACAGGTGTTCAATGCAGACACTGCCATGTTGGCGATTTTTGGCACATATAACGAAAAACAACACGGGGTATTACTCCCTGAAAAAAATACAGCATCCTGGGATATAGGGCAGGCAGACACCCTGGCCACGGCCCTGCTGGCAGATACCTATACTGAGGCCGGTAAAAAGAAGGCAGTACTGGTCGTGCAGCGCCAGCAAGTTCTTGGCGGTGTGGTAGAAGAAAGCCATGCCACCGCGCCGGTCGTTTCTGTGTATGTTTTTGCCTATAACGGCAAACAATGGCTGTTCGAAAAAGGCAAGAAAGAAGTTGCTGCCTATGGAGCAAATGGCATGGCACCGATGGCCAGCCTGATTCGCCTGGGCCAGGATAAATTTGGCCTCTTGTTCGAAGGCGGAGACATGCATCAGGGCTATACCAATGACTATGCCTTCATCGTGTCTTTGAGCGACGTCAAACCCGTCATCGCGCTGGAATTGAACATGGGTGAGAGTAATAATGGCGCCTGCACCGACGATGTGGAAGAGCAGGGACCGCTGATGCAGGCATGTTGGGAAAACACCGGTAAACTCAGTTTCTTGCAGAATGCCACTGATGAATACTATACCGTCAAGCTGAGCACCACAGGCAATAAACCGGAGGGAGACAAGCCGCCATCAGCAGCCAGGCAGCAGGATACTTATTTTGTGCATACAGCCACTACCTACAAGGCCAGTAAGGACCAGCGCTTGAAAAAAGCCAGCCCGGTTGCTGAAGAGCTGGTCAAAAATGCCGGTGAAATGAAAAAGCAGAAGCCCCCTGTCGCCGTTGATGCCAGCAAACCAGGAGTTTAGTTCACTAAAGTTTGTTGCATATTTTGATGTGGTATCGCTTTTCAGTTAGTCAGAAGCTGGTCAGAAGCTTGCAAGCCGGCTTGCCAGTCGCTCAATTTGTCAGCAAAACTGCGCGTTGCGTGGGCGGGTGAGGACGATGGCAGTATCAGCGTCTGATAGCCACGCTGCTGGAAGTAAGTCGCCATTTTGCCTGCAGTCTGGCCATTGAAGCAAAGCTTGCGCAAATGCGGATGTGTTGCTTGCAAGCTGCTGAAGTCATTGAGTTTGCCCTCGCGTATGGCCGAATCCAGGCTGCCTTCCCGCACGCAGGAATGAAATACATCCCATAAACCTATGCCATGCGCCAGCAAGCCTTGCAGGCGCTGTTCATAATCAAGACCGGTCAGATCGATTCCCAGTGAGGCTGAGACCAGTCGCCAGAACTGGTTTTGCCTGTAAGCATAATATTGCGTTGCCGTGAGTGAGGCTGCACCAGGGAAGCTGCCCAGTATCAGGGTATGCGTGTACTCGTTTATTACAGGAGGAAAGCCTTGCAGAACAGGTGTTTGCACAGGGACTTGCGTAGGCGTGCCTGACGTGCTCAAGACATCCGGGGCATTTAAGCTATCTGAGGCATTTGAGGCATGTGACTTTGGTGCTTTCATAAAACTGATATCTGGGCAGATTGGTCAATTGCAAGCGCACAGTGCTTGCGGTCCTTGTGCGGCAGCAGCGATCCGGCGACCGCAGTAGTGGATAAACTTTGTGACAAATTTCATGATAACTGATGACAAAGCTGTCTGGCTGTTTACGTCTTGCTGGGCTATTCTTGAAGCATGACAAAAGCTTCAATTTGATTTGCAGTAGAATGGGACAGGAGGTGGAGTGATGAAATTGATGATAAGTGCAATATTGCTGGCAGGCGCGATGCTGACACAGGTGCAGGCTCAGGCTGGCGAAGTGAAAGTGACCTGGCAAGAGCCTGAGAAATTTACAGATATTCGCCCAGGCAATGAATCCAAATCAGGCTTCCAGGAACGCATGATCAAGGACTTTGACCAGATATTTGCCGACCTCGCAAAAAAACTGCCTGATGCTTACCAATGGGATGTGACCGTCACTGACCTTGATCTGGCTGGTGATGTACGCCCTTTTTACCGTAATACCGTTGGTGACATACGGGTCATCAAGGATTTGTACTGGCCACGCATGACTTTGACTTTTGACTTGAAAGACGAAAAAGGTAAAAGCATTGCTGCGGGTACAGAAAATATCAAGGACATGAACTTCCTCATGCGCTCTGGCCTGGCGACTGGCAATTCCAGCTTCCGCTATGAAGAACAGATGTTGCGAGACTGGTTTGCCAAGCAGCAGCGTGACAAGATTTTCCCATCGCGCTGAAGTTGTTCACATCACATAAAAAAACGGACTCAATATTGAGTCCGTTTTTCATTATGCAGAGCTATAAGCGAAATTATTTACTCAATAGCATCTCATTAAGACGTTTCACAAAACCGCTAGGGTCAGTGAGGTGACCGCCTTCTGCCAGCAAAGCCTGATCAAACAACAGGTGTGCCCAGTCGTCGAACTTGGCTACTTCATACTTGAGTTTCTGTACCAAAGGATGGTCAGGATTGACTTCCAGTATAGGCTTGGATTCTGGTGCACTTTGACCAGCAGCCTTTAGCATGCGCGCCAGGTTGCCGGACAAATCATGCTCATCCGCTACCAGACAGGCTGGTGAGTCAGTCAGGCGGAAAGTCACGCGTACATCCTTGGCTTTGTCAGCCAGGGCTGTCTTCATTTTTTCGACCAGGTCTTTGAACTCGGTCTGGGTTTCTTCGTGCTGTTTCTTCTCTGCTTCATCTTCCAGTTGACCCAGATCCAGGCCGCCTTTGGCGACGGATGCCAGTTCCTTGCCTTCAAAATCAGTCAGATAGGACAACATCCACTCATCGACACGGTCAGTCAGCAACAGAACTTCAACACCTTTTTTGCGGAAGATTTCCAGGTGTGGGCTGTTCTTGGCCGTTGCATAGCTCTCTGCCGTGACATAGTAAATCTTGTCTTGGCCTTCTTTGGCACGGCTCAGGTAATCGGCCAGTGAGACATTTTGTACATCGCTGTCATTATGGGTAGAGGCAAAGCGCAAGAGTTTGGCGATACGGTCTTTGTTGGCGCTGTCTTCGCCCACGCCTTCTTTTAACACCTGGCCAAATTCACCCCAGAATGTGGTGTACTTGTCTTTCTTCGCTTGTGCATCGTCGCCGTCTGCATCTGCCAGGTCTTCCAGCATGCCCAGTACGCGCTTGGTAGAACCTTCGCGTATCGCCTTGATGTCGCGGCTTTCTTGCAGGATTTCGCGTGAGACGTTCAAAGGCAGGTCATTCGAATCGATGACACCTTTGACGAAGCGCAGATAGACTGGCATCAGTTGTTCAGCGTCATCCATGATGAAGACACGTTTGACGTACAGCTTGATACCGCCACGTTTATTGCGGTCCCACATGTCAAATGGTGCACGTGCCGGGATGTACAGCAATTGTGTATATTCGCTGCGACCTTCAACACGGTTATGCGTGTGAGTCAGTGGCGCGCTGTAGTCATGGGACACATGTTTGTAAAACTCATCATATTGCTCAGGCGTGATTTCAGACTTGCTGCGCGCCCACAAGGCACTGGCCTGGTTGATGGTTTCCAGCTCGTCTTTCAAGACCTGTTCTTTTTTCTCTTCATCCCATTCTTCTTTCTGCATCTTGATAGGCAGGGAGATATGGTCAGAATAAGTGCGGATGACGGATTTGAGCTTCCACGCAGACAGGAACTCGTCTTCGCCTTCACGCAGGTGCAGGGTGATGCTGGTGCCGCGGCCTTCCTTGACGATGTCCTCGACGCTAAAGTCGCCTGCACCTTCGGATTCCCAGCGCACGGCCTGGTCTGCAGGCAGACCGGCGCGGCGGGTTTCTACGGTGATACGGTCAGCAACGATAAAGCCGGAATAAAAACCAACGCCAAACTGGCCTATCATGGCTGCGTCTTTTTGCTGGTCGCCAGACAATTTGCCAAAGAATTCCTTGGTGCCGGATTTGGCAATTGTACCCAGATGCTCAATCGCATCAGCCTTGCTCATCCCTATGCCATTGTCTGCGATGGTTATGGTGCGGGCTTCTTTGTTGAAGCTGACCTGGATTTGCAGATCAGGGTCGTGTTCAAACAGGCTGGCGTCATTGATGCCTTCAAAGCGCAGTTTGTCGGATGCATCAGACGCATTCGAGATCAGCTCGCGCAAAAAGATTTCCTTGTTTGAATACAAGGAATGGATCATCAACTGCAACAATTGTTTGACTTCGGCCTGAAAGCCCAAGGTTTGCTTTTCTGACATGGTTTCCCTCAAAGATTTCTTTGGTTTTAAGTAATATTGGCAATGACTTGCCTGCTGCTGTTTTTTTAACATTGTTTGCAGCATTGCTTGAGCAGGGAAGGTGAGGCCGCTTTGACATATTTCAAGATGATTGTTTAAAAAGCATGCCAGCAGGCGCCAGCGGGCATGAATATTTGTAGTTTTTACAAAATTTCACTAGACTTCACTGCAGTAGTGTCTGTTGCAGTGTCTGTTTCTCTGATCTTTTCATGGACATGGGGTCGCCGTAATGTTGCTTAAAGTAGCGTGTTTGCTATCTTTCATTTTCTTTTGCGGGTATGTCCCTGCCTTGCGGGCTGCCAACCTCTATCTGACTGAGGTCGCTCCTTTTGCTTTCATCAAAGATGCCAAGGGTACTTATGACGGCATCAATGTGCGCATAGTCAATGAATTGCGCAGAAGATCCGGCGTTGCGCTGGAGCTTGTAGTGGTGCCCAGCTCCCGCCATGTGGTGATGTTCCCCGCAGATAAAGAGGCTTACAGTATTTCCCAGGCAGAGAATTTCAGTGACCAGGACGGTATTCTCTTGAGCGAGGTTACCCAGTTTCCGATTATGGTGATTGCGCCGCGCGGCGCCGTGCTGAAAAATTATGATGACCTGATTGCCCTGTCCATGGAAAAAGGCATAGGCATGATGCGCAGGCTCAGTTATGGCACGTTTGGCCAGGACGAGCGCGTCAGGAAGGTAGAAATCAATACCCTGGAAAATGGCATACGCATGCTGGAGGCGGGGCGCATCTCGGGTATTGTTGGCAGCCAGCCAGCTATCCTGGCGGCGGCAGAAAAAAGTGCTACGCCACATTTGCTGGGCCCTGGCCTGATTATTTCATATGGTTCACATGTCATGCGTGTGCGGCCAGAGTTCGCTGCGAGTGCGAATTCAAAAATCATTAATGCCACTTTACTGGCCATGAAAAATGATGGCAGCATCGCGCGCATACTCGATGATTTTTTAAAAGACCCAAAGGCTGGATTGTCGGCCGCAAAATAATTCCTGCTGTCCCCTGATTTCGGGTTTTTATCACAAGCCTGTATTGCCTGAGTCCTGCCCTCTTTAAAATCCATCCTGTTGTTCAATTCTGCTGGTCCTGCTAATCCTGCTTGCCGTGCGCGGCAGCTCACTGTCTCGCTAAAATTCTGCCATCATATGTCCAAGTTCGCCTTAAAAAATAAATTTCTATCGCCTGGCTTTGTGCGCCAGGCATGCATGAAAACCAGCATAGCTGGTATCGGAGCCTCGCTACTTATGTGTAGCACTGCATTGCGGGCTGCTGACGTAGTCAAAACCGAGAACAAAGTTGAAACCACGAAGAATGCAGATACGATACAAACCGTAGAAGTGGCCGGGCCCGGAGCAACAGCGCAAAGAAAGAATGATACTGCCGCAAAAATTATCGTCAATGCCGCTGAGCTGATGCAATATGGTGATACGCAATTGTCTGCGGTATTAAAACGCCAGCCTGGCATTTCTGTTGTCGGCAATGAATTGCGCATGCGTGGCCTGGGCGCAGGCTATACGCAGATATTATTGAATGGCGATCCGGTGGCACCGGGATTTTCCCTCGACAGCATTGATCCCGCACTGATAGAACGTGTGGAAATTCTGCGCACAACAACGGCAGAATTTAGCGCACAGGCAGTGGCGGGTACCATTAATATCATTCTCAAAAAGGGTGCAGGCAGTGCCAGAAAAGAATTGAAGCTTGCAATCGCCCATAGTGAAAATAACTGGAACCCCACGCTATCTCTGGAAGTGGCCGACAAGCATGCAGGTTTTTCTTACTCTGTCACTGGCACTTTATCAAAAACCGGTTATGAAAATGCCCCCGCAGTCACCGAGAGCATAGTGAGCCCTGACGGCAAATCCAGGGTACTGAGATCAATACAGCAAAAAAATCTGGCTGACTTTTGGCGTCTGGCGCTGACACCCCGTCTGAACTGGAGCCTGGACAATGGCGACACACTGAGCTGGCAGAGTCTGATTGATTTTTACCGCAACGTGAACTGGGGGCATGACCATGAAACAGCGGCACCGGAAGATGCCAGCCAATACCCTGATAATAATTATCGTGCCTCGTCACATACAGGTTTGTTACGCTCAGACCTGAGCTGGGCGCACAGGATAGATGCAGACAGCAAACTGAATGCGAAGCTGGGCCTGAACTACAACAAGCGCGAGACTGACTATAATTTCTATGGCTATCCTTTGGAGCAAGATCAGGCTTTTAACCGCCATGTCGTGTCGAACGCCATAGACAGCAGTGTCAGCAGCAGCGGCAAATACCTGAGTCGCTTTCGTGATGACCATAGTCTTGCACTCGGTTGGGATCTCACACAAACACAGCGCAGTGAAGCCCGTGCCCAGTATGACCGGCAGCCATATGCGGCCGTGATAGACACACTGTTTGAAGATTACAAGGCCAATGTCCGCCGCGTGGCCGTGTTTGCCCAGGATGAATGGGATGTAACGAACCGCCTGCAAGCTTATCTGGGCATGCGCTGGGAGGGGCTGAATACGGAAACGACGGGCAGGCTGATGTCATCTGTGCAAACCCGGTCCAGCGTATGGAGCCCGGTCATGCAATTATTATGGAAATTGCCTGAGCAGGAGAAGGACCAGTTGCGCTTCGCTTTGTCCCGTACGTACAAAGCTCCCACCACGCGTAGCCTGGTACCCCGTCGTTACACAGCAAACAATGATAATGGCCCGAACAACCCGGACTTCCAGGGCAACCCGCAACTCTTGCCAGAGCTGGCCTGGGGTGCTGACCTGGCGTATGAATCTTATTTTGCTAAAAACAGCATGTTCAGCCTGTCCGCCTACGTCAAGCGGGTACAGGATGTGACGGTGCAAAACCTGTATGAAAAAAATGGTGTATGGATTACGACACCTTTTAATAACGGTAAGGCCAGAGTGATGGGGTTGGAATTTGATGCCAAATTCAGCCTGCAGGATTTTCTACCTGCCGCAATACCAGTAGAAGTACGCCTGAATGCCGCGCGCAACTGGTCAAGGCTGAATGCAATACCAGGGCCTGATAATCGCCTGACCGATCAGGTGCCATTGACAGCCAATCTGGGCATGGATTACAAGCGCAGTGAGCAGCAATCATTTGGCTTTAATTTCAATCTGCAGACAGGTGGCAATGTGCAGGTCACGCCTGGTCTGCGCAACTATACGGGCGTCAGTCGTATTCTTGATGTGTATGGATTATGGAAGTTGGAAAAAAAGACGCAACTGCGCCTGTCTGTCAGCAATCTCTTGCATCAGGATATGCTGCAGTCTTCGCAATTCAGTGATCAGGAAGGGCGCAAATCACGTAGCTCAATAACACCGGGTAGTACCACGATACGCCTGCAGTTTGAAAAGAGTTTATAAAAAAAATGGGAGAAAAAATCTCCCATTTTTTGGTCGCTATTAACTCACTATCTGCTCACTATATTCGCGTTATTTGCTTATTATTTCGCACCCACACCCTTGAATTTTTCCGGGTCAAAATCAGCGATGTCGATTTTGCCAAAATGTTTGGGTGGTGTATAAATCTTTTCCTTGGCTTTTTCCGGGTCACTTGTATGGAAGGATGATTCAGACACTTTCACCAATTGCCAGGAGTCGTCCTTGCGCGAATAATTGAATTGATATTCATTCGCCCAGCGCCAGGCACTGCCGCCATAGTGGGATACGGTGAAACTTTTCTTGCTGGCTGTCAGATCAGCAAATGGATCACCCATCATGCCGCCACAAGTTGAGCACAGCACGATTTTTTCATTGGTCTTGACCAGTTTTAATTTGCCGTCGGCCTGGCGTATGGCGATATGCAGGGGACGTTGTCCTTGCTCCATATCTTCATCTGCAGCGTTTTTCTTTTGTTTTTCGAGGATGAAGACGTAATCAGCCTTGTCATCGCCATTCAGGTCAGCACTGACAAAGGCCAGCAATTTGGTATTGGCTGTGATGAAAGGTCGTAAATCTGCGGGTACATCTTTGCCTTCAATATAAGTGCCTGCATGACCAAGCGCTGGCAATAGCGTTATGCTGGCGATGAGAGCTGCTTTTTTCAGAAAGCTCATTCTTTGCATGGGGTATTCCTGTCGATCTAAAAAAACAGGGGAAACAATCGTTTCCCCTGAGTTATTTCAATATTACATTTTACAACGCCTTGATCTGCATACCGTCGGCCTTGTCTTCCACTTCATAGCCCAGCGCATGCAATTCACCACGCAAACGGTCTGCCTCAGCCCAGTTCTTGGACTTGCGTGCAGCCTGACGTTGTTCCGCCAGACTTTGTACTTCTGCCGGGATAGCCAGCACGGCAGGTTGCCATTGCGCCAGACCCAGACCAAATACTTTGTCGAATTCTGTCAGCGTGGCTTTTTTGTCGGCATCAGACAGATCAGCTTTCAGCATTTCCCATACTAGTGCCAGGGCGCGCGGTACGTTCAGGTCTTCATTGATGAAGGTGGTGAATTTTTCGCGGTATTCGGCACTGATATCGCCACCTGTTGGCCATGCGTGATAAGTCTCACGCAGGCGTTGCAAGGCTGTCTGTGCAGACAACAGGGCCTCAAAGCTGAACTGCATCTGGCTGCGGTAATGCGCAGTCAGACACAGATAGCGATATGCCAGCGGATCAATATCCTGGTCCAGCAAAGTTTGCAGGCGCAGGAATTCACCCGTCGATTTGGACATCTTGCCAGAATCGATTTGCAGGAAGTAACCATGCATCCAGAAGTTGGCCAGGCGGGTGCCATGGCAAGCCTGGTTTTGCGCGATCTCGTTGCTATGGTGGATGGCGATATGGTCTTCACCACCGCAATGTATATCAAACCATGGCGTAAGGTATTTGGCTGACATGGCAGAGCATTCTATATGCCAGCCAGGGAAGCCACGGCCCCAAGGGCTGTCCCATTCCATTTGACGGTGTTCATCTGGCGGGCTGAATTTCCACAGCGCGAAGTCAGTCGCATGCAGTTTTTCACCAAGTTCAACACGGCTGCCGGCCTTGATCGCATCACGCTTGATACGCGCCAGGAAACCGTAGTCGTCCTGTTTGCTGGTATCAAAATAAATGCCGTCACTGGTGCGATAGGTGTAACCATTTTTTTCTATGGCAGCGATGAAATCGATTTGCTCAACAATATGGTCGGTGGCCTTGCACCAGATGGCTGGTTCCAGGATATGCAGTTTTTGCAAATCATCCTTGAAGGCTGTCGTGAAACGGTCAGCAATCTGCCAGGCGGATTCACCGGCTTTGCGGCTGCCTTTTTCCATCTTATCTTCACCATCATCACCATCGGACACCAGATGGCCAACGTCGGTAATGTTGATGACATGGCGCACGGTATAGCCATTCCATTCAAGGGCGCGGCGCAACAGGTCTTCAAACAGATAAGTACGCAGGTTGCCGATATGGGCATAGTCATACACGGTAGGTCCGCAGCAATACAGGCCCACCCAGTCTTTATTCAGTGGGCTGAAGGGGCGCAGGCGGCGTTCCCAGTTATCGTAGAGAAGTATGTCCATTTGTTGTGAAAATAGCTAAATGTGAATGTAGTAAATCGTGAAAGCGGGTATTTTTCAGCAAAGACGGGCAGGCAGAGGCAGACCTTGCTGCACACAGTTTTGCAGACTCAACAACAGTCTGAGTGACAGTTTGAACAACAGCTTAAACAACAGCAGTCTGAGTTGAAATCTTGTGTTTTTATGGACGCAGACATGCCCGGCACTGATGTGTCGCCTATGCAATCTTTAACATCTTGCAGGTACAAGTGGGGCATATAATTAAGTCTGACTGGTTCCGTTAGGACTGAATTTAAAAAGTTCAGGGAGAGAATGTAGCATAGATATGCACTTTTGATCAAAATTGAACTGCCTGACCAGGCCCCAGACTGGCAAAGCCAGGTGCAGCTGAAAAATAAAACGGTGCAAAAATGCAAACGAATTATAAAGACGTCAGCGAAGAAAATTACCGCTCTCACTACACCAAGCAGGACAGGGCGCAAGTCCGCCGTGTTGTCCGTATCATGCTGTGGGCATTTTTGCCGCTGGCACTGGTCGATGTACTCTTCCATGAGTTTGATATTCCCCTGGCTGTCTTGCTGCTGATGCGGCTTGCCGGATTCTCTTATTCCCTGTGGCTGATCAAGCAGTACGGCATGGAAGAGAATGTACCCAGGCTGGACCGCTATGCCATGCACTGGATAGTTCTGGTGTTGTCGATACAATTCGTCAGCAATATCTGTTTGCCACGCGATTATCTGGGCCATTACATGGTCGATGCCTGGCTGGTGCTGATGGCATTCATTTCCCTGCCTTTGGCTTTGAACATATTGCGCATACCGCTGTTCCTGTTTGTCGCAGCTTCCTGTTTGCTGCTGTTGTATAAACAATCAGGCACTTTTTCCCAGGCAGCCAGTGTCTTGCTGATCATGCCTGCGGTAGCCATTACCGGTCACGCTATTGCTGCTTACGTGCACAGGTACAGGCGCAAGCTTTTGAGCGCCGAGCATGAACTGGAAAGACAGGCAAATACCGACCCCGTCACCGGCGTCGCCAACTGGAAAGAATTCATGCGCATCTCAGACACTGAGCTGCAGCGTCACCAGCGCCTGGGCAAGCAATTGTCCATGCTGGTACTTGATTTGAGTGACTTCAAGCATATCAACGACATGCATGGGCCACAGGTCGGCGATGTGATCCTGGTCGAAGTCAGCCGCCGCGTAAAACGGGCGATGCGTGCTTATGATTGTGTTGCCCGTTTCAGTGGTGAAGAGTTTTTTGTGCTCTTGCCTGAGGCCTCCGCCGAGGATGCCGTCAAAATTGCTGACCGTGCCCGTGCCACGGTAGTTGCCATGCCGATTTCTGTCTCTGGCAAGGAAATGAAAGTCAGTGCCACTGTCCGTACCGCCACCTTGCGTGAAGGGGATACTGCATTGAGCTTGTTGCGCCGTGCGGGTGAGGGGGCAGATGGGCGCGAGCAAGAAATTCCACAAAATGTTAATCTCGTGCCAGTGTAAATTGCCAGTCAGATGGCGAATTTAATAGCGACGATTAAATAGTAATGCTAAGGATGTGGAAAATGGAGTTTTACGGCGTCACCGATTTATGGACCTATGTATTAGGTGCGCTGGGCATAGTCTTGCTGCCTGGCCCCAATTCTTTATATGTATTGGCAGTTGCCACCACACGTGGCGTGCGTGAAGGCTATAAGGGGGCAGCGGGTATTTTTGTCGGCGACAGTATTTTGCTATTGCTGACAGCCCTGGGTGCCGCCAGTATCTTGCGTACTTATCCGGCTTTGTTCATGGTGGTGAAATATGCGGGTGCAGCTTATCTGGCCTGGGTGGGTATCAACCTGATCTGGGCTGCCATACAAAAATGGCGTAACAAGACAGTGACGGTGGCAGAAACGCAGGCGACAGCTGTCAATATGCAAAACCCGTTCAAGCGTGCGCTGGTGATCAGCTTGTTGAATCCCAAGGCTATCCTGTTCTTGCTGTCTTTTTTCGTGCAATTCATCAACCCGAATTATCCGACACCGGCAATTCCCTTCCTGATACTCAGTAGCGTCGTGATGGTGTTCAGCACCACTTATCTGTCGGTATTGATTTTCCTGGGCTCTCGTCTGGCACGCAACTTCAGCAAGCGTCGTCGCCTGTCTGCCAGTTTGTCGAGTGGAGTAGGCAGCATGTTTGTCTGGTTTGGCGTCAAGCTGGCCAATGCCAGCCTGCACTAAGACTGTTCTAAGGCTGTTCAGACTATTGCTGCAATTATTTGATCTCACGTTTCAAAAATTCCCAGACACCGGGATCAGACATCGCGGCTATGTTGATGCGCATCTTGGTGGAGGGAAGCTGGCTCGGTGAGAATAAACTGCCAGGTGCCAGCAGATAACCCTGTTCCATGGCTTTCTCGGTCAGCTTGTTGGTGTCACAGCCCGTCTCGGTCCACAGGAACATGCCGGCAGGCGTGCGGTAATCTACCTTCATTCCCATTTGCTCAAGACGCTTGGTGATGTCATCGCGCACCCCATCTAGTTTTACCCTTATGCGATCTACATGCTTGCGGTAATGTCCTTCCGACAGGATTTTATACACCACGCGTTCGCCAATTTCTGTGGTCGTCAGAGTAGATAACATCTTACGATCGGCCAGGCGTATCGCCAGTTCAGGTGATGTCGCGATAAAACCAACCCGTAAATTTGCTGCCAGCGATTTGGAAAAACCACCTAGATAAATCACCCGGTTCAACTGATCCAGCGCAGCAATGCGGGTGGCGGCCTGTACTGCCGGGCCGGGGTGCATGTCGCAATACACATCATCTTCAACGATCATGAAGTCGTGTTCTTCTGCCGCTTTCAAGACCTGAAATGCCTTGGCTGCAGATAACGAAGTCGAGGTTGGATTATGCAAGACCGAGTTGATGATATACAGCTTGGGTTTGTGTACTGCTGCCAGTTCAGCGAGTTTGGCCACGTCCGGGCCGTCATGCAGGCGTGGTATGCCTATTACTTTGGTGCCAAGAATGGCGAAAGAACCAAACATCAAGAACCACGCCGGGTCATCGACAAAAATGGTGTCGCCAGGCTGAGTGAATTCACGTGCCACCAGATCCAGTGCCTGCGTCACGCCACTGGTCATGACGAGTTGTTCAGGTGAGGCAGCAATTTCCAGTTCCGCCAGTTTCAACTGCAATTGCTGGCGTAGTGGCAAAAACCCTTGTTGGGTACCGTAATGCAGCAAGAGGTTCTGGTTCAACCTGCTGATGGAACGCAAGCCATTCGCCACCAGTTCCCCATCGAGCCAGTCATGTGGCAAGACGCCCGAGCCTGGCATTTTTTGCGGTGGCAATTGGCGGAACATATTGCGTACCAGCCACACCACATCCAGGTTTTGGGTGATGGGGGCGATTTGTGCCGTGGTTGGGACATTGTTGAGCATCGATGCACGTTCACGCACAAAAAATCCTGCCCCCCGGCGCGACTCCAGATAGCCTTTTGCAACCAGCCTGTCATAGGCTTCTACCACCGTAAAACGTGACACTTCCTGTTCGTCGGCAAACTGGCGTATCGATGGCATGCGCGCGCCTGTGCGCAGCAATTTGTCGTCGATGCGATTGGCCACGGCATTGACGATTTGCTCTACCAGTGAGCCGCCAGAATCGCGCGAGATAAAAAAGGTGGGTGTCAGCATTGCATGTCTCCAGACTATATCCTGTAATGGATAGTTGACCATTACAGTATGAATATTATCGCTTGCAGTGTATTGGTACTGTATCGGTTTTTGCGTTTAGGATAGCACAACACTAAAGCAAAAAAGGGAGAAACAACATGGATGGGCGACAGAATTTCAGTCTTGACCGACGTGGAGAGCAAGATGGCAATTGATACCCTCATGGCCTTTGCCCTGTTTGCGCTGGTGTCTTCGATTACACCTGGCCCGAATAATCTGATGTTGCTGGCTTCTGGTGTCAACTTTGGTTTCCGTGCCACCTTGCCGCATATGCTTGGCATCAGCATAGGCTTCATGATACTGGTACTGGCAGTCGGTGTGGGTCTGGCTGGCCTGTTTGCGGTTTTCCCCTGGTTATATGTCGTATTGAAATGGGCAGGAGCTGCGTATCTGCTGTACCTGGCCTGGAATATTGCCAATGCGGGGCCTATAGAAAGCAAGACGCAAGACGGCGCGCACAAAGCTGGCCCCATGAGTTTCTTGAGTGCGGCCGCTTTTCAATGGATCAATCCCAAGGCCTGGGTCATGGCGCTTGGTGCCTTCAGTACCTATATCCCCGCAACCAGCGGCTTCTGGATCGTTGCCCTGGCGGCTGGTGTTTTTGCAGTCATCAATTTGCCCAGCGTAGGCTTATGGGCATTGTTTGGTGCCAAAGTCAGGCATTTGCTGAAGGTGGAACGTAATTTGCGCATTTTTAATTATGGCATGGCCCTGCTGCTGGTCTTGTCGCTTTATCCTATGCTGGTGAGTTCACAATGACAACGGGCACGCAAATTAAAATAGGCAGGTCTGTCATGCCGGTACAAGAAAACAAGGGTATGGCCCTTGGACTGGTTGGTGTCATGATTTTCAGCCTGACACTGCCATTTACCCGCATGGCAGTGGCGGAACTCAATCCAGTTTTTGTTGCACTGGGACGGGCTGTGGTGGCAGCATGCTGCTCGGGCATCCTGTTATGGATGCAGGGTGCCAGACTGCCACGACGTGAGCAAATCAAACCCTTACTGATTACTTCTCTGGGTGTGGTGGTCGGCTTCCCTTTGTTCAGCTCTGTTGCCATGGCTTATGTGCCTGCTACTCATGGGGCCATCGTACTGGGTATCTTGCCCTTGGCAACTGCCTTGTTTGCAGCATTGCGCTTTAATGAAAAGCCGTCGCCTGGTTTTTGGGTGATGGCGGTACTGGGCAGTGGTCTGGTCATCGTCTTTGCCCTGATGCAGGGTGGTGGCTCATTCCAGTTTGCCGACCTGGCCTTGTTCATCGCAGTGATCGCTGCTGCCATGGGCTATGCCGAAGGCGGACGCTTGTCGCAAAGCATGGGCGGGCAGCAGGTTATCTCCTGGGCTTTGCTGCTGGCTTTGCCGGTTTTATTGCCTGTTACTACCTGGCTGGGCTGGCATTATGGGATGCAGGCTTCTGGCCGCGCCTGGGCCGGGTTTGCCTATGTGTCAGTGTTTTCCATGTTCATAGGCTTTTTCTTTTGGTACAAGGCCCTGGCTATTGGTGGTATTGCCCGCGTCGGCCAGGTGCAATTGCTGCAGCCATTTTTGAGTTTGCTGGGTGCTGCTGTGATATTGGGTGAAGTGTTGACTGGCCGTGAAATCTTTTTTGCGCTGGCTGTGATCATTGTCGTTGCACTGGGACGGCGCATGAATATTCAACGGTGAAGCTGGGAAATCTCCTGGAGTGACCAAATTTAATCTGTCACAAGCAGTGCAGCAGGGGGTGTTAATCGCATCAGTGCAGGCTTACAATAGAGGACTGGTATCATAGGACATACGCAAAACTGCCCCAGCTGCGTTGCAGCTCCAGTATTTAGCAAAATCCGGTACCGAAGTACTGTCTTCGTCGCTGACGCCTTGCTGGGACAATTTTGCGTAAGTCCTATCAAAATGGTATCGGCTTGAATATGGGTTGGAATTCCGCGACTTCTTGAAGTTTGCAGAAATAATAATAAAAATTCAATTATCTCTAGTGCATCAGTGAGGGCTGTTGCTCTTTTTCCTGGAAAATACACATGTCATTTTACGAAAAGCTTCAAGCATTAAATATTGAATTGCCAGCCGTGGCGACACCCGCTGCTGCCTACGTCATGTATGCACAAACCGGTAATACCGTATTCCTGTCTGGCCATATTGCCAAAAAAGATGGCAAGCCATGGGTGGGTCAACTGGGTAAGAATATCTCTACTGAAGAAGGCAAGCTGGCCGCACGTGCAGTCGCGATTGATCTGATCGCCACTTTGCAAGCTGCTTGTGGCGGCGATTTGAACCGTGTCAAACGCATCGTCAAACTGATGAGCCTGGTTAATTCCACACCTGATTTTATCGAGCAACATCTGGTGACGAATGGCGCGTCTGAACTCATCGGTGAAATCTTTGGTGAGCAAGGCAAGCATGCACGTTCCGCCTTTGGCGTGGCCCAAATCCCTATGGGTGCTTGTGTAGAAATTGAAATGATCGTTGAGATCGCCTGAATTTTATAAAACAATAAACTTGCCCGAGATGGCAATCCCAACCGAGAGATAGTGAGACCAGCATGAAACTTGAGAATCCCAGCCCCATAGAGTGGAAATTTTCTGACCGCGCCGAGCAGTTGCAAAGCTCTGCCATCAGGGAAATTTTAAAAGTGACCATGCGTCCTGAAGTGATTTCTTTCGCTGGCGGTTTGCCATCTCCAGAAACTTTCCCGGTAGAGCGCATGCGCGCTGCTTTTGACAAGGTACTGACACAACAAGGCAAGTCTGCATTGCAATACGGCCCCACTGACGGCTATGCCCCTTTGCGTGAATTTCTGGCCGACTCTTTGTCTACCAATGATTCAAAAATCCTGCCTGACCAGATCATGATGGTCTCCGGCTCTCAGCAAGGTTTGGATTTGCTGGGTAAAGTACTGGTGGATGAAGGCAGCAAGGTTTTGGTGGAAACACCGAGCTACCTCGGCGCTTTGCAGGCTTTTTCAGTTTATCGCCCAGAGTTTGAGTCGGTGGATACTGATGACCATGGCCTGATCCCCGCTTCTGTTGCCGCCAAAGGCGCAGGCGCGCGCCTGATGTATGCCTTGCCTAACTTCCAGAACCCTACCGGACGCACCTTGTCGGTAGAGCGCCGTTATGAGCTGGTAGAAACCTGCGCACGCATGGGCATCCCGCTGGTCGAAGATAATCCTTATGGCGATCTGTGCTACAGCGGCGAGCCTTTGCCAAAAATGCTGAACATGAACCCCGGTGGCGTGATCTACATGGGTTCTTTCTCGAAGGTGCTGACGCCAGGCATACGCCTCGGTTATGTTGTTGGCCCTACACCGCTGATACGCAAGCTTGAGCAAGCCAAGCAGGCAGCTGATTTGCACACAGCGCAGTTGACGCAGATGGTGGTGTATGAAGTCATCAAAGATGGTTTCCTGAGTGAACACATCCCGACCATACGCACTCTTTACGCAAAACAATGTAACGCCATGCTGGATGCCATGAGCAGGCATTTCCCTGAAGGTGTGCAATGGACCAAGCCTGAAGGCGGCATGTTCATCTGGGTCACACTGCCAGAGCACATGGACAGCAAGCAATTGCTGGATGAAGCAATTCAGCAAAATGTCGCTTTTGTGCCAGGTGGCCCTTTCTATGCAAACAACCCTGCAAAAAATACCTTGCGCCTGTCCTTCGTGACTGTGTCGCCAGAGCGTATCAATGAAGGTATCGAGAAACTGGGCAAGCTGATCAAAGCCAGAATTTGATCGAATACTTCACATTGCAATAATCAAGACCCGCTGCTGGCGGGTTTTTTTATGGCGCCAAGCCAAAATAGTCCCATCGAATCAATCTCATTTAATATGTAACTGTCAACTATTGTGATTTACGTCATCAATTTTGGGTGTGAACCGTTAATGCATGTATGTTTCGCAATGCGATACTGAACTTTGATTAACTGAGGAGTAGTAAATGAATAAAAAATTGTTCCTGGCCAGCCTGATGCTGACTGCCGTGACGGGTGCATTTGCACAGAACATGACGGCCAAACAGCAATACGCAGCAGACAGCAAGCGCGCCACGCAAAGATACAATGACGATAAAAGGCTGTGTGCTGATGCTGGCAGTTCCTCGGCCAGAATGCAGTGTCTGCGTGATGCCAAGACTGAATACAATACGGCGCTGGCTGTTGCCAAACAAAATATGAGTAGCAAACCTGTAGCTGCGCCAGCCAATGCCAGGAATGAGCCAGTTTGCCCTGATTGCGGCAAGGTGCTTGCCGTATCTGTGGAAGATAAGGAAGGTGAGGGCGGTGCTCTCGGTGTGATTGCAGGCGGCGTTGCCGGTGCCTTGCTCGGTAATCAGGTCGGTAACGGTACTGGCCGTGATCTGGCGACGCTGGCCGGTGCTGCTGGTGGCGCGCTAGCCGGGCACAAGATAGAACAAAAAGTGAAAACAACCAAGGTATGGAATGTAACGGTCGCTTTTGATAATGGCAACAAGCAGACCTATTCTTTTGACCATGACCCTAGCTTGTTGTCTGGCGATGCAGTCAGAAGTAGTGGTAATTCTGTCGTCAGGCGCTAAACTCCATATCATATAGAAAAGGATTGCCGTGTCCGGGCAGTCCTTATTCTGGCTGATTGCAAAGTGGTAAAAATCTTGCACTTATGGTCAGGATTTGGAGGAATTATTTTCTTTTTGGAAACCGTTCCTCCTTCACAACTACTTTCTTGCCAAGCCTAATTCCAGCAGTTAGACTTAGGTATCCATTCCCTCACGTTCTTGCCGAGAAGGTCGTGCCATGAAGCTTGATACTTGCGAAGCCAGTCCTTCAAATAATGTCCTGTTGCAGTTGTTCTGCTGTGCGGCATTATTGTCGATGGCAGCGTTCAGTTCAGCAGCGCATGCCAATGAGTCTTGCAAGAGCCTGCTGGCAACTGGTAACCCTGAATATCCACCTTATCTGTGGCGTGATCCTGAAGATGAAAACCGTCTGATAGGGGCAAATGCAGAGTGGATGCAGTTATTGTCCAAAGAAATTGGCATACCTATAGACATTAAATATGTAGGCCCATGGGGAAGAGTGCAGGAAGAGGCCAAGCTGGGACGTGTAGATTTGCTGGCAGGTGCATTTTTTACCCTGCCCAGGCTGGAATACATGGATTATTTCTACCCGGCTTTTCGTGAAACACGCACGGTCATCTGGACCCGAAATAATTATAATCTGCCGTACAAGAAATGGGCTGACCTGGCGGGCAAGCAGGGTGTTACTGTGATTAACAACAGCTTTGGTGAAGACTTTGATCGTTATGCCAAAGAGTCACTGAAGATTTCCATGGTGCCCAGCCTTGAGCAGGCTTTGAAGATGCTCAGTCTGTCTCGTGCTGATTACCTGATTTATGAAGAAGACCCAGGCCTGGCCTATGTCGCCAAGCTGAATATCACTGGCTTGAAAACCGTCACGCCACCGATTACAAACGAAAATTTATATTTGACCCTGTCCCATAAGTCAGCCTGCAATACGCCGGAAATGCGTGGCCGCATTGCCAAGGCAGTATACAAACTGGACAAGCAAAACGTGATGAATAAACTCATTGCGGCCAATATACAATTGTGGCGCAAGCAACAATCGAAGTAACCGCTGCAAATAACAGGTAAACCATTGCGTACACTCTCCCTCCGACAAATTCTTATTATCGGCGTTGTAGTTGGCATCGTATTGCCTGCGATTGTTTTGGGGCGCTTTCTGGTGCAGGACAGGTATGAGCGGGAATTGCAACTGCGCGTACGCAATCCTATGTCGCAATATGCCGATATGCTGTCGCGCGGCATGGCAGTGCCGGTCTGGACGCTGGACAAGGCAGTCGCCAATCAATTCATACAAGCCGTCATGCGCAATCCCGAAGTGGTCAGCGTCGAAGTGCTTGATGAATCCAAATCCATCTTCGCCCATAGCAGCAAGTTCAAGAAAGAGGGCGCTAAATTCCTGCGCGAAGAACGCCCCATCCTGCTGGAGACCAAGGTCATCGGCAGTGTCATGCTGGAGCTGACTACTGAACATATAGAAAAAGAACTATGGGCAGACTTTCTGAAGCTGGGATTGGCCTTGCTGGTGCAGGTTGTGTTTTCTTTTATCCTGATCTGGCTATTGTTTGAGCGCCGGATCGTCAGGCCGATCATGGAATTGCAGTTGGCGACCGGGCGACTGGCGCGTGGCAAACTGGATCAGCCGTTGGAATGGGAAAGACAGGACGAAATCGGTAATCTGGCGCAAGGCCTGGACAAGATGCGTCTGAACCTGGGACGTTTGATCACGGAACGCGAAGCGCAAAATATCACCCTACAGCAAGAACTCAACGAGCGCTTGCGCGCCGAGCAGGCCCTGAAAGTGACTGAAGAGAAGTTCATTGGTATTTTTCAGGCATCACCCGTCGCCATGACGGTGCTGCGCAAAAGCCAGCACTACAGCATGATCGACGTCAATGATGCCTGGGTCAGGCAATTTTACTGGTCACATGATGAAATTCTCGGGGACAACGAAACGCAGAAAGCGCTGTGGCGCAACGAAGCTGATTTCGCGGAGATATTGCGCATCATAGAACGCGATGGTGAAATCCATGATTATGAAGCCTGGCTGACTTGCGGCCAGCAAGAAAAAATCATCCTCTGTCAGGTATCCGGGCGCATGATACGGCTCGGTAATGAACCCCTGATTATCCTGGTGCAGGAAGACATTACCGAAAAACGCCAGAATGAGCAGGAAATCCGCAATATGAATACCACGCTGGAAAGGCGGGTTTCTGAGCGTACCCAGGCGCTGGAAGCGGCCAACAGTGAACTGACCATCGTGTTAGAAAATCTGCAACGCGCCCAGCGCGAATTGCTCAGGACTGAAAAAATGGCAGCACTTGGTTCTCTGGTCGCAGGTGTTGCACATGAGCTCAATACGCCCATAGGCACCAGTGTCACCGTGGCCAGCACGCTGGCCCAGCACACAGATGCTGTATTGGTTGAATTTGACAAAGGCTTGCGCCGCTCTGTGCTGGAAGAATATTTAAGAAATGCCAAGACCGGTGCCGATTTACTCTTGCGTAATCTGAGCAAGGCATCTGAACTGGTGATCAGCTTCAAGCAGGTTGCCGTCGATAGAACCAGTGCCAACCGCCGCGTCTTTGCGCTGGATGAAATGTTGTCTGAGCTGATCCTGACCATGGGGCCTACCATACGCAAGACCCGTCATGATGTCGTTCATAGTGTCCCACCCAAGCTGATGATGGATAGTTATCCGGGGCCATTGGGCCAGGTCATGACCAATTTGATCAACAATGCCTTTATCCATGGTTTTGATGGTGATTATCGCGGTACGGTCAGCATCACGGCGCGTATTTTTGATGAAAATTTCGTCGAAATAACCGTGCGCGACAATGGTAAAGGCATACCAGAAAGCAATCTGGGGCGCATTTTTGATCCCTTCTTCACGACTCGTCTGGGTCTGGGAGGCAGTGGTCTGGGTCTCAATATTGTCTATAACCTGGTGACGGGTATCCTGGGCGGTAATGTCGTGGTTGAGAGCGATGTCGGCAAGGGAACCTGCTTTAAAATCAGCTTGCCGCTGGAACCAAAGATGGCCGATGAAGATGTCGCCGAGGTTCATTGACAGCACGGACACTAGCGGGGCTAGTACTACATCTGATAAAGTCGCGGCATGACAAAATTAAGCTTAGATAAAATCCTTCAGTCGCAAGGATTCGGAACCCGCAAATATTGCCGCGATCTGGTAGAAGATGGCGAAGTTACCATCAATGGCGAAGTGATACGCAACGTCAAAACAAGTTTTGAAACCCAGGATTTGCAATTTCATATCTTTGAAGAAGACTGGGAATACCGCGAGCGCGTATATATCGTCCTCAACAAACCGTCCAACTTTGAATGTTCGCGCAAGCCCAGCCATCATCCTGGTGTATTGACACTTTTGCCTGAGCAATTCAGCTGGCGCGATGTGCAACCCGTAGGGCGGCTTGACCATGACACGACCGGCATGTTGCTGATGTCTGACGATGGTCCATTTATCCATGCGCAATCTTCACCCAAACGTCATGTGCCAAAAGTCTATCAGGCCACCACCGCTGAACCGTTGACTGAAGAGCTGGTAAATTTGTTACTAAAGGGCGTCAAGCTGCACGATGAACCAGAACCATTGGCTGCCATACACTGCCAAAAGCTGGGGGAGCATCTGCTCGAAATCGTACTGGAGCAGGGCAAATACCACCAAGTCAAACGCATGCTGGCTGCCGCAGGCAATCATTGTGCTGCCTTACAACGCACTGCCATAGGTAAATTGACACTGGCTTCGTTGGAACTGGAAGAGGGCGAGTGGTGTTATCTGACTCCTGAGCAGCTGGCTTTATTGGTGCCTGCCTGAATATTTTGACGGTGTTGACAGGTTTCAGATGGTGTTGTGTATGCTCTGTATCAGATGAAGTCTTGCTATCTTCTGGTTAATATGGATAATCTGATCAGATGCTGTAGTTCTTACACTGTCAAAAGGAGCGGACATGCCTGTCATTGCAATTGTCAATCCCAAAGGGGGCGTCGGTAAAAGCACGGTAGCTACCAACCTGGCTGGCTATTTCGCAGCGCATGGTCACAAAGTCATGCTGGGCGATACCGATGTGCAGCAGTCTTCCCGCACCTGGTTGACATTACGGCCACAAAATTTGCCGCTAATCCAGCCCTGGGATATTGCTGATGGCAATGTCTTGAAACCGCCCAAAGGCACTACCCATGTCGTGCTGGATACTCCCGCCGGACTGGTAGGCAGCAAGCTCGACATGGTGTTGAAATCCGCCGACAAGATCATCGTGCCCTTGCAGGCGTCTATTTTTGATATCCTGGCTACTGAAGAATTCTTGAAAAGCCTGTCCCAGCATAAAAAAAATGGCTACCAGATCGGCATACTCGGCATGCGCGTGAATACCCGCAGCAAGGCAGCCGAGCAGCTTGAACACTATGTGGGTCAACTGGGCTTGCCCGTCCTGGGTTTTTTGCGGGATACACAAAACTACATACAACTGGCGGCCCATGGCGCTACCTTGTGGGATGTCGCTCCATCGAGGGTGGAAAAAGACTTGCCGCAATGGGAGCACATCGTGAATTGGGTCAAGACTTGATAACTCGTTTTGATATCGCTTTCGTTAATTAATCTAAAAAAAACCGATATTTATTTCCTATAGTTGCTACTGCTCACTATAATGCCGCTTGCTTGAAGAGAAGGCAGAATTCTCTTTTCTTATCAAAGACTTACGGCATGCATCTTACCATTTTTGAAACTCCCATCATTAATACCTTTATGCGCTGGTTGTCCATCATAGGACTCAAGCTGGCTGGATGGAAGGTCGAAGGTATCGTTCCTGCCGAGCAAAAATACGTCCTGATCGCCGCTCCGCATACCAGCAACTGGGATTTTCCTGTGACCCTGATGGTGTGTTTTGCCTTGCGTTTGCGCGTCTATTGGATGGGTAAGTCCAGCCTGTTTCCGCCGGTATTGGGGCATATCATGCGCTGGCTCGGTGGTATTCCGGTTGATCGTAGTAAATCTGGCAATCTGGTGCAGGGCACGGTTGATGCCTTCCATGCAAATCAAAGACTGACTGTCATCGTGCCACCCGAGGGTACCCGGGGTAAGGTGACTCACTGGAAAACAGGGTTTTACTACATTGCGCTTGGTGCTGGTGTACCGATCGCGCTTGGTTATCTTGATTTCAAACGCAAGGCCGGTGGTATAGGCAAGATGTTTGCCGTGAGCGGTGATATTGAAGCCGATATGGTGCAGATACGCGAGTTCTACTGCGGCATCTCAGGCAAGAATCCACAACAGTTCGATGAGGGCAAAACACAGGCAAGATCGCAGGACTGAGCAAGGGGGCAGCACTGACACGGATTAGCGTATCAATACAGATCAAGGCTCTTGCTGTACAGGGTTTTTCTGGGCATCCTGAGCGTCTATTGCCAGCCCCGCTGGCTTGTTGGACGTTTGAGGGATCAGCAGCCACGCAAGTGGATCAAGGATCAGGCGCTTGGTCAGGGTTTCAGTTTTTTCATGAGCGCATACCCATGTGATAACTATGGAAACCACAACTGAAACCGCCAGGGCTACAGTATTCTCATGCTTGAAAATGGCGCGCAATACACCAGTTTCTTGCAATATGATCAATGCCATTCCATGCCACACCAGAACATAAATAGAACGTTTGCCTATCTGTGCCAGACGCAGGTCTTTTTGCGCCAGCAAATACAGGACAGACAAACCGATGACCGTTGAGGCGGCATATTGCAATAACTGATACATGCTACCCGTCAGGTTGGCCATTTCCAGTCTGTGCAATGAGTAACTGCCATAAAACCAGCGGTAGTCAAAATCACTCTTGAGCATAAAAGCAGCAATGAACGCAGCGATCACTACTATCGCGCTGATCACCAGTCTTTCTTTTTTCTTCACATTGAATATTTCAGCGCCAAGTTTCCAACCTAACAAAAAGTAGGGGAAGAAGACCAGGGTGCGTGAAATACCAAGGAAATAGCCCGCATGCTCAGAATAACTGCCTGCCAGAGACAGGGCAAGCGCGAGCATGACACCAAACTGCATGCGCGAAAACAAGGGCATTAACAGGCGCCAGCACAATAAACTCAGGAGATACCACAGCATCCAGTAAGGTGCGACCAGTCCAGCATATACGCTGCCTGTGCCCTTCAGGGCGAATTCGGTTGCTTCATAAATAATTTCAAAGCCTATCAAAGGCACCAGCACGGTCGATATCAGTTGTGTGGCATTTTTATCATCCCAGCTGGCCTTCGAAAACATGCCTGACATCAGGGCAAACATGGGCATGTGGAAGGAGTAAACAAAAATCCAGATGGAACGCAAAACATGATCTTCGCCCACGTAAATTTCTATCAGATGGCCAAACACGACTAAAAATATCAAGACAGCCTTGATATTGTCTATGCTGGTGTTTCTGATTTTGGGAGTTGTGGGATTGGTCATGCCTGTCAAGCTAATGCGGGGGAATGCCGTCATGATAGCGAAGTTGGCTGGCGATTTACACCCTTAGTTTGTAACGAAGCATTTAAATTCCAGTATCCGGGTTACATGAACGCAATGCGGCCAGTAGAAAGCTGATTGCAGAAAACCAGCTTCAACATGCCATAAAAACAAAACTTGAAGCTGCATTTTTTTCGCCAGCTTGCCTTGGAATTTGATGAATTTGGGTAAAATATGGGCTATGCTTTCCATTCTTTAAAATTTCCACTTGGAAATTAAATGCACTATCAGTGTGTTGAATGTATGGACATCTGCAAGCTAAGAGGTAGTTATGTCTAAAGATAGGTCAAAGGCCAGCTTGCTCAGCGCACAGCTGGATTTTGAAGCGATAGATGGCAGTGAACCCCAAAAAACAGGCAGTGCTCTGGATTTTGAGGCAGGACAAGCTACCTCTGCCGTCCAGGCGAAGGGGGGCGCGGCTAAAATTAGTACCGGCTCCAGTTCTACGATCAATGCTGCGTCTGCATCCAGCTCCCGCACAGCAGCACTTGCCAAAAAGTCAGCGAAAAAGCCTGGCGCGACCAAAGATCGTTTTGGCCTCTATGCGGCCATCATAGTGCTGTTTGGCTTTGCCATCTTGCTGACGATTTTTTTCTATATCCGTAGTGTAGGCAGCAATGCAGCTGGACTTAGCTATTATGTCTTGCCGCAGCAAGTTGCCAATCTGAATGGGCAAGTGGTGCGTATGCAAGTCACAATACAAGTCCGCACTGAGGATAAGGAATGGCTATTTGAAAACAAGAAAATATTGACGAATATATTTCAAATCGAATTCGCCAAAATTGACCCTGACGATTTGCATAGTGAAGAAGGCTTTGACACGGTCAGGGCGCAACTCAAATCCGGCTTGAATTCAGCCTTGCAGACCGACAAAATAGAGTCTGTGCTCATCAATGAATTATTGATGCAAAACAGGGAGCAGTGATTCGCGAGTAGTGAGAACTCCCTGACGCATAAAAACAAGGCACATGATCTACATGTGCCTTTTGTCTTTATGCGCTGACCGAAATACTTTGACTGCTGGAACTGGTTGGCGGCGAACTGTAGGCACGCAATAACTGCAGCGCTTTTTTGAACAGGGCTGCGTCGGTATTCGTACTGCTACTATTGTTAATGCTACCTGTCACCGAGCTGGTCGTTCCATCCGATGCGCTGCCAGTGCTGCCAGAACTGCTGCTTGTGCTGGAGTTGCTTGTACTGGCAGTGGCGGTTGTACTGGTCGCCGTGGATGTGCTGCTCGTCTGTGTAGTACTGGCTTTTTCCAGGTAGGCCAGGGTTTCTTGCAAGCTGACCTTGCCATCCTGATTAGTATCGGCAGCGTCAAAATTCTGCGCCACCTGGCTCAGTGCCGCACCGGCGCTGCTATTGGTTTTGCCCACTTCTGTCGATAAATCCGTCAACTGGGTTTTATCCAGGCCCTGATCGCCACCTTCACCACCTCCTGGTGGCGGAGGTGGAGGCGGTCTCGATCCCTCTGCGCCACGGGTGCGTTTGGCATTGAATTGTGTTTCCAGGGCATCGCCGAGTTTTTTGATGCCATCGCTAAACTCGCTTTTGGTGACCTTGCCATCGCCATCACTATCGAGTTTTTTGAACAAGTCATTGATGCTGGCATTGGTAGAATTTGTGCTGCTGCCACTGCTGCTAGTGCTGGCGGTGCTGGTGGATGAGGATGATGCAATATTGCCAAATGCACTTTCCAGATCCGAGACTTCAAGATAGCCTTGGTTCTTGGTATCAAGCTTGGAAAATACATTTTCCGCTATCTTGCTGGTATCACGTTCGCGTCTTTGGGTGCCGCCAGTTTGCGGGAAATAGCTGCCGGAACTTCCACTTACTCCACTGATGCTGCTCATCGCGCTCTCCTTCAGTCATGCGTTGTTGTGATCTGAAGTGTCGCATCCACATGTTGCCCGCTTGTGTCTGCTTTGTATCGACTTTGACACAAAGAGGCGCTCAGTTCCTAGGCAGGCGCAATTCCACCAGCAAGCCCTGATTGCCAGGGCGGTTTTTTAGTATCAGACTAGCCTGGTGACGTCTGGCGATTTCCCTGGCTATGCTGAGCCCCAGGCCAACACCACCAGTATTTTTATTTCTGGAAACAGCCCGGCGGACGAACGGAGCGAATACCTTTTCCAGTTCTGCTTCCGGTATGCCAGGACCCTGATCCTCAATAATGATTAACAATTCATGTTGGCTATCATGCAAACCGATCTGTGCAGTTTTGCCATAGGCAATCGCATTTTCCAGCAAATTGCTGATACAGCGTCTCAGTTCATTTGGCAGAGCCATCAGAGGGCGTGCCTCTCCATGCATGCTGACAGCTTTGCCTTCATCCTGCATATTGTCGACAATGGCGGCCACCAATGATGTGACATCCAGCATTTGCGAAGACTCTTCGCTGCCACGCAGGTAATTCAGGGTAGCGTCCAGCATCAGGCGCATTTCTTCTACATCGTCGAGCAGTTTTTCATCTGCCTCATTGTGCATTTGCTCTATGCGCAGCTTTATGCGCGTCAATGGCGTGCGCAAATCGTGGGAAACCGCTGCCAGGAAGCGTTCTCTCTCTTCCATTTGCTGGAACAGACGTTCTTGCATCTGATTAAAGACTCGGGCACTCTGGCGTGCTTCTTCTGGCCCTGTCTCTGGAATCGCCAAAGGTTCTTTATGCTTGCCCAGCTTGCTTGCTGCTTCTGCCAGTTGCTGCATGGGGCGCGCCAGACTACGCGAACCTGCCCACGCCGCGATCGCCAGCAAGAGCAATTGTATGGCCATGCTCAGGCAAAAACCCAGGAAAGGGCCATGCAAGATGCCGTGCGGGTGATGTTGCGGCATATGTGCAGGAGGAGGCGGTGGACGGTGATCACCCAGAAAAACAAATAGCAGGATAAAGGTGATGATATGGCTTACGACTACCGCAGCCATGGCCAGGCCGAACAGACGGCTGAAGATGGTATCGCGCAGCAGCTTGTTCATGGCACGCTGGCGTTAAACAAATAGCCTTCGCCACGTATGGTTTTTAATAGGGCAGGGTGGCGGGGATCATCGCCGAGTTTTTGGCGCAGGCGCGACACTAGCAAATCTATGCTCCTGTCAAAGACTTCAGTTGATTTGTTGTGCGCAAAATCGATCAACTGGTCACGACTGAGTATCTGCCCCGGTCTTTTAAGAAAGGCCAGCAAGAGCCTGAATTCTGCATTTGACAGTGGAATAATCAGTTTATCGGGGCTGCACAATTGTCGCGCCGGCAAATTCAATACCCAGGCATCAAAGCGTATTTCTGTTGCTCTGCTCTCGGTAGCTTCTTGCGTTTGTTTTGCTGATGTATGGGCGCGTCTGGTGACGCTTTGTATGCGGGCAACCAGTTCACGGGTATCGATGGGTTTGATCAGGTAGTCGTCAGCGCCTGATTCCAGACCCTGTATCTTGTCGGCAAATTCACCGCGGGCAGTCAGCATGATGACTGGCGTACTGGCATGGCGGCGCAACTGACGTAGCAGGCTCAGGCCATCTTCGCCAGGCAGCATCAAATCCAGTAAAATCACATCAAAATTATGTGACTGCAGTGCTGCACGCATTGCCACGCCGTCTTGCACTGCAACACAACTTATATCAAATTTCCCCAGGTAGTTACTGAGCAAGGCTGCAATTTCTACATCGTCATCGACCAGCAAGATATGCAGGCGACTACCATGCGCGGCTAAACCTGATGTTGATGACTGACGCTGGGGTGCATCCACAGTTACTGGCAATGCAGTCAGCAATTTTATAACTCCTTGATATACCTGAGTAATTTATCCAGGGCATGAATGACAGTTTGCTCCCTGACTGATTTTCTGTCACCGGCAAATACCAGCCTTTCGGTATGGGGGATACCACCGACTACCCAGCCAAAGCAAATGGTTCCTACAGGCTTGCCAGGAACAGCTCCGGTAGGCCCGGCAATGCCAGTGGTGGATAAGGATAAATGGGCTTCAGAATTAGCCAGGGCACCCTGCGCCATGGCAGCGGCAATTTCTTCGCTTACTGCTCCATGCTGGGCTATCAGCGCTGCTGGTATGTCGAGCAATTCCGTCTTGGACGAATTGGAATAAGTCACAAAGCCACAATCAAACCATTCTGACGATCCGGCAATTTCTGTAATGGCATGGGCAACCCCGCCACCCGTGCAGGATTCGGCGATGCTAAGTATTAATTTTCTGGATTTGAGTTCTTCACCGACTTGTGTTGCGAGTTCTATGGCATTTTGCATGATGCGTCTCCTGGCTGGCTGCTGGCTCTGACTGGATGAACTGTTCCAAAACCTGTCCTACATTACTTCTAAACTACTTTACCACCATGTACCCACTGAAGTGAAGTAAAGAAACAAGTCAAAAAGTAAGCTGACAGGAAAGTAACAAATTACATTTGCTCATGTAGAAAAGTGCCAAGTCAAATATTGTTTGACACGCCAATTGTTAGCAATCTTGAGTTAAGAGCTGCAAGCAACAAAAAAGCATTTCTGAAAAACCAATATCAGAGTATGATTTTTGATAGCAATGCGCATTCTTCCTGTTTGTTAAGGGAATTTGCTGAAGGTGTATCAATTTCCGGAAATAATAAGAGACATAGACCTCTTGTATCTACATCCCCAAAGGAGATGCCCTATGAAAATCGAGAATCTGTTTCAGCAGCAAAATGCTTTGCCATCGATACCCAAAGTCGTCCAGGAAGTCATCGATAGTTTTAATAATGACGATGTTTCCATAGACGAGATTGCCCGCAAGCTGTCTGCAGACCAGGTCCTCAGCGCAAAACTGCTGCGCCTGGCCAATTCCTCCTATTACCATGCTTCAAGGACGGTTGGTTCGGTCGATGATGCTGTGCTGATGCTGGGTTTCATGACCGTACGTACTTTGGTGGTCAGCAGCGGTTTAACCAGCGGTTTCAAGTCGATGCCTGGGGTGGACCTGAAGCAGTTCTGGCGCTACAGCCTGCATACTGCTGTCGTATCAAAATGGCTGGCCAAAAAAGCCCACTGTAATTCGGACTTTGCCTTTACCGTTGGTTTGATGCATGCGATAGGCCAATTGGTCATGCATGCAGGCATGCCAGAGCAAATGCTGCAAGTCGATAAAACTGCCGGTCCTTTGGACCCACGCCGGCCAGATGTCGAGCGCACATCCTTTGGTTATGATTTTTTTGATGTGGGTGCTGAGTTGTCCAAGCGCTGGCGCTTCCCTGACACTTTTGCCACTGCCATCAAGGCCTGTGGCGAACCACTGCAGCAATCAGAGTTTGATCAGATAGGTGCGGTGGTCCACATTGCTTCCTGGTGCGCAAGAGGCGAGGAAAGTCATTATTCGAAAGAAGAGCGCGAAGCCACCTTCCCAACAGAAGTGGCAAAAAAACTGGGTATCAAGCCAGAGCTTATTCTTGAAGAAATGCCGCCGTTGGCAGAGTTGAGCGCGGGGCTGGAAGATCTTTTAGGTTAACGCCTCTGCAAAAGAAAAATGGCAAAAACGAATTCGTTTTTGCCATTTTTTATATTTGCTTCCTTCTTTTAAGTGTTTGCTTGTATTTTTGCTTGTATTTTTTCTTGTATTTATTCTTGTATATCAAGCGCAACTGCTTCCGCAACCCGGATGCCATCTACTGCCGCAGACAAGATGCCACCTGCATAACCAGCACCTTCACCGGCGGGAAACAGGCCTCTGGTATTCAAGCTTTGCAAGTCGTCGTCATTACGTTTGATACGGATAGGGGAAGAGGTACGGGTTTCCACGCCAGTCAAAATCGCATCCTTCATGGCGAAGCCTTTGATCTTTTTCTCAAACTCCGGCAAGGCCTCGCGTATTGCGGTGATCGCAAATTCAGGTAACACTGTTGCCAAGTCACACAAGGTAATGCCGGGTTTATAGGATGGTTCTACCGTACCCAATTCCGTGGATGCGCGCGCTGCCAAAAAGTCACCAACCAACTGGCCAGGCGCATTATAGTTACCACCACCAACTTCATATGCCTTCTCTTCCAGGGCTCTCTGCAAATCTATGCCCGCCAATGGGTTACCAGGATAATCTGCGGGCGTAATGCCGACAACGATAGCCGAATTTGCATTGCGTTCATTGCGTGAATACTGGCTCATGCCATTCGTCACAACACGGCCAGGTTCAGATGTCGCTGCCACAACCGTCCCACCAGGGCACATACAGAAGCTATACACAGAACGCCCATTTTTGGCGTGATGCACCAGCTTGTAATCTGCCGCACCCAATATCTTATTGCCTGCGTTAGGGCCAAAACGTGCCTTGTCGATGACAGATTGTGGATGTTCTACACGAAAACCGATGGAAAACGGTTTTGCTTCTACATACACGCCACGATCAGCAATCATCTGGAAGGTATCGCGCGCGCTGTGCCCTATCGCCAGCACAACATGGGCAGTCTCTATATATTCACCGTCATTCAGTTGCACACCCTGAACTTTGCCATCAACGATATCAATATCCGTCACTCTTTGTTCGAAGCGGATTTCGCCACCCAGCGCTTCTATATTGTGACGCATCTCTTCTATCATCTTCACCAGACGGAAGGTGCCTATGTGCGGTTTGCTGACATACATGATCTCTTCTGGCGCACCAGCCTTGACGAACTCAGTCAGCACCTTGCGGCCATAATGTTTTGGGTCTTTGATCTGGCTATATAACTTGCCATCAGAAAAAGTACCGGCTCCACCTTCACCAAACTGCACATTCGATTCTGGCTTCAATTCACGTTTGCGCCACAGGCCCCAGGTATCCTTGGTGCGCTCACGCACAGTCTTGCCACGCTCCAGCACGATAGGGTTAAACCCCATCTCCGCCAGCAGCAGTGCAACAAACAAACCACAAGGTCCAAAGCCAATCACAACCGGGCGTTTAAATGACTTGCCGTCCGCATGCGTGACAAACTTATAGGACGTATCCGGTGTCTCGGATAATTTCGTGCGGTTTCTGTGGCTGGCCAGCAAGGCAGCTTCATTCGTCGTCTCCACATCGATTGTGTAGATCAAAATGATCGCGGTCTTTTTGCGCGCATCATAGCTACGGCGGAACACCGTAAAATTAATCAATTCTTTTTCTGTTATCCCCAGTTCCTTCAGCACGGCGGCTTTCAGCTCGTCTTCGGCATGGTCCAGCGGGAGTTGTAAATCGGTAATGCGCAACATAAATTCGGTCCGGATAACACTGATGACAAATGATCTGCATATATATACATAAGCAGATGTTCAATTAGTGGTTTGATGAATCCGCTATTTTACCCGCATGTGCCTTGATATATGGATTTCCTTGTGAGGAAAGCCGATGTTAACCAGGTATGCGAAATCAATTTTGTATCACTGAGAGAATTTCGCAAAGCCCTGCAAACACCTTCCCCTTCAAGGGGATGGCGTCGGGGTTTCACAAAGCATGCTTTGTGCCGACAGAATCTAAGCCGCCTGTGAGCGGCTCAGTGAAATGGCCGGGAAGGGGGTGGGTTTCGGCCGATCAGCGAAATCAGCGCTATATAGATAGCCCCCGAACTCGTCGCTCCTGCGCAGGCAGGAGCCCAGCGTCGTCCGGTGATGAACGGCGAAGCTGGTAACCAGGACATACGCCAAACACCAGGGGCAGTAGGGTGCGCCATGCGCACCGTTGCCCTATCTATTATATATACAGAGATAGCCTTGACCCTATAAGCACTAAGAAGTAGCACACTGCTCCCCCTATAAAATCAGCATCCTCCAACAATTCCCTAAATAATTTACGCCAAGGTCTTGCAAAGGGGTGAGGAAGTTTGCTATAGTTCGCCTCCCGCTGAAGAGCGGGCGAGAAGAGAAGCAAAGCTAGAGACTGAGCGGAGAAGTTAAAACTGCGGAAGAATCTGGTTGCTGTGAATAGTTTGCAACAGTTTAACTAGTTCGAAAGAACGAAACAAAACGAAATGAGTTGCAGGTGTTGACAGCGGCAAATAAGTGCTTCATAATCTCGTTTCTCTGCTGCTGACGCACACAACGCTGCGACGCAAAGCTGGATCAGAAGATGGTCTGGCGAGGTAGAAAAGATTCTGGTTCTTTAACAATTAACAGTCAATAAATGTGGGCACTTGGTGAAGCGCACCAATTAACTTAGGTTAGTTGGAATGCTTAAATAATATAGCAAGTGTTCACA